>NZ_JADKPZ010000014.1 GCF_016106035.1 Arcobacter vandammei
TTTTAAAGAACTTAATTTTAAACCGTATCGGTCAAATTGGACGGGAATTATAATAGGATTTTTTAGCTTTGTCAAGAGGTTTAACTTAAATTTAGCTTAAATTTTGGGATTCTTTTTGATTTACCTTTTATTTACTAAATTTATATATTATAATGTCCATACTTAATAAAATTTATTAAGTGAAATTTTGTTTTAAACTTTATAATAAGGAAGGGAAAATGTACAACAGAGATTATTTAACTAATCAATCATCTGAATATTCACAAGAATCATCTCAAGCTTCGATAATGAGTTTTCTAAAAGCTACTTATCAACTTTTTGCTGGTTCACTTTTAGCTGCAACTGCAGGAGCATATATAGGATTAGGAATTGTTAATATTTTAGCAGGTCCAATGAAATGGGTTCTATTTGCAATTGAAATTGCTTTAATTTGGTTTGTAATTCCAAGAGTTAAACATACTCCAGGTGTTAATTTGGCTGTATTATTTGTATTTACATTTATAACTGGTCTTACAATAGCACCTTTATTGTATTCAATTTTTGCAATGCCTGATGGTGCAGCTATTGTTGGTCAAGCATTTTTAATGACATCAATTGCTTTTGGTGGAATTTCAATGTTTGCCATGACAACTAAAAAAGATTTTAGTTTTATGGGTAAATTTTTATTTATTGCTTTAATTATAATGATTGTTGCAGGAATTTCAAATATTTTTATTCAATCATCTATGATGCAACTAGTAATAGCAAGTGGTGGTGCTTTACTTTTCTCTGCATTTATTTTGTATGATACGCAAAATATAATCAAAGGAAACTATGATTCACCTGTTGAAGCAGCACTTTCTTTATACTTAGATTTCTTTAATCTATTTATATCTTTACTTCAAATTCTAGGAATTATGAAAAGCGAAGATTAATTAAAGGCTAGACTTTCTAGCCTTTATAAATATAACTTCAAACTCTAAATAATTTAAATCATACTCTTTATATAGTTTTTTTGCCTTTTCAAAAGACAATTCACTACTTCCACTAACACCAGATTTTTTAATATAATCAAACAACTCTTTTTTATTATCAAACTCTAATTTATATGCAATTGTTTCAAACTCACAAATAAAATATTTTGAAAATGCATCTTTGATACTTTTTTCATCTAAAATTGGAGAGTTGTTGTTTGTTATTTCTTGTATTGTTTTAAAAGTATTAGAAGTAAATAAAACAGCATTTATCTCATCTGTTATATCTTTTAATGTACAAACTATTTTTTCCAAATTATTTGACCATTGAAGAGCAGAAGATGACAAAACCATATCATATTTATCTTGTTTTATAAAATCAAAAAACTCAACACTATCAAAATTTAGGCATTCTATCTCAAGGTTTTCTGCCTTTGGATGAAGATTACACATCTCTTGTGAGCCATCAATTGCTAGATATTTTTCAAATTCCCAAGATATATTTGAAAAAACTTGTCCACTACCACAACCTATTTCCAAGATTTTTTTTGGTTTTGTTTTAAGTTCTCTTACAAGTGATTTTGCACAGATTTGCTGGATGATATTGTATGATCTATACTCTTTGGCATATTTTGAAAATTGGTTTTTTACTTGCATCTATCTTTTTTGTTATTTTTATTTTAACAATATTTTAACAAGTTTTAGATAAAATAGACACCATTTTTAAAAAAGGAATATAGATAATGACATCTACACTTTTAATAGTTCAATTTGTTTTAGCAGTACTTATTGTAATTGTTGTATTACTTCAAAAAAGTTCAAGCATGGGGCTAGGAGCTTATAGCGGAAGCAATGAATCACTTTTTGGGGCAAAAGGTCCTGCTAATTTTTTATCAAAAGCAACTATGATTTTAGGTTTAGTATTTGTTTTAAATACACTTTTCTTAGGTTATACATATAATCAAGAGAGAAATAAAAGTGCTATTGATAAAGTAAATCAAGAGTCTTTAATACCAGCAAATCCTATTCCAGTACAAACTGCACCAACGGCTCCAGTTGCACCTACAACTGAAAACAAAGTTCCTGAAAGCAAATAGTTTTAAGCAATGAAGTATTTTTTACTTCTCTTTTTTTTACCTTTGTATCTCTTTGCAGATGCAAAGGTTTTTGTTTATCATAGATTTGATGACTCAAAACACCAAAGCACAAATACAAGTTTAAAAGAGTTAAGAAAAAACTTTGAATATTTCAAAAACAATGGTTATAAAGTTGTAAAGCTTGAAGAGATTTTTGAAAAACTAAAAAACAAAGAAGAGATTCCTTCAAACTGGGTAGCTTTTACTATTGATGATGCTTATAAAAGTTTTTATCAAAATGGTTTAAAAGTTTTCAAAGAGTATAACTACCCTTTTACACTATTTGTTTATGTTAAAGCAACAGATGATAAATATGGCGATTTTATGACTTGGGATGAGCTAAAAGAGACTTCAAAATATGGAAATATTGAACTTCACTCATATAATCACAAATCATTAGTAAAATTAAGCAATGAAGAGATTATTGAAGATACAAAAAAGGCTGCTTTAATATTTGAAAAAAATATGGGCTATAAAGCTAAATATTATACTTACCCTTATGGTGAATATGATGAAAAATCTAAAGAGATTTTAAAAACTTTTGGCTTTGAGGCAATTTTAAATCAAAACAATGGTTCAATCAATAAAAATAGTGATATTTTTGATATAAATCGAATAGCTCTTGTTGGCAATGTTGATATAAATGAAAAAATAAAATACAAAACATTAGATGCAACTTGGATTGAACCAAAAGAGTATCCAAAAGATGGTATTTTAAAAGATATTAAAGTACAAATTGACCCAAGTATTAAAAATGCAAAAATCTTTGTATCAACTTATGGTTGGCAAGATGTAAAAGTAAATAATGGTATAATTGAACTTAAATTTAACAAAAAGCTAAACCTAGCTAGAAATAGAGTTGCTGTTAGTACAGATTATTATACTATTTCAAATAAATTATTAATTAAATAAAGGAGAAACTATGTTGAGTGAAGTTTATTCACAAACTAAAGAGCAAATGGAGAAATCTATTGATGCTTTAAAAAGAGATTACAAAACTCTAAGAACTGGTAAGGTAAATGTAAATATTTTGGATAATATCAAAGTTGATTATTATGGAACAATGACTGATTTATCACAAGTTGGTTCTGTTTTGGCAACTGATGCAACAACAATTACAATTAATCCTTGGGAAAAAAATCTTCTAAGTATTATTGAAAAAGCTATTCAAACTGCAAATATTGGAGTAAATCCAAACAACAACGGTGAAGTAATTAAACTATTCTTCCCTCCAATGACTGTTGAACAAAGACAAGAAACTGCAAAACAAGCTAAAGTTATGACTGATAATGCAAAGGTTGCTATTAGAAACATTAGACAAAATGCAAATACAAAAATTAAAAATATGCTAAAAGATAAAGAGATAACTGAAGACGATAGCAAAAAAGCACAAGATGAAGTTCAAAAAATCACTGATGGTTTTGTAGCAAAAGCTGATGAAACTCTAAAAACAAAAGAAAAAGAAATTTTAACGGTATAAATATGAATATAGAACAAATTTATAAAAACTCTGATGCTCTACTTGAGGGGCATTTCAAACTAAGTAGTGGTAACCACTCACAATTTTATCTACAAAGTGCAAAAGTTTTGGAAGACCCAAAAACTGCTAAACTTTTGGCTGTTGCATTAGCAGATGAGATAAAAAAATCTGGAATTAAAATAGATGCTGTTTGTGCACCTGCTTTAGGTGGATTAATAGCTGGTTTTGCACTTGCAACTGCTTTAGATGTAAGATTTATTTTTGCTGAAAGAGTTGATGGACAAATGAGTATTAGAAGAGGTTTTGAAGTAAAATCTGGTGAGAAATACTTAGTTTGTGAAGATATTATTACAACTGGTGGAAGTGCTTTAGAGGCGGCTGCTTGTATCACTCAAGCTGGTGGAGAAATCGTAGCTTATGCAGCACTAGCCAATAGAGGATTTTGCCAAAGAGTTGGAAGTGATTTAAGCAGAAAAGACAACTGTAAACTTCCACTAGATAAACCTTTCTTCGCTTTAGAAGATTTTGCTTTTGATATGTATAGCCCTGATAATTGTCCACTATGTAAAGATGGAAGTGTTGCTATAAAACCAGGAAGCAGAGGAAATTAATGGCAAAGTGGAGAGATGTTAAAAACAATAGAGTTTCAAAAGAGAATTTAAAAAAAGACTCTTTTAACTCTAACTCTTCACAAAACCTAGCAACATTAGCTCAAAGATTTAAAGCATTTTTAACTGATTTTTTTTTAATCACTACTCCAATTATGTATATTGTTATTTATATAATTATGGGAAGTGGTGATGGATTTGCTCAAAATAGAACTCTTGGTTGGAGTATTATTTTGGGTACTACATTTGTGATTATTGGAATTTTTTGGCTTAAAAATGGTCAAACTCCAGGATTAAAATCTTATGATATAAAACTTGTTGATAATAAAACAGGAGATAGAATCTCAGTTTTACAAGCTCTTGCAAGATATATTGCAACTTTTTTTGCGATTATTTTAATAGCTCCACTTTTTTACTGCTACTTTAATAAAGATAGAAAAACTTTTCAAGATATAGTTTCAAATACAAAAATAATCAAACAAAACTAAATGCTATTTTTTAATATTTCAGCTTTTTATTTCTTCTATTTTGCTGCTGTTGGAATTTATGTAATATTTTTACCAAAGGTTCTAAGCGATATTGGTTATAGTGCTTTTGATATTGGTATTATTTTAGCGGTTGCTCCTTTGATGAAGTTTTTAATGCCATTTTTGTTTTTAAAACATATTAGTTTAAATAAAGAGATGTTTAAAAAAGCTCTTTTCTTAACAGTTTTAACAGTTGCACTTTTTTATCTTACAATAGAGAATTTTTATATATTTATGCTAAATAATGCCGTTTTAGCGGCTTGTTTATCTTTGATTTTGCCATATTTAGAAGTTAGTACCGTTACACTTTTGGGAAAAGATAGATATGGGAAAGCTAGGCTTTTTGGCTCTATTGGATTTACTATTATTGCTTTGGTTTTGGCTAAAGTTCTAACAACTCCTTTTGTGGCACTTCACTACTATTTAGCTGTTGTTGTATTTACAGTTATTTTTGCTCTGCTTTTACTAAAGCATGATTTTGAAGACAAAATCAATCAAACAAGCGATGAAGTTTTCTCATTTTTAAAACATCTTGCATTTTGGGTAAGTATATTTTTTATGCAAGTAAGCTTTGGAAGTTTTTATAACTTCTTTACAATATATGAGCTAGAGCATGGGCTTTCACTGGAGACAATCTCATATTTGTGGGCTTTTGGAGTACTTTGTGAGATTTTAATGCTCTATTTTCAAGCTCCAATTTTAAAAAACAATCTTCTAAGCATAATAAAATTTTGTGTAGGAATTACAGCTTTTAGATGGTTACTTCTGTACTTGTATCCAAATTCACTAGAAATTGTATATTTTACTCAAGCAATTCATGCCTTTTCATTTGCTCTATTTCACAGTGCAGTTGTGATTTATCTATACTCTCTTTATGATAATAAAAAACTAGCACAGCAGTTTATGTTTGGTGTTGGATATGGTTTGGGTGGATTTGTTGGGGCTTTGTTTTCAGGTGCTGTGTATGGAGAAAATCTATTTTTATATAGTACATTTTTTGCTCTTTTATCTTTTATATCTCTTTATTTTATAAAAAAATAATATTTGGCTTTTTGGCAAATATTAAATCCACTTACTTCTTTTAAATATATAAAATTGAAAACTCACAACAAACAGTAAAATCAAGCTAAATATATAAAAGGCATTTTCATTCGATGCACCTGGAATTCCACCAACATTTATCCCTAAAAGTCCTGTTAAAAATGTAAGTGGTAAAAAAATAGCTGAAATTATTGCCATTATGTACATTTTATTATTTAATTCATGGCTTAATCTATTTGTTAATTCATCTTGAATTAAAGTTATTTTATCTCTAATTGCATCGAGTTCTTCTATATGTCTTATTAATTGGTCGTTTGTCTCTCTTAGCTCATTTTTTTGATACTCATTTAACCATGAAATTTTTTCATTGTAAAGTTTTATCAAAGCATCTTTTTGTGGGGCTAAATATCTTTTTAGAATTATAATCTCCTTTCTAATTCCTAAAATATCAATTCTTTGTTCTTTATCTTTAATTTCAAAAATATCATCTTCTAAAATATCGCTTCTATCATGAATATTTTCAATTACATTATCTATTCTATCTATCATTTTATAGGTAAGTTCAACTAAAAATTCTGAAGCACTTTTTACTCCAATACCTTGCTTTAACTCATTAATCATCTCTCTAACAGACAAAATATCTCTTCTACTACAACTAATAATTAAGTTTTCAGATATAAAAAGTCTAATAGATTTCATATCTTCAGGCTTTGAATTAGGGTCAAGATTTACACCTCTTAAAGCCAATAGTAAATTATCTCCTAAAACTATGGTTCTAGGTCTTGTTTCATCAGCTAAAAGTGCATCTATTGCAATATTATCTATTTTACTTTTTTTGCTAATCCACTCTTTTGCTTCGCTTTTTGTGTAGTTAAAATGTAACCATAAAAGCTCATTTGCTTTTTTATATTTGGGTATTTCATCAATATTTATCTCTTTTGCAGAACCCTCTTTGTCAAGTACAAAACCACAAAAAACCTTTGTTTTCATCTTCTATCCTATATTATATTTTCTCATAAAACTTCTCAACAAACTCAACAATCTTATCTAAAACTCTAGTTACAATTTTTTTTCTTTCAAGATATTTTGGAGCATCAATTAAAGTTTTTGCTACATCATTTGCAAGTGGAACTCTTTGTTCATAAATATATGTTTCTATTACTTTTTTTAACTCATCAGGTTTTAAATTTTCATCTTTTACTATAATATCAAATGCTTTTTGTTTTTCCACATCCCAAAACTTATCAAACTCATCTTCAATATTTTCAACATCTACTATATTTACAAGGTTTTCATTTATAAACTTCTCAATTAGCTCTCTTTTACTTCTTAGTTGTGGGTTATTATTTAAAATATTAGTGATATTTTCTCTTTGTTTATTTACTTCATCTTTATCTTGCGTATCTTTTAGTTTTCCTAATAGTTTTAAAATATAAACTACATTTATCTCATCTTTATGGATTAACTCTAGCTCAAAATCAACATCTTCTAATATTGAAACTCTCTCTTTATCTCTATTTGTACTAGGTTTTAAATCAAGATATTTACTCTTATAATCTTCAAACTCTTGTTCACTCATTTTTAAATCAGACCATTTAAAATCACTAAATCCACCCAAAATATTTTTAACTCTTAAAAGCTCTCTAAAAGCCTTTACAAACTCTAGTTTTTCTTCTTCTCCAAATAGCTCACCAACACTTTCAACTGTTGGAGCTATTAGTTTTAGGACATCGTATTTCTCATCAAAGCTTTTTACATAACTCTCATAAGGTTGCATAATTATTATCTCTTTTGCATCTTTATTTGAAAAAAGTGCTATTGAATCATCTGTTGCTTGTTTTAGATTTCTAAAACAAACTATATTTCCTTGAGATTTTTGCTCATTTAGTATTCTATTTGTTCGTGAAAATGCTTGTATTAGTCCATGATATTTTAGATTTTTATCTACATAAAGAGTGTTTAATGTTTTACTATCAAATCCTGTTAAAAACATATTTACAACAAGTAAAATATCTATCTCTTTTTGTTTTACTCTTTTTGAAATATCATTATAGTAGTTGTAAAAGCTTTGTGAATCTTTTGTTGAGTATTTACAAGAAAACATTTTATTATAATCTTCAATAAACTCATCTAGTTTCTCTCTTGAGTGCTTGTTTATATGTGTTTCATCTATAAATGCACCTTCAGATTCTTCAAGTTCTACAATTCCTGTTGCATCCTTATCATCTTCATTTGCACTATATGAAAATATTGTTGCTATTTTTAGATTATGCTCTGTTGCCTTAAAAGTTTCATAATATTTTATTAACATATCAACACTACTTACACTCATCATCGCTGTAAACTCTTTTGAGTGAGTTTTTCTATCATGATTTGCTAAGATATAATCAACTATTTTTGTAACTCTATCACTACTTTCTAATAGCTCTTTTGTATCAATATCTTCAACATCAATATCTATATTTGTGGCACTAGATTCTTTTTGTTTATATCTTCCAATATACTCAACACTAAACTTTAAAACATTTTCATCATTTATAGCATCAGTTATTACATATTTATGCAAACACTCATCAAAAAGCTCTTTTGTAGTTCTTTTACCAAGTGCATTTCCTACTGCATTTTCCACAAAAATTGGAGTTCCTGTAAATCCAATCATCTGATTATTTGTAAAGAATTTTGTAATATTAAGATGAGTTTCACCAAACTGGCTTCTATGACACTCATCAAAAATAAACACTATATTTTTATCTTTTATTTTATTCATTTTTTCTAAATAGTGCTTTTTTGAAATAGCAGTATTTAGTTTTTGAATTGTTGTAACAATTAGTTTTGTATCATCTCCAAACTGTTTTACAAGGGTATTTGTATTATCAGTTCCATCTACACTTCCATCACTAAAGCTATTAAACTCTTTTGTAGTTTGAAAATCCAAATCTTTTCTATCTACCACAAACACAACTTTAAATACTTTTGGAAGTTTCATAAGAATTTGTGCTGTTTTAAAAGATGTTAGAGTTTTTCCACTTCCTGTTGTATGCCAAATATAACCATTTTTATTTGTATCTCTAACTCTTTCAATAATAGCTTCAACTGCCCAAAACTGATAAGGTCTTAAAATCATCAAAATTTTTGGAACTTCTGCTAAAACTATATATTTACAAATCATCTTTGATAAATGACACTTTTCCAAAAAGAGTTGTGCAAAATCTTTTAAACAATCTATTCTATTGTTATTCTTATCACTCCAAAAAAATGTTTGTTTGAAATTCATAGCTTCTAGTTTGCTATTTGCATAATATTTTGTATTTACACCATTTGAGATTACAAATAGTTGTATATAGTTAAAAAGTGCATTGTTTGCACCATAAGAGTGTCTTTTATATCGTAAAGTTTGATTAAAAGCCTCTTTTAGTTCTAATCCACTTCTTTTTAACTCTATTTGACAAAGTGGAAGCCCGTTTATTAGAAGTGTTACATCATATCTATTTTTATAAACTCCATTTACACTTACTTGTGAAGTTACTTGAAATATATTTTGACACCAATGTTCAGAATCTAAAAACTCTATATATTTACTAGTTCCATCATCACAAAGCAGGGCAAATTTATCTCTTAAAATCTTTGCTTTTTCAAAAACATTTCCTTTGTTTAGATGATTTAAAACTCTTTTAAATTCATTGTCGCTAAAAGTTGTTTTATTGTGAATTTCAAGCTGTTTTTTTAGGTTATTTTCTAGCTCTTTATCATCTTTTATAACAACTCTTTCATATCCTAAAGTTTGGAGTTGTTTAATTAAATTCTCTTCTAGTGTTGCTTCATTTTGTGGGTTCATATTTCTACCTTAAGTATATTTTAACTTAATAATTTTATGTTCTGAATCTATATTGTTTATCGCTTCTTTTAAGTTAAATCCTATGTGAAGTAATATTAACTCAATATCTTCAATAATTTTATGTCTTCTTTGTCTAGTTTTATGAAATGGTTTGTGGTGTGCATTATCATTTCTTACTTTTCGTATATCTTCAAAAAGTTTTTCAAAAGTTCTTTTTCCTATTTTAGGGAAATTATGTCCATTAGCTATTTTTTCTTCAAATAAATGTGATAAATCTCTCCAAAAATCTATATAAAGCGATTGTAATTGTCCCAGCATAATATAATCAAAGATTTCAAAACTATCTAAATTATTTATATTTTCTCCATCTTGCAATATCTTTTTTGTAGCTTCTTCTAAAGGTTTTTTTATTTTATTTGGAGTTAAAGTTGAATTATGTAACCAATCATCAGAGTTTAAAGAACTATATTTTAATGACAATTCAACTGCACATTTAGAACGAATAGCTGTTTCAAAAATATTGAATAACAAAAACATAACTTGATGTTCTCTAAGATGTTTATTATAAAGGCTCATCAAAAAATTAAAATTTGAACTTATCTCTTTTTTGGGATTATTCTTCTTTATATTATAAAACTCTTTTAATGCAATTTTTAAATAAGCTTGATTGACAACTGTAACCAATTTTTGAAATTTATAATACTCTTTGTCTAAACTATCAATTTGTAAGCTAGAACATAAATTTTCTAAACTTTTTTGATTTATATTCAAATAATTTTTCCTTATTTTAAACATTTTCTTATACTAACTATTATATAATCCCTTTACTTAGGCTTTCCAACGAACAAGCATAGTTTGGTACTGATTTATCAGCCGAAAGCCAAGTCTTCATTTTAAAATTTCACTCATTGCAAATTTCATACAAACATCTGTTGAAAAAGAGATTTTTTAAACTCTTTTGCTTTTTCTAATACTTTTTGGTTTTCTTCTATTTTATCATCTATATTAGATAAAAAGTTTGCTATTTTATTTTGTTCTTCAATGCAAGGTATCTGCAATATAACAGTTCTTAATATACTAAAGTGTCTTTTATATCCTTCAGCTTGAATATTATTGTAAAGTAGATTGTAGTACATATACTTTAGATTATTGCTTTTTATTGTAGTTAATAGTTTAGTACCATCGGCTCCAACAATAAAATCAAAATCAATATATTTTACTATTGTTGTGTGGTCTCCATATACTATTATTTCTCCATTTCGATAAACCTTATTGTCATCGTTACAATAACCCGCAACTTTATTTTGACCTTGGTCTATGACTTTATAAGTCCCTTTTTCAAGAATATCAGTACTTTTAATCTGATATAATTTAGTTGATACTGTTGATAAAACATCTTCTAGCCTTTTATTTTCCCACTTTGAAAACTCATCACCATTATCATCTCTAAATCTAATCTCTTGATTAAATATTTTTTGCATAATAGATTTTTTGTATTGTTGTAAAAGTTCATCTTTTTTAGATAGTTTTTCTATCTTTTCATCAACACTAGTTAAAAAAGAAGCAATTTTTTCTTGTTCTTGTTTTGAAGGAAAAGAAACTAATAGTTTTCTTATATCTTGAAGTTGTAAATCCATAATAGTAGACTGATTAACTTTAGATATAGCTGTTCTATAAAAACTTTGGGTTTTAAATGTTTGGAGTATAAACTGATGACTATACTTTTCATTTGGTACTCTAATAACTGCTATATTTTGTGTTATAGCTATAGGAAAATCTTCATTAACATATGCACTAAGTCCTACTGTTCCTGTTTTTGTTAAGAAGATATCACCTTTTTTAGCTTTAGCTTTTTCTGATAAATCATTATAAGAATCTTCTGAAATCTTTGGAGCAATATCATAATCAATATTTCCACTTCTAAGCTCTCTAGCTTAGATTAAAGGTATTCCCGTTTCAATATAATCAGGTCTTACAGTCAAACCATAAGATATTTGCTTAGATACACTGCCTAATGTTTTTTCTTCCCATTCTCCAATAAACTCTTTAAATCTCAAGTTTGGTACATTTATATTTTTACTCATTTTAACCTATCCAAAATATCAAAGGTCGAAATTTTCGACCTTAAAAATTCATCATCTTCTTTTTTAAGTTCAAAATAAAAATCATTTAGAAATTTAAGACTCATTGAGTCTTGAATTGTAAATTTGGAACTCACTGTGTACCATTTCTTTTTTATATTTTTACTCATTTTTTCTTCTTTCATTTAGGATTAATTCAAAATTAATCCTAAATATATCATAATGCTTTCACTGGATTGCAGATTGGCGATCGGCATTTAGCCTCAGAGGATTCTCTGGGGCTTTTTGCTTTTTAGGGAAATATTTTAAGCCCAACACCATCTACTTTTCCATTTCCATTTTTATGAAACTTATTTTTCAATATTTCATAAGCTCTATTTTCTTGCTCTGGTTTTAAAACTTTTAATCCAATAGGCCTAGCAACCAAATCAGCTAGTTGTAAACCTGCTGAATTACTCATTTTATTTGCTAAAATTATTTCAAAAGGAAAACTAATATTTCGATAATTTTTACTATCACAAATTCTTCTAAACTCCAACTCTAGTTCTAAATCTTCATTTTTTCCTCTTTGTTCTACTACAATATGAGTGATTTTTTTCTCTTCATTTTTAGATTCTAAAAATCTATATGTTCTTTCCAAACAATATTTTAAAGCAATATCATAAGGGCTATATTTTTGACTCATTAGCTTTTCTTTTTGAATTACAGTAGCAATAATTGTAAAATCTTCATTTTCAATTATTTTAGTTAGTTCTTCTAAAAAACTATCTTTTTTATCTTTAGAATTTAATACTCTAAAATACCCTTTATCTCTTCTTATCTCATTTTCATGCAAGATTACCATGTCATGTCCAAAATGTTTAAACTTAAACTCTTTTAGTTTTTCAACAGCACTTTTTGTATATCTATTTTTTTCAAAAATACAAAAAGCTAAAACAAATATCGGATAATCTTTATTTATCGATGTTAAAGAGTGATCACCACTTTCATCAACATAAACTATATAATCACTATAATTCATAACTCTCTCCTAAAACGGTGTAGGAATACCAAGTTCACTGCAAAAAGCTTCTATTGTTTCATCTGTTTTTTTCATACTAATTTCAAGCTCTTTTAACTCATTTGAGACTTTATCTAAATCTATAATCTCTTCCTCTTCAAATGTATCTACATATCGTGGGATATTTAGGTTGTAGTCATTTTCTTTAACTTCATCAAGTAAAGCAACATAAGAGTATTTATCTATTTGTTTTCTATTTTTATAAGTATCAATAATTTTTTCAATATTTTCAGATGTTAGATAGTTTTGATTTTTGGCTTTCTCAAACTCATTTGAAGCATCAATAAATAAAATATTATCACTATTTTCTCTACACTTTTTAAATACTAAAATACAAGTTGGTATTGATGTTCCATAAAAGATATTTGAAGAAAGTCCAATAACTGCATCAAGATAGTTTCTATCTTCTATCAAATATTGTCTTATATGACCTTCAGCTGCTCCTCTAAACAAAACTCCATGTGGCAACACAATAGCCATCGTTCCATTATCATCAAGATGATAAAGCATATGTTGTATAAATGCAAAATCAGCTTTTGAAGCAGGTGCTAATCTTCCATATTGGCTAAATCTATCATCATTTAAAAATAGTGGATTTGCACTCCAGTTTGCAGAAAACGGAGGATTTGCAACAATAGCTTCAAATCTATGTTCCAAATGTTGTGGGTGCTCTAGTGTATCTTCTTGTTTAATATCAAACTTTCTATAATGAACATCATGCATAATCATATTCATTCTTGCAAGATTGTAAGTAGTTCTATTTAACTCTTGTCCATAAAAATTTGATACATCTTCAACCTCTTTGGCAACTCTTAAAAGTAGTGAACCACTTCCACAAGTTGCATCGTAAACTGATTTTAATCTACTTTTTCCAACAGTTACAAGCTTTGCTAAGATTTTAGAAACTTCTTGAGGAGTATAAAATTCTCCTGCTTTTTTACCTGCACCTGCTGCAAATTGTCCTATTAGATACTCATAAGCATCACCAAGAACATCTCTATCGTGATTTTTTAGTTCAAAATTAATATTATCAAGATGATATAAAACTTTTGCAATAAGTCTGTTTTTTGCTTCTTCTGTTCGTCCTAATTTTGTGCTTGTTAAATCTAAATCTTCAAATAGGTGTTCAAAATCATCTTCGCTTTCTGTTCACATAGTTGAAGTTTCTATATGTCTTAATACTTGAGTTAAATCATCTAAAATGAAGTTATTATTTTCACTATTTCCTTTTTTAGCAATTGCAGAAAATAGCTCATTTGGTTTTAAAAAGTAACCAAGTTGTTCAAGACAATCATCTTTTAAACTCTCTAAAATCTCTTTTTGCTCATCATTGTTTTCATCAAGATTTCTAAATTTAATCTCATCTTCTTTTAGTAGTTCATTTGTAAAGTTTTCAATTTTTTCAGAAAGATATTTATAAAATATAAATCCTAAAATATAATCTCTAAACTCATCGGCATCCATTTTTCCTCTAAGCTCATTTGCTATATTCCAAAGTTGCTGTTCAAGTGCTTTTTTATTCTCTTCACCCATTTTATTTATCCCCTAATGTTAATATTATATATAATCTCAGTTTTTAATTTCTGTTTTTTTATCTCTTCAATTGAAAGATTTTCAATCTCCATATTCATTAATTCATCTATACTTTTAATGTTATTTTGAGCTACTAATCTTAATATTATGCCTCTATAAGCTTTTGCAAAATGGCTTACAACTTTTCCATCTTTTATAAATTTCATTGAGAAGTGCGGTTTTTTTATAGTGTAAAACTTCTCATAAAAACCAGCTCTTAAATCCAAAATATCTTCATTTTCTAAAAACTCATCAAGTTTTAAAGAGAAGTTTTCATTATAAAATTTTTCAAGCTTTAAACCCAAAAAACTCTCACCCTGCTTTAATTTATAGTCTGGAATTTCATCATTTGCTGTTAAAACTCCAAAAAGGTTAGAAAAAATCAGTGTATTTTCATCTATATATTTTTTTTCATTCTCATTTAAATTTGAA
Organism: Arcobacter vandammei; assembly: GCF_016106035.1. Taxonomy (GTDB): domain Bacteria; phylum Campylobacterota; class Campylobacteria; order Campylobacterales; family Arcobacteraceae; genus Aliarcobacter; species Aliarcobacter vandammei. The sequence continues at coordinate 14,726 of NZ_JADKPZ010000014.1, forward strand.
TAATTTAAATAATCATAAGCAACTCCTGTATATCTTTCTATTGCCTTTTTTGTGTTTTGTGAAAAAATATCTTGTCTGTATTTATTTAAAATATCCTCTTTTTTTGTGCCAAAAAGTTTTTCTAGTTGCTCTTTTGAAGCTGTTTTTAAAAAGTCATTATAAGAGTTCAAAATCTCTAATCTTTTACTGTAAAGTTCTGGAAAAATAAAAGAGTTTTTATTTAAAAAATCCCCTTCTCCACCATCAATTTTTGTCTCACTTGGAGAAAATAGTATCTTCATTTTTATCCTTTTTAGCATAATAAAAGTTTATTATATTTTATTATACAATCTTTGCTATAAAACTATTTTTTATACTACTTTACACTTAAAAATTGGAAAAAACTATGAAATCTATTGAAATAAAACAGTATATATTTTTGATACTTGGTGCATTTTCTTTATCTTTTGGAACTGTTGCTTTTTTATCTCCAAATGAGATAATTACAGGTGGAGGAATTGGTATTTCTCTTCTTTTACACTCTTTATTTCCATCTATAACTTTGGGTATTTTAATGGCACTTGTTAGTGTTCCTTTTTTAATACTTGCTTACATATATTTTGGAAAAAAATATCTATTAAAAACCTTTTTGGTTGTGATTTTACTATCTACTTTTACAGATATTTTAAAGCTTTTTATAAAAATAGAACCTATGACAAAAGATATTTTACTAGCTGCTATTTTTGGTGGGATATTTATAGGTTTAGGTGTTGGATTGATTATCAAAGGTCGTGCATCAACAGGAAGCACATCTGTAATTGGTGAAATTGTTGCAAAAAAAACAAAGTATAAAGCAGCTGAAGTTTTACTTTTGATTGATGCTTCTATTATGTTTGCATCTATTTTTGTCTATAACGATATTAATAAATCTTTGTATAGTTTGCTTAGTGTTTATGTTGGAATAAAGGTAATTGATATAATTCTAACAGGTCGCCCATCTAAAAAAATAGTAAATATTGTATCAACAAATGTAGAAGTTTTAAAAGAGCAAATAAGAGAAAAAATAGAAGAACACGGAACAATTTTAACAGGTATTGGACTTCACCAAGGGCAAGAAAAAACTATAATTTATGTAACTGTTGAAGCCTCTAAAATTGAACTTCTAAAAAATCTAATTAGAAAATATGACCCAGATGCTTTTATGATAATCTCAGAAGCAGCTGAGTTTTTGGGAAGAGATAATAGTTTTTAAACTATTACTTCTTTAATTTATTATAAAAATTTTCCATCAACATATAGCCAAATTTCATTCTCTTTTAAAAATCTACTTTTTTCTATGAATGAAATATCTTGATTTCCTTGAAAAAGTGTTGCTTTAAATGTAACAAAACTTTCAAAGCTATCTTCTTGAAAATCTAAAATTTCTAAATTTCTAAACTCTGTATTTATTGAAAAGTTTTCAATATCTTGTTTCCAATTTAAAATATCATTTGTATAATCTTGATTTTCTTTATGAGTTGTTTTTATAATATATTCACTTAAATTTAAAGCAAAAGCACAATATCTTGATTGCATAAGTTCTAGTGCAGTTTTAGGTTTTGCTATATTTTCATGAAATATTTTGCAACATTTTTTATATTTTATTAAACTACCACAAGGGCAAAGAGAGTTTGAATTAAATTTCAAAATTTTCCTTTGTTTTTTGTGGAATTCTAGCATAGGAAAGTAAACTAAAGCCTTTTGGCTCTAGTTTATATTTTATTAGTTTAAAGCCTTATTTAGTTTTTTGTCAGCTTTTTTGTCTAAATTGTCGATCTCTTTATCAACTTTTTTATTTGCTTTTTTAGATTGTTCATCTTTTAAATCTTCAGCTTTATTTGAAGCCTTCTCTTTAACTTTAACATCACCTTTTACATTATCAACAATGCTATCTCCAAAACCTTTTATATTTTTTAAATCTTCAGGATTTGAGATTTTATTTGTTTTTCTATACTCAATTATCTGCTCAGCCTTTTTCTCTCCAATTCCTTTAATACTCATAAGCTCCTCTTTTGAAGCTGTTTGAAGATTAATCGCACCAAAAAGTAAACTACTACCCAAAGCTAAAATAGCTATAATTTTTTTCATCCATTTCTCCTTTAAAATAATGTAAAAAATTATATCATAAAAATAAAAATTTAGATAGATGTTATTAATTTTTTTAATGAGCTATAATCCAAAATTTTTATAAAACCTTTTTCATTTTGAATAATCTCATCTTTTTTAAGTTTTGCTAACTGTCTTGAAAAAGTTTCTGGAGTTATATTTAAAATTTGTGATATTTTTACCTGCTTTAATGTTGGTAGTAAATCTTCATTTTCAAGTAAAAATTTAGCTATTTTTTCCATACTATTTAATGTGATATTGTAATTTATGAAATTTTCTAGGAATTTTATCTTTTTTGTAAGTGATTTTATAAAAAACATTGCAATTTCTGGTTTTTGTAAGAACTCTTCTTTAAATTTCTTATAGTCAATTAAAATAACCTCTGCATCTGTTTCAAAAGAACAGTTTGCTAAAAAATTCATCTCTTCATAATTCATAATCTCTGCTATTAAAGCTGGTCCTACTAAATTATGAATAATCACTTCATTATCCTTAAAATCGTGTGTGTAAAGTTTTGCTATTCCTTTGATTAAAAGATGTAAATATTTTGATTCATCACCTTTATAAAACAGTATTTCTCCTTTCTTATAACTCTTTTTAAAAGATATATCTTTTAATCTCTCTAAATCTTTTGTTTCTAAGAAACTAAAATATATATAATCATTATTTATTTTTGGTATATTTCCCATTTAATTCTCCATTTATTGATGCCTATCAACTTTATATTAACTATTGTATGTAAAAATCATATAAAGTAAAGTAAAAGTGACCAAAATGACCAGTGAAAAGTTTAAAATAGAGATAGATGTATTAAAAAAATTTTATGAACTATATTGTAAAGATAAACATGAAAACCAAACAACAAAGATAGAAACTCACAATTATAGAGGAGTTGAATTCAAATTGGAGCTAACTTTGTGTAAAGAGTGTTTCAAGATAATTAACTACTCTTGCGATAAGCTACAAACTTGCCCACATGAGATAAAACCTAGATGTAGAACTTGTCCAACTCCTTGTTATGGTAAACAAGAGTGGAAAGAAGCTGCTAGAGTTATGAAATACTCTGCAATAAAGTTATCTTTAGGAAAAATCAAATCAAGAGTTATGAATTTATTTGGTTCTACCAAATAATTGGTTCTTTATTTAAAGATTTCAAAATATCATTTGTTTTAGAGAAGTGTTTGCATCCAAAAAAACCTCTATATGCACTAAGTGGACTTGGGTGAACAGCTGTTAAAATATGATGATTTTGTTTATCTATTAAAGAACTTTTTTTAATAGCTGGACTTCCCCAAAGTAAAAATACAATATCTTTTTTATTTTGACTAATATATTTAATAATATTATCTGTAAAAACTTCCCAACCCAAATTTTGATGACTTGCAGCTTTTGCTTCTTCTACTGTTAAAACACTGTTTAAAAGCAATACTCCTTGTGTTGCCCAAGGTGTTAAATCACCATTTAGACAAAGAGATGGCTTTTGTAAATCTTCATTTATCTCTTTTAAAATATTTTGCATAGATGGTGGATTTTTGATATTTGCTGGAGTTGAAAAGGCTAATCCTTGAGCTTGACCAAAACCATGATATGGGTCTTGTCCTAAGATTACAACTTTTAGATTTTCAAGTTTTGTAAGAGAAAAAGCTTTAAATATATTCTCTTTTGCTGGAAAAACTATTGTAGTTTCATATTTTTTATCTATTTGTTCTTTTAAATTTTTATAGTAATCTTTTTGCTTTTCTTGATTTATTACTTCTTCCCAACTATTCATACATTTTCCTAAAATTAAAAATAAAAAAAGCTAAGGTAAAAAACCTTAGCTTTAAAGTATCAAAAAATTCATAAATTATAAAACTGGTGATTTTATAACCATCATTTTTTCTACACTCATATCGTGCATTGAATGTGGTATTCCACCCATTCCAAGTCCTGAAACTTTTGCTCCACCAAATGGCATCCAATCAACTCTAAATGCAGTGTGGTCATTTACCATAACAGCTGTTGCATTCAGTCTTTTTACAGTTTTTAAAGCTGTATCAATATTTTTTGTAAATACTGCTGCTTGGAAAGAAACATCTAGTTGATTTGCTCTAGCAATTGCTTCATCTAAAGTTTTGTATGAATATACACAAACAACTGGTCCAAATACCTCTTTAGTTGAAACTAGTGCATCTTCAGCTGGATTTAAAATAACTGTTGGTTCAAAGCAAGATGCACTTATTCTTTTTCCACCAGTTAAGATTTTTCCACCTTTTGTTACTGCTTCATTTACCCACTCTTCAACTCTATCAACTTCACCATTATTAATTAGTGGTCCAACTTCTGTTTTTGGGTCAAGTTGATTTCCAACTACAAGTTTTGAAGCAACAGCTGCAAGTTTTGTAGCCACTTCTTCACAAATTGACTCTTGTACAAAAATTCTTTGAACTGAAACACAAACTTGTCCAGCATGGTAGAAACCACCTTTTGCTAAGGCTGGTATCATATCTTCAATATCTGCATCAGCTTCAACAATTACAGGTGCAACTCCACCGTGTTCTAAAACAACTCTTGTTCCATCACTAGCTTTTGAGTTTAAGTACCAACCAACGCTCCCACTTCCAATAAATGTTAAAAATGCAGTTTTTGGTGATGTTGCTAGTAGCTCTCCACCTTTTCTGTCACAAACAACAGCTTGAGCCCAACCATTTGGAAGTCCTGCTTCTTTTAAAATCTCTACAAGTCTTACTGCACTCATAGGAGTTTGAGTTGCAGGTCTAATAATAACTGGACAACCAGCTGCAATTGCAGGAATTACTTGATGAACTGCAAGATTAAATGGGTGATTAAATGCTGAAATTGCAGCAACAACACCTATTGGCTCTTTAAAAGTATATGCCATTCTATTTGCACTTGTATTTGTATGTCCCATAGCAACTTCTTTACCCTCAAATACACTAAGGTGTTCAATTGCTATTTTAATACCATTTATTGCTCTTAAAATCTCAACTTTAGAGTCAATATAAGGTTTTCCACCTTCACTTGCACAAAGAATTGTAAGCTCTTCAACTTGAGAACTCATAATTTTCATAACATTTTCTAAAATCTCAACTCTTTTAAATTTTGGTAACCATCCATCTTTATTTACAAAAGTTTTATGTGCTAAATCAATAGCTGCTTCAACTTCTTCAAATGTATTAAAATTTACACTTCCTACTACTTTTCCATCAAATGGTGATGTAACATCTATTTTACTCATTGTTATCTCCTTTTAATTTTTTAAATTTTTCAAATAAAAAAAGGGGCTTTATTTTAAAGCCCCTTTTGACCGTTTAGATTAAACTAAACAAGTTTTTTGTGGTAATAACTCATTTAAGATTGCATGATTTAAAGAGTAATCAACTGCAAGGTCAATTAAGTGTACACCTTTTCCATTTACACACTCTTGTAAAGTTTTTTCAAACTCTTCAACAGATTTTGGTCTATAACCTTTTGCTCCATAAGACTCAGCATATTTAACAAAATCAGGGTTTCCTAAATCTAGTCCAAATGACTCAAATCCCATACCTGTTTGTTTCCATTTAATCATTCCATAAGCATTGTCATTTAAGATGATAACTGTTAAATCAAGTCCAAGTCTAACAGCTGTTTCCATCTCTTGAGAGTTCATCATAAACCCACCATCTCCACAAACACTTACAACTTTTTTATTTGGGTTAATCATTTTAGCCATCATTCCAGAAGGTAATCCAGCTCCCATAGTTGCTAGTGCATTATCAAGTAAAAGCGTATTTGGTTTTGCACATCTATAGTTTCTTGCAAACCAAAGTTTATAAACACCATTATCAAGTGTTACAATATCTTCATCTGCTAAAGTTTGTCTAATAGCTCTAACTGCTCTTTGAGGTAAAATTGGGAATCTATTATCACCAAAATATTTTGACAATCTAGTTCTAATCTCTTCTGCCATTCTTGTATAGTAATCAAAATCCCAGTGAGCTTGAACTTTTATTTTCTCAGTTATTTTTGCAATATTACTTGCGATATCTCCAACAACATCCATTTGCGGGAAGTAAGTATCATCTACTTCAGATGGGAAGAAGTTAACATGCATAACTTTTGTTGCACCCTCTTTATTTGACATAAAAAATGGTGGTTTTTCAATAACATCGTGTCCAACATTGATAATTAAATCTGCTCTATCAATTGCACAGTGAACAAAATCATCTTTACTTAATGCAGCAGCACTTAAACACATTGGATGATTTTCATCAATAACACCTTTACCCATTTGAGTAGAGAAGAATGCCATACCAGTTTTATTTACTAAATCTGTTAAAGTATTTCCTATTCTTGTTCTGTTAGCTCCAGCTCCAATTAAAAGTAGTGGTCTTTTAGCTTTTTCAATCATAGAAACAGCTTCTGCAATAACCTCATCAACTGCTGCTGGATATTTTACATTGTGTACTGGATAAATTGTTGTATCTGCATCTACTGGTTCGTGTGCAATATCTTCTGGTAATTCAATATGAACAGCACCTGGTCTTTCAGTTGTAGCAATTTTAAATGCATCTCTTACAACAGAAGGGATATTGTGAACATTTACAATTTGTTTTGCATACTTAGTCATTGGTCTCATCATTCTTACGATGTCAATGATTTGGAATCTTCCTTGTTTAGATTTTTTAATTGGTTTTTGACCAGTTATCATCATCATAGGCATTCCACCAAGTTGTGCATAAGCTGCACATGTAGCAAAGTTAGTTGCACCAGGGCCTAAAGTTGCTAAACAAACTCCAACTTTTCCTGTAAGTCTTCCATAAGTTGATGCCATAAATCCTGCACCTTGCTCATGTCTTGTTAATATAAGTTTGATATTTGATTTTCTCATAGCTTCTAAGAAATCTAAATTTTCCTCACCTGGAACACCAAAAATATACTCAACACCTTCGTTTTCTAACGCTTTTATAAATAAATCTGATGCATTCATCTTAATTTTTACTCCGTTTTTATTATTTTTTACTAAGACTATATTCAAAATATGAAAATTTTGTAATTTTACATACAACTATTTATCATATTCGATAAACAATTGATATTATAACCATATTCAAACTATACTTTATATAATATTAAGCTTATTTGTAAAACTGCTCTTTTTTAATTAACAAAAAGTTACACTTTTAAAATAAAGCCCTAAAAATGGGCTTACTTTTCTACACATTTTTTATAAGCTTTGTTACTTATTATCACAAAAATTAATTTTGAAAAATAGTTATTTTTTGATAAACTAATAAAAAGGATAGATTATGAAAAATAAAACAACTTTAATTTTTGATTTAGATGGAACACTATTAAACTCTATAGATGATATTGCAATTTGTATGAATGAAGTTCTAAAAAGTTTGAATTTAAGAACTTATGAAATAGCTGAATATAAATATTTTGTTGGTTATGGTGTTGATATTTTGGTTGAAAATGTTTTAAAAGATAATATGGAATTAAAAGAAGAAGTTTCAAAAAGGTTTAAAAAACTTTATGATGATAATCTTCATCAAAATACAAAACCTTATGATGGAATTTTTGAACTTTTAAATGAACTTGTAAAAATAGATTGTAATTTAGCTGTCTTATCAAATAAACCAGATTTAATGACAAAAAAATATGTAAAAGAGATATTTAAAGATTATCCTTTTATAGAAGTTCATGGTCAAAAAAGTGATATTCCAAAAAAACCAGACCCAATAGCAGCTATAAATATTGCGAAAACTCTAAATATTCCTTGCGAAGAGATATATTTTGTAGGAGATACAAAAGTAGATATGCAAACAGCAAAAAGTGCAAATATGAAAGCAATTGGTGTTTTATGGGGATTTAGAGATGAAAAAGAGTTAAAAGATTTTGGTGCTGATTTTATTGTAAAACACCCTTTAGAGATTTTAGAAATTATAAAATAATATTGACAAATAGGTTTTTTGCTTATATAATGGTTACTCATTTTAATATAAAGGATAGATTATGTCGAGTGTAGTAAAACAATTAAAACAAATTCAAGCAGATGCTCATGCATTGTATGTAAAAATTCACAATTATCATTGGAATGTAAAAGGTATGGATTTTCACCCTGTTCATGCTTATACAGAAGGTGTTTATAACCAAATGTCAGAACTATATGATGATATGGCAGAAAGAACAATTATTTTAGGTGATAAACCTTATTTAACTATTGATGAATTAGCAAAAGCTACAAAAATTGAAACAGAAAAAGCTGATAGCTTTAAATCAAAAGAGATTGTAGAAAAAATAATTGCTGATTTTGAATATCTTTTAAAAGCTTTCAAAAAATTAAGCCAAACAGCAAGTGAAGCAGAAGATAAAGGAACAGAAGCTTTTGCAGATGAAAAAGTTGCAAAACTAGAAAAAGATTTATGGATGCTAAATAGCATGTTAAAATAAATAAAAGAGGATTCTTTATCCTCTTTTAGCTACAATTCTTTTCAAATTTAATCTATTTTACAATATTTAATCTACACTAAATTTAACATATTTTTTAATTTACAAAGAGTTTATTATGAAAAAATCAATTAATCATATATATTTAATTATATTGTTGTCGGTTTTATCTTCTGTTGCTCCAATGGGAGTAGATACATATTTACCATCTATTCCAGAAATTGCAAAATATTTTGATGTAAATATCCATAAAGTTGAGTTGTCTTTATCAATATTTTTAATAGGTTTTGCAGTTGGTCAAATTTTTGGAGGTCCAATTTCAGATAGATATGGAAGAAAATTTGGATCTATTGTAGGGCTTATTGGTTATGCAATTTTTAGCTTTTTAATAATATTTAGTTCAACTATATATGAATTATGGTTTTATAGATTTTTAGAGGCATTTTTTGGTGGAATTACAGTTGTAAATGCAATTGCTGCTGTAAGAGATAGGTTTAGTGGAGCTGAAGCCGCCAAAGTATTTTCAATGATAGGTCTTGTAAGAAGTTTAGCACCACTTTTAGCTCCTGTTATTGGTGCAGCAATTATCCACTTTTTCCCTTGGGAAGGAGTTTTTGTCTTTCTTACAATTTATGCTTTGATAGTTGCATTTTTTATATATAAAGATTTACCAGAAAGCTTTGTAAAAACTTCTCAAAATATTATAGAGTCATACATACAAGTTTTAACACATAAAACTGCTATGAAAGCTATGCTTGTACTTGCTATTGGCTTTGGTGGATTTTTTATAATAATTTCAAAAACTTCATTTATCTATATAGAGTATTTTAATATCTCAACAGACTTATTCCCACTATTTTTTGGAATAAATTTTATAGTTTTAATGCTAATGATAAAGGTAAATTTACAACTTTTGAAAAAATATTCTCCACTATTTATCACAAAAACAGCAGTTTTTATTCAAATAGTTATAGGTCTTATCTTTTTATTTGTACATAAAGATATAAATCTTATAGGAATAATTATTATTTTAGCTAGTTTTATGGGACTTATGGCATTTATTTTTGGAAATTGTATGGCTATGGCTCTTGAACACTTTTCAAAAAATGCTGGAGTCGCTAGTGGAGTTATAGGAGTTTTACAATTTGGTTTAGGAGCATTTATCTCATCAGTTGCTCTTAGTTTTTCTGATGATGGTTTTTTTGTAATTTCCCTTAGTATTACTCTTATATCTACTGTAAATTACCTAATTCTAAGAACTTATAGAGCTTAGAAGTTAAACTTCTAGCTCAAAAAACTCTTCACAAACTTTTTGATATTTTGCAACAGAACAAGATATTTTTATAGCATTTGAATAATCTTTAAACTCATCTAAAAATAGTTTTTTTAGCTTTTCAACTTCTGCTGCTCTAAAAATAAAAAATCCTAAAATATCAGTTTTTCTCTCACCTGCTTTTTCTATTCCAAAGCTATCAAATTTCCAATTTACACCTTTTGAAAAGAAAAAAACTTCACTTACTCTTTTTTCAAGTTCATCTCTTACATTTTGATTGAACTCTTTTAAATGTATATAAAATGCAACATTACAGTTATACTCACTTTGTACTAAATCATCTAAAACTTTGCTCATTTTGTACCTTTTAAAAAATTATTTGTTGATATGTTATCAATATTTAGCTACAATCTTCTTGAACGAGTGCTATATGGGGGTTTTGCAATGTTAGGTTTTATAAAAAGAAGTTTTTCTTTAAGAGGAACTATTTTATCGCTTTTTTTTATTATTTCTTTAATTCTAATATCTATTGTTGGTATTCAACTATTCTATTTTAGTGAAAAAACATCTTTGGAAAGTATAGACTTAAAACTTCATGGACTTACACAAAATATCTCTACAGCTATACAAAATGATGAAAATTCAAATTTTGATACAATAAATATGTTAAGTTTAATGAATGACAAAACACCACATTTGGAACTTTATGTAAATGTTTTAAAATCCCATCCTTATATCTACTCTATTTATTCTGGCTATGAAGATAATAGTTTTTTTCAAGTAATAAATCTAAATAGCCATAAAAATTTAAGAGCATTTTATAATGCAAATGAAAATGATAGATGGTTAAAAATAGAGATGAAGCCAAATAACAAAGGTATTAGAGATATTATTTTACTAGATAAAGATTTGAATATAAATTCTCAAACTACTGAAAATACAAGCTTTAATCCAAAATCAAGACCTTGGTATATAAAAGCTATAGATAGTAATTTTCCTATTAAAACAGACCCTTATAAATTTTACACAATTGATACTATGGGTTTTACTTATGCAAAAAAAATAGCAAAAAGTAAAAATGTTATAGCCTTGGATTTATTAAGTGATTATTTTAGCCATATTTCTACAAATCATATTGAAAATGACTATATGGATGTTTTCTTATTTAATGAAGATGGACTTGTAGTCTCATCTTTAAATCAAGATTTAAGTTTAATAAATGAGTTTTATAGAGAGAACAAAGATTTTTCAATATTTACTGAAGCTCAAGTTTTAAACATTAATTCTAAAAAATATATAGTTCAAGTTAATAAAATCAAAACAGATTATGGATTTAATTATCTTGGGATTTTTGCAGATTATAATAAATCTTTAGAGCCATATAGATCTCAAAGTCTAGCTCTACTAATGATATTTGCAATAACAACTCTTATTATATTCCCAATAATTATTCTTTTTTCAAATAAGATTATAAACCCTATTTATAATCTTGTAGAACAGATAAATAATATAAAAAATAGAAATTATGAAGGTGTAGTTGGTGTAGAAGCTTCAACAATAGAGGTAAATCTCCTTTCAAGAGCATTTAAAGATATGGCTAATTCAATTTTTAAATACCAAAACTCCCTTGAACAAATTGTTGAGAGTAGAACAAAAGAGTTAAAACAGAAAAATGAAGAGTTAGAAAGATTATCAATTACAGATAAACTAACAAATATCTATAATAGAGTAAAACTAGATTCAGTTTTAAATAGTGAATTTATTAGAAGCAAAAGATACGATACAGTTTTTTGTGTAATTATGCTTGATATTGATTTTTTTAAAAAGGTAAATGATAATTTTGGTCACCATATTGGTGATGATGTTTTAGTTGAAGTTGCACAAATTATAAAATCTTGTACTAGAGCTACTGATACATTTGGTAGATGGGGAGGAGAAGAGTTTTTAATTATATGCCCAAATACAAATATTAATGGTGCAAAGTCTTTGGCATATAATATAAATCAAGCTGTAAAATTATATAAATTTAAAACTTATCCAGAGAATTTAACTATTAGCCTTGGGATTGCAAATTTCAATAATGAACATAATAAAGCAGAAGATATTGTATCAGATGCTGACAAAGCTTTATACAAAGCAAAACAAGATGGAAGAGATAGAGTTGTTGTTTTTCAGAATGATATTTAATATTAAAATTTGGTTAATAAAGATATTATAAAATCCAAAAAAATCATTTTAAGGTAAGATATTTTGAACCATATTAAAGCTATTTTATTAATCTTCTTTTCTCTTTTTTTTATATCATGTGAACAAAAAGAGCAAAAAACACAAAATCAAATGCCAATTGAAGTTGGATTTATAAATCTAAAAAAAGAGCCTGTAAACCTAGAAGTAGAGCTAATAGGAAAAGTAAAAGCAAAAGAGATGGCACAAATAAGACCACAAATAAGTGGAATTATTGAAAAACAAAATTTTGTAGATGGAAGCTTTGTAAAAAAGGGCGATATTTTATACACAATAGAAAGCTCAACTTATAAAGCAAGTGTAAATCAAGCTCAAGCTTTATTAAATAGTGCAAAAGCTTCACTTATAAGTAGTGAAGCAAAGAGTAAAAGAGCAGAAGAACTTCTAAAATTTGACGGTATATCAAAACAAGAAGTAGATGATATAAAAGCCTCATATCTTCAAGCAAAAGCTTTAGTTGAACAAAGAGGTGCAGAGCTTGAAAGTGCAAAAATAGATTTAAATAGAACTCTTATAAAAGCACCAATTAGTGGATATATTGGTATTTCAAATGTAACTGTTGGGGCTTTGGTAAATGCAAATCAAAGTGATGAACTTGTAAATATAAAAGATACTCAAACTATTTTTGTAGATTTAACACAATCTTATAATCAAATTTTAAATTTGCGAAATCTTATCGATTTTAATAATAATATAGATGTAACTCTTAGCTTTGATAATGGGCAAGAATACCCACTAAAAGGAAAACTTGAAGCAAAAGAGCTAAGTGTTGATGAGAGTAGTCAAACTGTAACTTTAAGAGCAGTTTTTCCAAACCCAAATAATCTTTTACTTTCAGGTATGATGACAAAGGCAACTTTACAAAGTGATAAAAAAGTTGAAGCCTTTTTAGTTCCACAAAAAGCAGTTTTAAGAGACCAAAAAGCAAATCCTATTTTAACTCTAATTACAGATGAAAATAAAACTATCACAAAAATAGTAAAAATAGAAAGAGCAGTAGATGATAAATGGCTTATTTTGGATAATATTAGTGAAAATGATAGAGTTATTATTGAGGGCTTAAACAAAATAAATACAAGAACAATAGTAAGTCCTAAAGATTTAAATACAGAATATAAAGATTAAAAGATGATTGCAAAGTTTTTTATTTTTAGACCCATTTTTGCTTGGGTTATTTCACTTATTATTATGATTAGTGGAGTTGTAAGCCTTTATATTTTACCAGTTGAGCAGTATCCTGATATTGTTCCTCCTCAAATAAATATAAGCACTTCATATGGTGGTGCTGATGCCAAAACTGTTGAAAATAGTGTAACCCAAATAATAGAGCAACAGCTAACTGGTCTTGATGGAATGTTATATTTCTCTTCAAGTTCAAGTTCCGCTGGGAACTCAAAAATTACAATCACATTTTCTCAAGAAGTAAATGCTGATATTGCACAAGTTCAAGTACAAAATAAAGTAAATCAAGTGCTTTCAAGACTTCCTGATGATGTACAAAGACAAGGTGTTAGAGTCTTTAAATCTCAAAGTGATTTTTTGATGATGGCAAGTATTTATGACTCAACAGGAAAAGCAGATAAAACAGATATTAGCGACTTTTTAGTAAGTAATTTACAAGATAGCATCTCAAGAATTGATGGGGTTGGAGATGTGCAGGTTTTTGGTGGTTCTTATGCTATGAGAATTTGGCTAGACCCATATAAGCTTGAAAAATACTCTTTAATTCCAAAAGATGTGCAAAATGCAATAAATGCTCAAAACTCACAAGCAAGTGCTGGAAGACTGGGAGCTATGCCAACTTTGGATAAACAGCAACTCTCTGTTGTTGTAACTGCTAGAAATATGTTTGAAAATGTACAAGAGTTTGAAAATATAGTTTTAAAATCAAATTTAGATGGAAGCAGTGTAAAGATAAAAGATATAGCAAGAGTTGAAATAGGAGCTCAAAGCTATAACAATGTTACAGCATTAAATGGTTTTCCAGCTTCTGGAATATCTATACAACTAGCAAGTGGAGCAAATGCAGTTGCAACTTCAAATAGGGTAAAAGAGTTTTTAGAAAATGCCCAAACTCTTCTTCCTGATGGTTATAAAATTGCCTATCCTAGAGATACAACATCTTTTATCAAAGCTTCTATAAATGAGGTTGTAAAGACTCTAATTGAAGCTATTGTTTTGGTTGTGTTAGTGATGTTTTTATTCTTAAAGAGCTTTAGAGCAACACTTATTCCAGCAATTGCTGTACCTGTTGTACTTTTGGGAACTTTTGCTATTTTAAATATCTTTGGATATACAATAAATACTCTTACAATGTTTGCTTTGGTTTTAGCAATTGGACTTTTAGTTGATGATGCTATTGTTGTAGTTGAAAATGTTGAAAGAAATATGAATGAAAAAAACTTAAGCCCAAAAGAAGCAACAATTTTATCAATGAATGAAGTAACAAGTGCTTTAATAGGAATTACAACAGTTCTAAGTGTTGTATTCTTACCTATGGCATTTTTTAGTGGAAGTACAGGAATAATTTATAGACAATTTTCAATTACAATAATCTCTTCTATGGTTTTATCAGTTATTGTAGCACTTACTTTAACTCCAGCACTATGTGCAACTATTTTAAAACCTCATTCAAAAGAAGAAGAAAATAATAAAAATAGTGGCTTTATGCACTCTTTTGAAGAGAAATTTACAAGCTTTACAAAAAAATATAGCTCTTGGGTAGAAAAAATCCTTTTAAAACCAAAAAGATGGTTAATATTTTATCTTGCTATTATTGTAGCTTCAAGCTATATTTTTATAAAACTTCCAACTAGTTTTTTACCAAAAGAGGATCAAGGAAGTTTAATGGTACAGTTTACTCTTCCTGTTGGTGCAGTTGCACAAAGAACTGTCGATGTAGCAAATATTATAAGAGATTACTTTATGATAGAAGAAGCCGATGCTTTAAATACAATTTTTACAATTTCTGGTTTTAGTAGTCGTAGTAGTGGGCAAAATGTAGGAACAGCTTTTTTATCTTTAAAAAATTGGGACTTAAGAGATAAAAACAATCATGTTGATGAGATTAGTAAAAGAGCAACAAAAGCTTTTAACAACCCAAATAGCAAATATTTTATAAGAGATGCAAGGGTATTTACTATAAATCCTAGTGTTATTCAAGGTTTAGGAAGTAGTGATGGATTTGAATTTCAGTTATTAGCTAGTTCAAAACTAACTAGAGATGAGTTGAAAATTGCCAAAGATAAGCTAGTAGAAGATGCAAAAAGTAATCCAAAAATAAACTCAGTAAGAGCAGATGGAACAGAAGAATCACCTCAGCTTAAAATCTCTTATGATACAAATAAAGCCTTAGCTTTAGGTCTTAGTTTAAGCGATATAGATAGTACTTTAAGTGCTGCTTGGGGTGGAACTTATGTAAATGATTATATAGATAAAACTAGAGTAAAAAGAGTTTATATTCAAGCAGATGCACCTTATAGAAGTACACCTGAAGATTTATACAAATGGAAAGTAAGAAATAACCATGGAACTATGACTGCTTTTAGTGAATTTAGCTCTTTTTCTTGGGTTTATGCACCAGAAGAGCTAACAAGATTTAATGGCTTTATCTCTTATGAAATACAAGGAAGTGCAGCACAAAAAGTTAGTTCTGGAGATGCTATGAATGAGATGGATAAACTAGCTTCAACTCTTGGAAGTGGTATAATGCACGAATATAGTGGAGCTTCTTATCAAGAAAAAATAGCAAGTAATCAAACTTTGGTTTTATACTCTATCTCTCTTTTAGTTATTTTCTTATGTCTTGCAGCTTTATATGAGAGCTGGAGTGTTCCTTTTTCTGTACTTTTAGTTGTTCCTTTAGGAGTTTTAGGAGCAGTTTTATCTATATATTTACGAGATTTAAGTAACGATGTATATTTTCAAGTAGCTCTTTTGGCTGTTATGGGATTGGCTAGTAAAAATGCCATTTTAATAGTTGAGTTTATTAATAGTGCATATAGCAATGGTATGAATTTAGTTGAAGCAGCTATTCAAGGTGCTAAATTAAGACTAAGACCAATAATTATGACTTCACTAGCTTTTATTGCAGGAATTATTCCTTTGGCAATTTCAAGTGGAGCAGGAGCAAATAGTAGAATTGCAATAGGAACGGCAATTTTAGGTGGAACAATAAGTGCTACAATTTTAGCAATATTTTTTGTACCACTATTTTTTGTAATTATTAAAAAAATATTTGAAAAAGAGGTAAAAAATGTTTAAAAAATCTCTAAGCCTTACATTTTTTACTCTATTTTTCAGCTCTTGTGTATCATTAGCTCCAAATTTAGATTTAAGAAATGAAAATGTTATACCTGAAAATTTTAAAAACTATCAACAAATAGAAGATACAAAAGAGCTAAGTTTAAATGATTTTTTACTAGATTCAAATTTAAAATCTATTATAGAACTTACTCTTGAAAATAACAAAGATATAAGAGTTGCTATTTTAAATATTGAGCAATCAAAAGCTCTATATAGAATTGAAAAATCAAATCTTTTCCCTAAAATAGATGCAAATGGAAGTTTAAATAGAACAAAAGAGAATGAGCAAATAAGCAACAAATATAAAGCTAGTGTTGGAACGGTTTTTGAGCTTGATCTGTTTGGAAAAAATAGAAGTTTAAGCGATGTTGCCAAAAATAGCTTTTTTGCTACACAATATGCACTTAGTTCAACCAAACTAAGCCTTATTTCTCAAACTATAAACTCCTATTTAAGCCTTGCAACAAATCTTGAGAATTTAGCTTTACAAAAAGAGATAGATAAAAATCTAAATAGTGTTTATGAGCTTACAAATAAAAAATTCCAAGCTGGAGTTATAAGTAAAGAAGAGGTTCTTTCAAGTCTTGCCACACTAAAAGAGAGTCAAAACCAAATACTAGAGTATGAAAATCAAGTACAAATAGATATAAACTCTCTTGAACTTCTTTTAGGCAGACAAGTTTCTGAAGATTTACTTCCAAAAAGCTTAAAAAAAGATGATAGCTACTTAGCTTTAGTAAAAGCTGGAATTAGTTCAAAAATAATTCTAAATAGACCAGATATAAAAGAGTTAGAGTATAAATTAAAATCAAAAAATGCAAATATTGGAGCAGCAAGAGCTGCATTTTTTCCAAGTATTAGCCTAACAGCAAATACTGGATTTTCTAGTTCTAGTTTAAATAATCTTTTTTCAAGTTCAAATAGTTTTTGGCAAATAAGCCCATCTATAAACATTCCAATATTTAATGCAGGTGAAAATAGTGCAAAATTAAAACTAAGTGAAACTCAAAAAGAGATAGCTTTGGCTGAGTATCAAAAAGGTATTCAAACAGCTTTTAAAGAGGTAAATGATGCTTTAGTAGTGCGAAAAAATATCTATACAAAACTGCAAAATCAAAAAGAGCTTACAGCTTCAGTAGAAGAAGCTTACAATATTGCTTTAAACTCTTATAAAGTCGGTTATGGAAGCTACTTAAATATGTTAGTTGCACAAAAATCATATATAACTTCACAAAAAACTTTGATAAATACCTATCTTGAAGAGTTAGAAAATAGAGTTGAAATTTTTAAAACTTTAGGTGGAAATTTTAGTGAATAAAATATATGGTAGTTTTATTATATTTTTCTATTTTCTTAAATACCCAATTTTAATCTATCTTGCTATTTGCTACTATAAAGGTTTTGAAGCTGGGATTGTTATGAATATTTTGGGAATTATCTCTATAATTTTAGTATTTAAAGATATATTTTTTAGAAAAAAGAAATGAAATAAAATGGGTTTCCCCATTTTATTCTAAAAGCTCTCCCACTCATCATCATTTGATTTTGATTTTACAGGTTCAACTTTTTTTACTGATTTTGGTTCATTGTAAGAGATATTCTTAGTAACATTTTTTGTCTCATTACTTGTTGATTTTCTAGCTTGTGCAACAACTTCATCTTTACCTAAAAAGCTTTTTTCCATTACATCTTGAACAATATGTTTTGAAATTGCATCTGTATCATTTGCAATTTCATGAGTTCTTGCTGCAATTGCAGCATTTTGTTGAGTTTGTTGGTCAAGCATTGTAACAGCATCATTTATTTGAGAAATTCCACTTTGTTGCTCTTTAGAAGCATTTGAAATTTCAACTATCATAGAAGCAGATTTTTCAATATTTGATAATAAATCTTCATATCCTTTTATCATAGAATCAGATATATTTTTTCCTTCTTGTGCTTTTGATGTTGCAATTTCAACAATATTTTTAATCTCTTTAGCAGCTTCAGCACTTCTACTTGCCAGATTTCTAACCTCTCCTGCAACAACAGCAAATCCTTTTCCAGCTTCTCCAGCTGTTGCTGCTTCAACAGCGGCATTTAAAGATAAAATATTTGTTTGAAATGCAATTTGGTCAATTACAGCAATTGCTTCATTTATATTATTTACTTGATTTGTGATTTCTTCCATAGCAATTGCAGTATTTCTAGCCATTCCTTGACCAGTTTTTGCAGAATTTGAAACTTGATTTGAATAATCTTGCATTTTTAAAACATTATTTGTATTATTTACAACTGTACTTGTAATCTCTTCAAGAGCAGCTGCTGTTTCCTCTAATGAAGCAGCTGCTTCATTTGCACTTGTATTTAATGTATTTACATTTTGAATTAATATTTTTGAAGAGTCTTCAAGTCTTACACCACTTCCTAAACTATCTTTTAACATGGTGCTAATTGCAGCTTGAAGTGTATTTATTCCTGTAATCATCTTTTCAAGAACTCCACCCTCTTCATCATCTTTTCCTAATTCCAAAACAGGTCTATAATCATAATTTGAGTAAGAAGCTAAAACTTCATTTATATGAACAAATCTATCTTTTGTATGATTTATCATATCATTTAGCTCATTTTTAAACTCATTTAATGAATTATTTGGAGTTGATTTATCTATAGTTTGTGAATACCAACCATTTCTTACTCTTATCATTACAGCTTTTGCTTCATCTATTAACTCATTATCTTTTTCTATTGTATCTTGAACAATATCTATATTTTCGTTTATAAGTTTTGCCATCTCTCCAAACTCATCTTTTGAAGAGTCATCCAAAGTCATAACATTATCACTTTTTCTATTTAAAAAGTTAAAGAAGCTTAAAAGTCCTGCTTTAAAATTTCCTAGAGATTTTATAATATTATTTGAGATAAAAATTGAAATTAATATAAATATTGAAATTGCAAAAATCCCAATAAGAGATAATTCTGTAGTAAGATTTTTTATGGCTTTATCTTTTCTCTCATTTACATCAATATTTAAAGATAAAATACTATCTTCAAGTTTTTTTGCAACTTGTATCATTCCTGAAACCATATTTTCAAGTTTAGCATTTGACTCTGAACTATTATCACTCATTTTGATTTTTGCCATAATCTCAAAGCTAGAAAGATAATCATCAACCATAGCAATATTTTCATCTGCTATTTTTCTATTTTTTTCAGATTGAAATTGAGTTTTTAAATCAAGTAAAACTTTTTTTAATTCATTAAACTCTTTTACAACAAACTCTTTCTTTTCAAGAGTTGAATCAAGCATAAATTGATAAACTGTAATTCTAGCTTCTAATAACTCTTTTACACTACTTTCAGTTTTAGTAGCAATTTGTGTTCTCTCTTCTATATAGTTCATTGAACTTGTATATACAAAAGCTACAATCAAAGCTATTAAAATAACTAAAATAGGAAAGGATAAAAGTTTAGTTTTTGTACTAAGATTTTTAAACATTTGAGCACCTTTATAATTTTGTATTATATTTTATATACTTAGTTATTAATCTTTTATTAATATATTTATTTATTCTTGATTTATAAATCATTTTTATAATTAAGTAAAATAAATTTTACTTAATTTTTTTATCTAATACAACTTTAAATGCTTCAACAATAGCAGTTTTTTCAAGCTCTTTTATTCTATTTTCTAAACTCTCAGCCGTTTCATTTTCATTTAATTCCAACTCTTTTATTAAAATTGTTTCACCCTCATCATAATTTTCATCTATATAGTGAATTGTAACACCTGATTTTTTCTCACCATTTTTTACAACAGCTTCATGCACAAAATGCCCATACATCCCAGCTCCTCCATAAATTGAAGGTAAAATTGCAGGGTGAGTATTTATGATTTTTTTTGGAAAAGTTTTTAACAAATTCTCCTCAATTTTTTTCATATATCCAGATAAAAATATATAATCACAATCAAACTTTTTTAAAGTTTGTGCTATTTTTAAATCTAAGTTTTCATCTGGAAATAGATTTTTATTTATTACAAAAGATTCTATACCATATTTTGAAGCTTTTTCAAGAACTCCTGCATTTGAGTTATTTGTGATAATCACACACACTTTTGCATCTAAAATGCCTTGCTCTATTGCTTTTTGTATTATCTCAAAACCACTTCCATTGTATGAAGCTAAAATTCCTATTTTTTTCATCTATTTTTCCTTTAATTTATTAATTTTTTACTCTTTGAGCATGAGTTAAAGCAATTGCTATTGCGTCCGTTATATCAAGTGGTTTTATCTCTTTTTTTATTCCCAAAAGCCTTTTAACCATAAAAGCAACCTGCTCTTTTGTAGCCTTTCCATTTCCTGTAACTGCTTGTTTTACTTGAAGTGGAGTATATTCAGCAAAATTTCCAAAATTTTGTAAGATTTTAAGACTTATTGCTCCTCTAAACTGTGCTAGTTTTATAACAGTTTTTGGATTAAATGCATAAAACATATCTTCAATTGATACTTCATCTATATTGTGGGCTTTAAATATCAAATCAATTCCCTCTGTCATCTCTACAATTTGCTCTTGTAAAATTGTAGTTTTTATTTTTATAAGCCCTGCTTCAATAAGTTTTAAATCTCTTCCACTTTTTTCAACAACTGCATAACCACAGTTTCTTGTTCCTGGGTCAATTCCTAATATTTTCAATATTTCACTCTTTTATTTATAAATTTATTCACATTTGTAAAAATACGATTATATCGAATGTTTTATATAATTATTTTTTTAAGTAATAAAAATTATTCACAACTTATTCACTATGTGAACAAATAATTATTTTCCAACATTTTATACTCTTTTTGCTTTCTTGAAGCTATTTTATAAAATTTTTAGATATAATATTTACCATTACACGAAAAGAGTTTAGGATTAAATGACAAGTAAAGATTTTTTAGAACTTATCAAAAAAGAAGCAAATCAAAACGATTATGAAAGATACTTAAAACAGTTAGTTTATAAAAAAGTATCTTCTGATGAAAATATTGCTATTTTTGAAGTGAATAACAAATATATAGCATCATGGATAAAAAGTAAATTTTCTGATTTAATCCAACACTGTTTCGAAGCTTACGATGGCTCTAAACCAAAAATAGAGATAAAACTTGCAGGTGAAAAAAAGACAAAAAAAGAGATTTTAAAAGAGCAAGTTGAAAATGAAACAGCAGAGAGCACAATTTTAAATCCATCTTACACTTTTGATTCATTTGTCGTTGGTTCTTCAAACCAAATGGCTTATAATGCTTCACTAGCCGTTGCTTCTAAACCTGGAATTCAATATAACCCACTTTTTATCTATGGTGGAACTGGTTTAGGAAAAACTCACCTTTTACAAGCAATAGGAAATTATGCATTAGAAAAAGGTAAAACTGTAATTTATGTAACAATCGAACAATTTATGAATGATTTTACATTCTCTTTAAAAAATAAAAGTATGGAGCATTTTAGAGCAAAATATAGAAATTGCGATGTTTTATTAATAGATGATGTTCAGTTTTTAAGTGGGAAAGAGCAAACACAAGAGGAGTTTTTTCACACATTTAACGAACTTCACAATGCAAAAAAACAAATTGTAATGACAAGTGATAGACTTCCTTCTCAAATTGCTGGTTTAGTTGATAGATTAAAATCAAGATTTGAGTGGGGATTAACAGCTGATGTTCAAATTCCAGGACTTGAAACAAAAATCGCTATTATTGAAAAAAAATCAGATTTAAATGGTATAAAACTAAGTAAAGAGATTATAAATTTTATTGCTACAAGTCTTGATAACTCTATTAGAGAGATTGAAGGTGTAATTATTAGAATAAATGCAAGTGCATCACTTCTAAATCAAGAGATAAATCTAGCCATGGTTCAAGGTCTTTTAAAAGAGCAGATAAAAGAGAATAAAGAGAATATTAAACTTCCAGATATTATAAATATGGTATCAAAAGAGTTAAATATAAAACCAAGCGATATTAAATCAAAAAAACGAACAGTAGCAGTTGCAAATGCTAGAAGAGTAGTAATTTATTTAGCAAGAGAATTAACACCAAATTCAATGCCAGATATTGCAAAAGTATTAGAGATGAAAGATCATAGTTCAATTTCTCATAATATAAAAAAGACAAATGAATTAATGGAAAAAGATGAAAATTTTAAGCTAGTAGTTCAAAATTTAAAGAATAAAATTATAAATAAGGAGTAAAGGTTTTAAACTGTTGTGTGAAAAGATGTGAATATAGTTTCAACTTTAATCACTATATAAAATTTCGATTTTATAGTGCTTTTAGAGATATTTTCATCTTTTCACATACACCTACTACTTTTACTAAAAAATAAACAAACATAGGAGAAAAAATGAAGTTTGTAATTACAAAAAATATACTTGAAAATGTTATATCTTCAATGCAACCTTTTTTAGAAAAAAAAGATTCAAGTGCAATAACATCTCATATATATTTAGAGACACAAAATGGTAAATTAATAATCAAAGCAACAGATTATGAAATTGGATTAGAAACTACAATAGATAGTATTTCTGAAATAGAAGATGGAAAAACAACAGTAAATGGAAATAATTTCTTAGGAATTATTAAAAGATTAAAAAATGAAAATATCACTTTAGAAGCAAATGGAAATAATCTTGTAATAAAACAAAATAAATCAGTATTTAAACTTCCAACTTATGATGCAAATGAATATCCAACTATAAATAAATATGAAAATTTAAAAGAGTTATCAATATCTACTATGAATTTTATTAATTCAATTAAAAAAATAACTCCATCAATAGATAATAACAATCCTAAGTTTGAGTTAAATGGAGCTTTATTAGATATTAAAAGTCAAAAAATAAACTTTGTATCAACTGATACTAGAAGATTAGCATTATCATATTTAGAAAATATATCAAATGATGAGATGCAATTAATAATTCCAAAAAAAGCAATTATTGAGATTCAAAAACTATTTTTAGATAATGCAAAAATATATTGTGATCAAACAAATTTAATTGTTTCAAATGAAAATACTAAATTCTTTACAAAACTGATAAATGGAAAATATCCAGATTATGAAAGAATTATTCCATCAAGTCTAAAATATAATTTTCCATTACCAAAAAATATATTAGTAGAATCTATCAAACTTGTAACTTCGCTATTTTCAAATATTAAAATTACATTTAATCCAAAATATATAATTTTTGAATCTTTAGATGAAGATAGTGTTGCTACAACACAAATTGATATTGATATAAATATTCCAAATGAATTCTATTTAGCTGTAAATGCAAAATATCTTTTGGACTTTTTAAGTACATCAAATAACGAGAAAGTAAAAATAGGATTTAATGAGTCAAATTTACCATTTTATTTAGAAGATGATAAATTTTATACAGTTGTAATGCCAATTGTTTTAGAAAAATAAAAATTAATTAAGGATTTATAAATATGTCACAACAAGAGTATGGTGCTAGTAATATTAAAGTTTTAAAAGGTCTTGAAGCCGTTAGAAAAAGACCAGGTATGTATATAGGTGATACAAATATAAATGGACTTCACCACTTAATTTATGAAGTTGTAGATAACTCAATAGATGAAGCAATGGCTGGATTTTGTAGAAATATTAAAGTTACACTTACAAAAGATGGATGGGCTAGAATTGAAGATGATGGAAGAGGAATTCCTGTTGGAATTCACCCAACAGAAGGAATTAGTGCAGCAACTATTGCTCTTACAGTTTTACATGCTGGTGGAAAGTTTGATAAAGATACATATAAAGTTTCTGGAGGACTTCACGGAGTTGGAGTTTCAGTTGTAAATGCTTTATCAAAACATCTAAAAATGACAATTTATAGAGAAGGAAAAATTCACTTTCAAGAGTTTAAAGAGGGTATTCCTGTTGCCCCTTTAGAAGTAATTGGTGAAAGCCCACGAAAAACTGGAACAGTTATTGAATTTTTAGTTGATGATACTATTTTTGAAGTTACAAAATATGAGTTTAATATTCTTAAAAAAAGATTTAAAGAAGTTGCTTATTTAAATCCAATTATATCTATTACACTTGAAGATGAAGCTCATAAATTAAAAGAAGTTTACCACTTTGAGGGTGGAATTAAGCAGTTTGTTGCTGATATGAATAAAGAAACTGCTCTTTGTGAAGTTATGCATTTTAGTGATAGAATAGATGGTGTTGAAGTTGATATTGCAATGATGTACAACGATACATATATTGAAAAAACTCTATCTTTTGTAAATAATATTAGAACAATAGATGGTGGAACTCACGAAGCTGGATTTAAAGCTGGGCTTACAAGATCTATTTCTAAATATCTAAGCGAAAATGCAGCTGCAAGAGAAAAAGATGTAAAAATTACAGGTGATGATGTAAGAGAAGGGCTTATTGCAGTTGTATCTGTAAAAGTTCCTGAGCCACAATTTGAAGGGCAAACAAAGAGTAAATTAGGAAGCTCTTATGTAAGACCTATTGCACAAAAATTAACAGGTGATGCACTAGATAAATATTTTGAAGAAAATCCAACTCATGCAAAAGCTGTTATGGAAAAATCTTTGATGGCTGCACGTGGACGCGAAGCTGCAAAAAAAGCTAGAGAACTTACTAGAAAAAAAGATTCTATGAGTGTTGGAACACTTCCAGGGAAACTTGCAGATTGTCAAAGTAAAGACCCAACAATTAAAGAGTTATATTTAGTTGAGGGAGATTCTGCTGGAGGATCTGCTAAACAAGGAAGAGATAGAGTTTATCAAGCGATTTTACCACTAAAAGGAAAAATTTTAAATGTTGAAAAATCAAGACTTGATAAGATTTTAAAATCTGATGAGATTAGAAATATTATTACAGCTTTAGGTTGTGGAATTGGTGAAGATTTCGATGAAGAGAAAGTAAGATACCATAAAATCATTATTATGACCGATGCTGATGTTGATGGTAGCCATATTCAAACTCTACTTTTAACATTTTTCTTTAGATTTTTAAAACCAGTAGTTGAAAAAGGTTATTTATATATTGCTCAACCGCCACTTTATAGATATAAAAAAGGTAAAAATGAGATATATTTAAAAGATAATGGTGCTTTATCTTCATATTTAATTGAAAATGGTTTAGAAAACTTTGAGTTTGAAGGTATGGGATATAATGATTTACTAGATTTATTTAAACAAGTTGCACGTTATAGAGCTATGCTTGAGCAATTAGCAAAAAGATACTCTTTGCTTGAAGTTTTAAAACATTTAATTGAAAATAGCGATTTAGTAAATTTAGAGTTTAGCGAACTTTATGAAAAAGTAAAAGAGTTTATTGAAGCTAAAGGGCATAATATTTTATCAAAAACTTTAACTGATGATAGAATTCAACTTTTTGTTCAAACAAAAGAGGGACTTGAAGAGTTAATTATTGATGATGAGCTTTTTGCATCTCCATATTTTAGTGAATCTACATTTATCTACAATAAACTAAAAGAGAGAGATTTAACTCTTTTTGATGGAAGAGATTTAATTGAGCTTCTTGAAGAAGTTGAAAGTTTAGCTAAAAAGGGTGCTTATATTCAAAGATATAAAGGTTTAGGAGAGATGAATCCTGAGCAACTTTGGGAAACAACAATGACACCTGAAAATAGAAGACTTCTAAGAGTAAAAATAGAAGATGCAGAAGCTGCAAGTGATACATTTACTCTATTTATGGGTGATGAAGTAGAACCAAGAAGAAATTATATAGAATCACATGCAAAAGATGTTGAACATTTAGATGTATAAAAGGAAAAGATAATGGCAATAAAATATGGTGAACAAGAGATTTTAGATTTTGATATAAATAGTCCTGAAAATTTCTGGCCAAATGAACACGAAAAAAACTACACAATAGATATTGAATTACCAGAATTTATGGCAAAATGCCCAAGAAGTGGTTACCCAGATTTTGCAACAATAAAAATTCAATATATCCCAAATAAAAGTGTAATTGAGTTAAAAGCACTAAAAATATATATAAACTCATTTATGAATAGATATATCTCTCATGAGAATTCAGCAAATGAGATTTTTGATACTCTATATTCTAAGCTTGAACCAAAATGGCTTAAAGTAATTGCAGATTTTAAACCTCGTGGAAATGTTCATACAGTAATAGAAATAGATAGTTCTAAAATATAAGAGAAATTTCCTTGCAAAGATTAGTTAGTACGGCTGAAGCTGCTGAGATTTTAGGTCTATCTTTACAAGGAATTCACTATCGTATTAAAAAAAATCAACTTAAATCTGAAAAAAAAGATGGTAAAATTTTTGTCTATTTAGATGAAAATTCTACAAAAAACAATCAAACTTCAGCACAAAATACAAAACTAGATTTTAATGCTTTTGATAAGATAATTGAGTCAAAAGATGAACAAATTTCACTATTAAAAAAATCAATAAAATGGATGAGAAAACAGTATATTTCGGAAATAGAAAGACTTGAAAAAAACCAAAAAAGAATAATTGAAGTTTTTAATAGTGAAATAAAACTTCTTCAAAGTGCTTTTAATGAGATGAGAGCTATTTATAAACCACAAATTGAAGAGAAAAAAGAGAGTTCAAAATCAAATGAATTTATCACTATAAAAGAGTTTTTTGCACTTTTAAAAAGAGCAAATAAGAGTGAAATTGAGATAAAATCTATGATTTTTAGTGCAATAAAAAAAGGCGATAAAAGATTTATTTATAATAAAAAAGATAAAAAACTTTTGATTTTAAATGATGATTTTAGGGATTTATTTTAAAAATAGAAGTACAAAAAAGTACTCCTTCCCAGATACCCAATCACAACCATAAAAAAGGTGCCTTGCTATATTCCTATCCTGGGGCGTTGTCTTTAGTATAACTTGAAAGGGTCTAAAAAGGAGCATTCAAAACACTTTATGTTCTCAATGCTACTTTTAAAGATGTGAATTCTAGCTAATATATCTTTAATTTATAATAAAAGAGAAAAATGACATATCTAATACTATTTTTTACAGCATTTTTATCTGCAACCTTGCTTCCACTTGGAAGTGAAGCTTTGCTTATTTATGATATAAAAGCTGGTTACAATCTTTATATTTTACTATTTGTAGCAACTTTAGGAAATAGTTTAGGTTCAATTTTAAACTACTATTTGGGTTTAAAAGGTGAAGAATTTTTAATTAGAAAAAATCTTATAAATGAAAAGTATATAAATTTATCAAAAAAGTATTTTGATAAGTATGGAGCAATTTGCATTCTTTTTGCGTGGTTACCAATAATTGGAGATCCAATTACCTTTGTAGCTGGAGTTTTAAGATATAACTTTAAAATATTTGTGATTTTAGTAGTAATATCAAAGCTATCAAGGTATCTTTTTATAGCTTTGATAGTTTAAATTATTTTTCAACTTCCCATGAAATAAATGCCCAAGTTAAGAACTCTTTTTGCTCTTTATGTTTATAAGTAGTGTTGAAATACTCTCTTAAAATTTTCTCTTCTTTTTTTGATAAAGATCCCAAACTCCATTTTAGACTTTGGATAAATTCATCTTCATTTGGTGTATCAAATTTTGAGTTTTTTGTCTTTATAAAATCAACTTTTGCAAATATTCCCATAGAGTGCAAAGTGTTTACAAGATAGATATAATCAGGTCTTGGAATAACTTTTCGTGGAATTTGAGCTAATATCTCACTATCCACAAAACTTCCACCAACCTTTGTAGTGATATATACTTTTTTATTTGCTTTTTCGTTTAGTTTAAGCAATGCTTTTTTTATATTTTTTACTTCCATAGAACGGCTAGCTACGACTATATCAGCATTTGGGACATCTTCCCAAGAGTCATACCAAGATTTATGAATGGTTACTAGATTTTCAATATTTTTCTCTTTTGCATTTTGTTGTGCATAACTTAACATTTCACTTGAATAATCAAGAGCATAAACCTTTTTTAGTTTTGGAGCAAGTGCCAAAGAAATCGTAGCTGGTCCACTTCCAACATCAAGTAGAGTTTCACAATCTTTTAGGTTCATTTTGCTTATAAACTCTTTTGTATATGGGCTATTTACAACATTTTGACTAAAATATTGTGCTTTTTTATCCCAATCAGAGCTAGATTTACTCTTAAAAGTAGAGCTTTTGATTTGTTTTTTGTATAGTTTTGCAAAGTTTAGTTTGTCTAAATTTGTGTTTTCTAGTGGCATTATTTCTGCTTTTGTCTTGCATTTAGTATTTTTAATATCTTTATATAATCTTTTTCTATTTTATAGTAGATATTATAATTTTCAAAAATCAGTATTTTACAATCTACTTTTATACCTTTTTTCTTACAATCTACTCCCATATAAGGATTTGTTTCTAAAAGCCGAATGTAGTTTTTTAATTTATTAACATACTCCAAAGCAACAGTTGGTTTATCGCTAAAAATAGTTTGAAATAATTTTTCTAAATCTTTATAAGACTTTTTTGTATATCTAATTTCTAGCATATTTTTTTGTTAGTTCATCAAAAATTTCATCGTGGCTTTTATCAATAAGTTCTGATTTTAGTGATTTCTTAATTTTTTTTGATAGCTTTTCTATTTTTTTATTGTCAATTTCTTCTATTTCTAAGCCATCAATTTTTAGATTTTTTAAAAGAAACATAACATTGCCATAAACACTATCATCAACTTTTAATTTTACTGTATGCATATAAAAACCTTTGATTTATTTTGTAGATTATAGACAAAAGAGAGTTAATTCTATCTTTCAAAGTAATATTATGAAAATTTTAGTGAAAGAGTAAAAAGCAAGGTTTGTTTTCAGATTATTTTAGGAATTTTTGAGCTTTTTTATAAGTGTTTTTAATTATCTAAATCTTCAAAAAAAGTAGTTATTGGAATATCTAAAACATAAGAAATTCTATGTAGGTGTTCGATATTGAAATGATAGTTTTTATAGCAAATTTCACAACAAGAAATCATAGTTACAGATTTAAAACCTATTGCTTGACTTAGTTCTAATTGAGTTAAACCTTTTTGCTCTCTTAGTTTTTTAACATTTAAGCCAATTTTTTCATACAACTTTTGAGTTGAATTTTCACCTAAATCTTCAATGTTTTTCAATTTATAACTTTATATAAAAAGTTTTTTATAGTAATAGGTTATAATCTTTTTCTCAACTTTATCTATAAAGTTTGGAGTTAATTTTAGAGATAATATGTGAAGTATTAAATAAATTAAGTAAAATTACATTAAAAATTCAAAAAAATAAGGAAGAAAAAATGAAAATAATAAAATATCTAGCAGGTATATTTTTTATTACTTTATTATTTACTAGTTGTGTTAATAAGATTTCAAAAGTTAAGCAAGAAAATTATACAAATCCTTTAATAAAAGATAAAAATACTGAAAAGCTTAAATTTGAGAATGATAAGTTGGATTGTGAAATTATAGCACATGAAAAAGTTCCTAATGTTTATCATGGAAACAGTAATTCTGGTAGTTTTACAACAACAAATACTTCAACAGGAACAATATATAGAGGTACTTATGGAGATGATAATGTAAATAGTCTTATATTTCAAAGTGTACAAAACTCAGAAATAAAATTGAAATATTTTGAACAATGTATGAGAAGTAGAGGTTGGGTAAAAATAGATTGACTAATTATATGACTTAACTATATTTGTATATATTTTTATAAAGCATTTGCAACAATTATTTAACATTCGGAGTAAATGCCTTTGTACTTACATTTACTATTTGCCCAATTTCTAAATTTTTTGCCTCTTCTTGGCTTATTACAACTTCAACAAGTTGTTGTCCAATAGAGATAATTGCTATATTTATAACATCAACTTTTATGATTTCAAGCAGTTCACCCTCAAAAGAGAATTTTTGGCTACCTTGAGTTTTTAATAAAATCTCTTTTGGCTCTCCATCTTCAATAATTTTTCCATCTTTTAAAACCAAAACTCTTGAAGCCAATTTATACATCTCACTTGGGTCATGGCTTACCATTATTGTTGTAGTTTCAAACTCTTTGTGCAGAGTTAAAATTTCATCTTGAAGTTTTGCTCTCATAGATGGATCAAGAGCCGAAAGAGGTTCATCCAAAAGAAGTATTTTTGGCTTTTTCATCAAAGACCTACAAAGGCTTACTCTTTGTTTTTGCCCACCACTTAAAGAATCTGGGTATCGATTTTTAAGGCTTTCCATATCTGTTAAGCTTAGAAGATATTTTGCTAACTCTTTATCTTTTACTACATAAAGCAGATTTTCAATTACAGATAAATTTGGAAAAAGTGCATAATCTTGAAAAACAAAGCCTATATCTCTTTTTTGAATTGGTTTTTTGATTTTATCATTTAACCAAATTTCATTATCTACTTCTACTCTTCCCTTTGCATCTTCAAGACCTGCAAGTATTCGTAAAATTGTAGTTTTTCCGCTTCCACTAACTCCGCTTAAAGCTACAAATTCACCTTTATTTAATGATAAATCTATATCCAAAAGCATTTTCCCAACTGAGCCATGAAGCTCTTTTTTTATATCTAATTTTATCATCTATAAAACTCTATCTTTTTTTTGTTTTCCATTGAAAATATAAACAGCAAGAAGTGTCATAAAACTCATTACAATCATAATTAAACTATAAATATGTGCATTTTTATAGTCCAAAACTTCAACAAATTCATAAATTGCTATTGCTGCAACTCTTGTTTCATTTGGAATACTTCCACCAATCATTAAAACAACTCCAAACTCTCCAACAGTGTGAGCAAAAGTGATGATTAGAGCTGTTAAAAGTGATGGTTTTATATTTGGTAAGGCAACTCTTAAAACTGTTGTAAACTTGCTTTTTCCACTAAGTAAACTTGCTTCAAGCATATTTTTATTTAGGCTTTCAAAACCACTTTGAAGTGGTTGCACCATAAAAGGTAGGCTATAAATACAACTAGCAATTATTATTCCATAGAAATTAAATACAAGTTTTATTCCAAAATAGTCATTAAAAAATTGCCCAATCGGAGAGTTATGAGATAAGCCCCAAAGAAGATAAAATCCTAAAACAGTAGGTGGAACAACCAAAGGCATTGTACAAAGTGATTCTAAGAAAGGTTTAAATTTTGACTTTGTTTGAGATAAATACCAAGCAAGAGGCATACATAACACAAACAAAATCAAAGTTGTAATAAATGCTAATTTAAAAGATAGCAAAAATGGTGCATAATCAACATTTAACAAATAATCAATCATTTAAAACCCTTAAAATAGATAAATCACTAGCTTTTATCAAAGCTAGAATTTCATCACCTTTTTTTAAATTCATCTTTTGGCTTGAACTTTTTGTAATAATGCTTTCAAGGTAGTATGAGCCAATTTTTAGCTTCATACTACTTAAAAGTTCGCCATTTTCTAGGCTTTGGATAGTTGCAAAAATTCTGTTTGATAAGCTTATTTCTCCTAAAACTCCTTTTGCGATTATCACATTTGTAGGTTTTATTAGAAGTTCTACACTTTTACCAATAGATATACCTTTTGGTAAATCTAAACTCATCATTTTTAAAGTAGTATCTAAAAAATCAAACTCAACTATGTTTAGATTTTGATTACTAGATATTTTTGATACTTTTGCAACTAAATTACTCATTTAACTAAATACCCAAAATCAACAAAGATTTTTTTAGCACTATCGCTTAAGATGAAATCATAAAAAGCTTTTGCTTCTGTATTATCTTTTGCTCTACTTAAAACTACAATTCCTTGATCAATTGGAGTATATAATTTTGGATCAACACTTACCCAGTTTACATTCTCTTTATATTGAGACATTTTTTCATCATATAAAGATGATTTAGCAATAAATCCAACATCAGCAGCAGTCATAGCATAAGTTACTGCTTGAGAGATAGATTCAGCATAAACAAATTTACTTTCAACTTTATCTAAAACATTTGCATTTTTAAGTGCTTCAACAGCAGCTGTTCCATAAGGTGCAGTTTTTGGGTTTGCAACTGCAACTTTTTCTATATTTTTATCAGTTACAAGTGAAATTCCTTTTGAGAAATCTAAAGGTTTTACACTTAACATTGCTAAACTTCCTTGAGCATAAACAACAGCAGGAGTAGCAGTTAAACCATCTTTTTCAAGAGTTTGAGGGAATTTCATATCAGCACTCATAAAAACATCAAATGGTGCTCCATTTTGAATTTGAGTTGTAAATTTTCCACTTGCACCAAGAACAACTTCAACTTTTGTATCTGGATTTGTTTTATTAAATTCTGCGATTAAGTCGTTTATTGCATAACTTACATTTGCTGCAACAGCTATATTAATTGTTCCTGCAAAAACACTTGAACATAAAAATGCTAATCCTAAAATAACTTTTTTCATATTATCTCCTTATTTTCCTATCATAATATCAGATGCTTTAATAACTGCATCAACTTTTGTTCCAACTTTTAAACCCATATTTTCTACAGAATTTACTGTTACGATAGATACAATCTTGTCATCATTTCCAATATTTACTACAACTTCCGCATTTACAGCACCTAAATTTATAGCTTCAATAGTACCTTTTAAACAGTTTCTGGCACTTAGTTTTAGATTCGTCTGCGTCGATAATAAAACATTGCTAGATTTTATAACAGCAATAACTTCATCACCAATAGCTAAACCAAGATTTTCAGTAGAACTATTTGTGATAATAGAAACTAAACTATTTCCACTTTTTAGTTTAATTTTAACCTCAGCATTAACAGCACCTAGAGAAATATGTTCAACTACACCAATTATCTGGTTTCTAGCACTAATTTGCATTGATAATCTCCTTATAGTTTTTAAAGAACCACTATTTAAATCAGTAATTCGATTTAGGTTTTCAATAAACTTTCTTTGCTCCTCTTTTAACAAAAAATATGTTTCCAAAAGGTTCTCTCCATATTTTGTAAGGCTTGTTCCACCACCACCAGCACCACCTGTTTCTCTTATAACTATTGGAGTAATAGATAAATTATTCATCGATTCAATAGCTTCCCAAGCAGCTTTATAGCTCATAGGAACTTCTTTTGCAGCTTTGTTTATAGAACCAGTTTTTTTAATTGCTAATAGTAATTCAATCCTTTTTTCAAGTAAAAATGGTTGATTAAAAAGCTCTAAAGTCAAATTTGATGATATTGACATAATAATCCTTTGTTATATCATATAATATATAACGCAAGAAAATATTAGCCTTATATACCTTAATAAATAATGATAAGATATTTTTATTAAATAATTTCTAAAATATATAAAAATTATTATATTATTAGAAAAATTAATCTCTAGGAAATGATATGAATCTAAATGATTTATTGACATATTTTATACCAACACTTATCTTTAGTTTTTTGATAGGATTGGAAGTTAGAGCATATATTACAAAGTTTCATGAAAATGATGAGAAGGTATTTTTTGGTACAACAAGAACTTATACTTTTCTAGGAATTTTAGGTTTTATTCTTTATGAATTAGAGCCAAATAATTTTTCTATTTTTATAATTGGTTTTATATCAATTACTTTTCTTTATTCAATCTTATTTAAAAAATTGATTGAAAATAACAAAAATAGTATAGTTTTATATATGGTTTCAATGATAGTTTATAGTTTTGGACCACTTGTAAATTTATATCCACTTTGGCTCTCATCTTTGATTTTTGTTATATTGGTATTTTTGCTTAATTCAAAAGATAAACTTATTAATCTAAATTTAAAAATAAATATCTATGAGTTTGAAACTTTTGGAAAGATTTTACTACTTTCAGCTGTTGTTTTACCGCTTTTACCAAATGACAATAATATTCCATATCTTGGAATATCTTTATACAAAGTTTGGCTTACAGTTGTTGTGATTGCTATTATCTCTTATATTTCATATATTATTCAAAAATATATTTTCCCATCAAAAGGTATTTTTCTAATGGGACTTTTAGGAGGTCTTTATTCATCAACTGCCACAGTTATTGTAATATCTAAAAAGGCTTTAAATTTAGAGAAAAATAATATTATAGGTGCTTCTATTTTTGCAGCTATTTTGATGATGTATGTTAGGGTTTTGATTATTTCATATATTTTTAATTTTGAAGTTGCAAAAGCTCTTACACCAGCTTTTATAGTTTTAATTTTGGTCTCTTTATCTATAACTTTAGTTTTATATTTTAAATCAACAAAACTAGAACATTGTGTTTCATCTCTTGATTCAAATCCCTTGGAGTTAAAAACAGCTTTTGTCTTTGCAATTTTATTTATGTTTACAATGCTTATTACAAATCTTGTAATAGAACACTTTGGTATGACAGGATTGAAATTTTTATCAATTCTAGTTGGATTTACAGATATAAATCCTTTTATTTTATCTTTATTAACAGCAAAATATAGTGTAACAAATGCAACTATTGTATCTTCAATTCTTGTAGCAATTGGAAGTAATAATATTTTAATCGCTATTTATTCGTTGTTTTTTGGAAAAGATAAGACAAAGATAGCTGCAACTTTGTTGATTTTATTAGGAATAGTGACTATTTTAGTAGGATTTATTTTATAAATTCTACCAAAAGTTACATTTTGCTTAAAATTTAAATATTAAATTCTAAAACTAATAAAAAATAAATGAAAAACAGATATAATCACAGAAATAAATGAATAATCGATGAGTATAAAACTTACAGCAGAAGTTTAACTAAAACACCTATACTCATCGCTTATTTATATAGTTAAAATCCTTTATAAATCTATCTTTTGTAAATAATCACTAATCTTTGGAATATTATCTTTTCTACAAATCAAACAAGTTGGAATATTTGCTTCATCTTTTGGTAAAACTGTAATTTTTATATCTTTATCATAACCCATTTTCTTAACTATACTTGTAGGAAGCAAAGATTTTCCCATTCCTACTTTTATACAAGATAAAATAGTTTCTAAGTTCCCAAAAGATAAGGTTTTTTCTATAAATATATTTTTCTGTCTATTATAATTTCTTAAGAATTCATCATAAACACAGCCCTCTTTAAAAGTTAGAGTTACATTTGGACTACTATTTTCATTTGGCTCTAAAATTGCTATCTCCTCTTCAAATTTTTTTAATATCATTAAACTATCATTTGTTGGCTCTCCACTTATAAAAGCAATATCAACTTTATAATCTAAAATTAATTGCATAATATCTTTTGTCGTTCCTGTAAAGAGTTCAAGTTGCATTTTTGGAAAATCTTTGTGAAGTTGAAGTAAAAAAGGAGATATTCTTACAACAGCATTACAATCAGTTGAGCCAATTTTAAGAGAGTTTATACTCTCATCTTCACATAAACTTGCGATTGAACTCTCCATTTTATGAATTATTTCTAAAGCTTGTGGGTAAAATTTCTCTCCACTTGAAGTCAAAATAACACCTTTTGGAACTCTATAAAAAAGCTCTAAACCTAAAATCTTCTCAAGCTGTTTTACTCTTGAAGTTACATTTGATTGAGTACATTTTAGCTCATTTGAAGCTATTGAGATACTTTTATTGTTTGCAACACTTACAAAAACTTTTAATAAATTTAAATCCATATCATTTTTCCTTATATCATCTATCATTATTGATTATTTGACATAGAATAATCTTTAGTGATATGATACCAAAAAAACTAAGGAAGAGAGTTTTATGAAGTTAGGGTTATTTAATAGAAACAATAATATAGCAATCTTAATAGCAGGTATTTTTTCTATAATTATTGGGCTAGGAGTTGCACGATTTGCCTTTACAGGGCTTATCCCTGCTATGCTTGATGATTATTTGAGTATTAAATTTGTAGGAATTTTAGCCTCTTTAAATTTTGCTGGGTATTTAGCAGGTTCTATTTTTTCAATGTTTGTAAAAGATATAAATGTAAAAGTTTATCTATATAGATTTGGAGTTGTTTTAGCTATTTTGACAACTTTTGTTTTAGCTTATAGTGATAACAACACACTTTGGATGATAGCAAGAGTAATGGCTGGATTTGCAGGAGCTATGTGTTTGATTGTTGGAACAGCAATTGTGATGCAAAAACTAACAATAAAAAGTAAAACAAAAGCTATGGGAATTCATTTTAGTGGAATAGGTTTTTCTATTTTAACAACAGATTTAATAGCAAGATTTGTTTTGAGTTTGGACTACTCTTGGAGAGATTCTTGGAGTGTTTTGGCATTTTTTGCTTTGATTTTATCTTTTTATAGTGTTTATATTTTATCATTTGACAAAGAAGTAAAACAAAATGCAGTGAAAGTAAAATTTGATACTTCTATTTTTACACCTTTTGTAATAGTTTTGATTATGGCATATTTTGCTGAAGGTGTTGGATTTGTGGTTCAAGCTACATTTTTACCTGATATTATAAACAATCTTAAAGGTCTTGAGGGCTATGGAAGTATCACATGGACACTTGTTGGAGTTGCTGGAATTCCCTCTTGTATTATTTGGATGTTATTAGCTCATAAATTTGGAAGCTCAAATATTATTATAATTGCTCTTTTGCTTCAAGCTATTGGGATTTTAATTCCTGTTTTTAGCTCAGATATTTATCTAAATTTGCTAAGTGGAGTTTTATATGGTGGAACATTTATTGGACTTGTTGCACTTTTTATGAATTTAGGTGGGCAACTTTCAAAGGGAAATCCTGTTGTTTTAATGGGAGCAATGACTAGCTCTTATGGAATAGGACAAGTAATAGCACCACTTTATAGTGTTTATTTTATTGAAAAATATGGAAGTTATGATTATGCACTTATTTTAACAGCTTTTATCGTAGTTGGTGGAGCAGTTTTACTTTTAATGGCAAAAAAATTTGAGCCAAAAGATATAGATTAAAATCTATATCTTTTTACATCATAGAGCAAGGACTCATTCCTGTTTGGAAAAATCTTGCAGTTACAGTATCCATACTTCTAATATGATTTACAAGCCAGTTTACTAAATCATATTCTATATAAGTTTTTAAAGAAACAATATCTCTTTTTGCTTCAAATTCATTCCAAACAGATTTTATTTCATTTAAATTATTATCGTGTTCACCTTTATGAAAAGGATAAGCAAAAAAACCTCTTTTTTGCATCTCCTCTTCTTCTATTGCAAAGTGCTTTATAGTATGATTTACCCAAACTGTATAAGAAGATTTTAGATTTTCATAGTTTTCATTTGAAGAATTTTTCTCAAACTCTTCAATATCTTCATAGATTTTATTTATCAAATCAACATCTTCAAAGTGAGTTACATTCATAAACTCTTCTGCTACAAGTGGCAAATTATTTTTATCTATTAGCATAAATCATCCTTTTATAGTAATAGATGATTATATAAAAAGCTTTTGTAGATTTTATTGATAATAATCAATTAAATTCCTGCTCCATCTTCAAAGCTTCTTAATTTTCTTGGTCTAATTCCTACAATATCACCTATTTTCAACTGTTTTTCTGCAAAATCATAGTGAGATAATTCTACAAAAACCAACTTCTTCTCATCGTCTAATTGTGATAACTCTATTTTTACAAAAGAACCTGCTTGTTGTATATATTTTACTCTTAATTGTAAAATTGCATCATTGTCATTTACTGAAACTATCTCCAATTCGTGTGGACGAATAAGATATTTACTATCTTCTTTTGTGCTTATATTTTTTAATACTTCAATATCTCTTGAGTGAAATAGATTTACATTTCCTAAAAAGTTTATTACAAACTCATTTTTAGGATTGTGGAAAACTTCTTGCGGAGTTCCTATTTGTTCTATTTTTCCTTTTGAGATTACAACTATTCTATTTGCAACTTCAAGTGCTTCTTCTTGGTCATGAGTTACTAAAATTGTTGTAATTCCTAACTCTTCTTGAAGCTCTTTTAACCATCTTCTTAAATCAGATCTTACTTTTGCATCTAATGCACCAAAAGGTTCATCAAGCAATAATACTTTTGGCTCAACTGCCAAAGCTCTAGCTAAGGCAACTCTTTGTCGCTGTCCACCAGAAAGTTGCCAAGGGAAACGGTTTGCAAAGCCATCAAGTTGAATTAGTTTTAAAAGCTTTGTAACTTTATCTTCAATCTCTTTATTTGAAAGTCTTTGTTTTTTTGGTTTTACTCTAAGTCCAAAAGCGATATTTTCAAAAACAGTCATATGACGAAAAAGTGCATAGTGTTGAAATACAAAACCAATATCTCTATCTCCAATATCTTTTTTTGCAACATTTATATTATTAAATAAAATCTCTCCACTATCAGTTTCATCTACTGTTTCAAGTCCTGCTATCATTCGCAAAAGTGTTGTTTTTCCGCTTCCAGATGGTCCTAAAAGTGCAAGTAATTCACCCTCAACAATATCTAAATTTATATTTTCTAAGGCAACAAAGTTGCCAAAATGTTTTGTTAAATTTTTTACTTCTATTTTCATATTTACTCTTCATTATCTAATTTATTAAGTTTTCTAATTCTTTGCTTTTCTTTGGGCTTTCCACTCTAAAATATATTTTAAAACTAGAGTTAAAAGTGCCAATATTGCCAAAAGTGTTGAAACTGCAAAAGCTGCAACAAAGTTGTATTCATTGTATAAAATCTCAACTTGTAGTGGCATAGTGTTTGTAACTCCTTGAATATGTCCAGAAACTACTGAAACAGCTCCAAACTCTCCCATGGCTCTTGCATTACACAAAATTACTCCATAAAGTAATCCCCACTTTATATTTGGCAAAGTTACTTTCCAAAATGTCTGAAATCCACTTGCACCCAAAAGTAAAGCTGCTTGTTCTTCATCATTTCCCATCTCTTGCATAAGTGGGATTAACTCTCTTGCAACAAAAGGGAAAGTTACAAAGATAGTTGCAAGTACAATCCCTGGGACTGCAAAAATAATTTGTATATCATTTGCAATCAAAAATGAGCCAAACCAACCTTGAGCACCAAAAAGCAAAATATATACAAACCCCGATATTACTGGACTTACAGCAAAAGGTAAATCTATTAAAGTTATTAAAAAACTCTTACCAAAAAATGAGTATTTTGCTATTGCCCAAGAAGCACAAACTCCAAAAACAACATTTAAAGGAACTGCAATAGCTGCAGAGATAAATGTAAGTTTTATAGCACTTAAAATATAAGGGTCATCAAAACTTAAAAAATATGCTTCATAACCTTTTCTAAAAGCTTCTGCAAAAATTGTAATCAAAGGAACAACTAACATTATCATTAAAAAAGCTAAAGCTATGAAGATTAAAGTATATTTTACTAATCTTGACTCATTTTGTGAACTCTTTGTATTGCTTATTGTTTTCATATTGCCTCCATACCTTTTCTTCTTGAACTCCATCTTTGAAGTATGTTTATAAATAGTAACATTACAAAAGAGATTAAAAGCATAACAACTGCTATTGCTGTTGCTCCTGCATAATCGTATTGTTCTAGTTTTGTAACTATTAAAAGTGTACTAATCTCTGTTTTAAATGGCATATTTCCAGCTATAAAAACAACAGAACCATACTCACCTAAAGCTCTAGCAAAAGATAGTGCAAAACCTGTTAAAACTGCTGGAAAAATAGTTGGAAGTATCACCTTATAAAAAGTTTGCCATCTACTTGCACCCAACGATGCACTAGCTTCTTCTTGTTCTATTTGTATCTCTTCAAGTGCTGGTTGAACTGTTCTCACTACAAAAGGAAGCCCTATAAAAATCAGGGCAATTGTAATTCCTATTGGGCTAAAAACTATTTTTACTCCAAGTGGTTCTAAAAACTGCCCAAACCAACCTTGACTTGAATACAAAGTTGTAAGTGCAATTCCTGAAACAGCTGTTGGAAGTGCAAAAGGTAAATCAACAATTGCATCAAAAACTCTTTTTCCAAAAAATGTATATCGCACCAAACACCATGCAACAATCACTCCAAAAATAGTATTTACAAGAGCAGCTACTAAAGAAGTAACAAAAGTAAGTTTATAACTTGCTATTACTCTTTCATTTGTCGTTGCATTTAAAAAAGTATCAAATCCCATACTAAATGCTTCTGTAAATAGTGCAATTAAAGGAATAATTACAATAATGCTTAGATAGAAAACTGTATATCCCATAGTTAATCCAAATCCAGGGATTGATGATTTTGGTCTTTTTATTATTCCAAAATTTAATCTCATTTAACTCCTTTTTATTCTAATATACATCTTATTGGTGAATATTAAAAATTGATAAAAAATAGGCGATTAAAATAATCACCTATTAAGTTGGTGTAATATTAGCAGAATCTATTTTTTATGTCAATAGTTTATTTTCTTATATTTTAAATCAAAGACTATAAAAGCAAAAAATTATGTATGATAAAAGCTAAATTGATTATCTTCTTCGCCTAACTCATATCTTTTTTGTAAAGAGTTTTTAAATTGGTATCCTAACTCTTGACAAGATAAAGCTTTTAAAGTTAATCTTTTATCTAGTTTTGGATTAAGTATTAGTTGATTTAGTTTTTCAATAGTTAAAGTAGAATTTACCCTACTTTCCAAAAAAACTTCATCATTTTTAGCAATATATCCCTCTTTTAAAACTTTTGCATAAAAGCCAGTAAAACCACTTTCAAAGATAAATTTTGTCATATTTTTTTGATTTGTATTAAGACTTAGTTTATAGCAAGGTTGTCTTGGTTGTGTGATTTGTACCTTTGTTTCCCCTATTTTTAATATATCTCCAATACAAATATCTTTTTCACAAATCTCATCAAGTATTAGATTTTCTCCAAAATATGCCATCTTGTTTAGCTCAAAAATATTATTAAAATGTGAATTTATTTTTTTGTAAGTTAGTTTTGAAAATAAAAAAAGTGCCTTATTAATTCCACCATGGTGCAATAAATCAGCTTGAAAATCATCTATAAAACCAGTTTTTGTAAGATATGCTTTTTCTACTGGATATTTTTTGATAGCTGAAACCAACTCCTTTCTTTTTTGGTCTTCAAGTTTTGTTGTGGTAACCACCCCTATTTTTACATATAAAACTTTTGATATTTGTGTAGCCATTTTGTTGTATTTACTTCTTTAACTTAAGTCATTTATCCAAGATGTTATTCCACCTCTTAAACTATAAAGTTCTCCTTTATATCCAGCTTTTTTTAACTTTAAAATAGCCTCTTTGCTCTTAAGCCCAATAGTGCAAACTATTATAGTTTTTTTTGAATTATCCAGTAAGTTTATATTTTCTAGCAAAGTAGGAATTTGTATATTTTTTGAATTTTTTATAGCTTTTAAAGCTTCACTTAAATCTTGTCTAATATCGATTATATCTATATCTTCATTGTTTTCTATAAGAGTTTGTAACTTATTTATACTTATATCTTCAATCGTAAAATTCTCATCAAGATTTTTTAGCCCACAAAACTCTTCATAATCTATAAGCTCTTTTATTGTTGCATTTTTACTACAAACAGCACAGTTTTCATCTTTTGTGATTTTATACTCAGAAAATTTCATTTTTAGTGCATTTAAACTTAGAAGTCTATTTTTTAAACTATGTCCTATATTTAAAAGAAGCTTTATAGTTTCACTTGCTTGAATTGTCCCTATAATTCCTGGTAATACTCCCAAAACTCCAGCTTCAGAGCAAGATGGAACTTGTCCCGCTTTTGGTGGGTCTTTAAAAATACATCTATAACAAGCTCCATCTTTGTGATTAAATACAGATGTTTGCCCTTCAAATCTAAAAATTGCACCATAAACAAAGGGTTTATTTAAAAAAACACAAGCATCATTTATCAAATATCTTGTAGGAAAATTATCTGTTCCATCTACAACAACATCGTAATCTTTTATGATTTCTAGTGCATTTTGACTTGTTAATCTATCGTTATAGGCTAAAACTTTAATATTTGGATTTAGTGCATTTATTTGTGCTTTTGCTGATTCGACTTTTAGATTTCCAATAGTTTTTGTAGAGTGAATAATTTGTCTTTGTAAATTTGATTCATCAACTATATCAAAATCAATTATTCCAATAGTTCCAATTCCAACAGCACTTAAATATAGTAAAACAGGAGAACCTAAAGCTCCAGATCCAACAACTAAAACTTTTGAATTTTTAAGTTTTAGTTGTCCTTCAAGTCCTACTTCTGGCAAGATGAGATGTCTGCTATATCTAGTTATTTCTTCTTGTGAAAGTCTATTGTGTTTTGACATCAGGCACTCCTATTTCAAATTTGAATAGAAGAATATCATAAGAGCAATTTAACTTCTCTTTTTAAAATAAAGCTATGAAGCTTGAGATAAGATTATCTTGTCATCATCATAAACTTTTGTATCAAAATTATCTAAACTATTGATATTTCTTTCGTTTAGATAGATATTTATATAGTTTTTTAGCTTTCCATTATCTGTATAGATATGATTTTCTAAATCTCTATGCTCTCTTACTAAATTTCCTACAATATCTTTTATATTTTCACCATTTAGCGAAATCTCAAAAATACCATTTGTGTATGTTTTTAAATCTCTTGTTATATAAACTTTTGCCATTTTATAACTCCTTTATAGGAACTTGACTCAATCTATTTATAGATTAAATCAAATGTCCCACCATCATCAAAGTGAGTTTTTTGTGCATTTGCCCAAGATCCAAATACATCATTGATTTTGAATAGTTCGACTTTTGGGAAAATCTCTAAAGCTTTTTTATCCACAAGTTCAGGCTTACTTGGTCTATAATAATGTTTAGCTGCTATTTCTTGTCCCTCTTTTGAGTATAAATATTTTAAATACTCATTTGAAACAGTATAAGTCCCTTTGCTTTGAGAATTTTTATCTACAACAGTTACTGGTGGTTCAGCTAATATTGAAATTGTTGGTACAACTATTTCAAATTGATCTTTTCCTAACTCATTTATTGCTAAAAATGCCTCATTTTCCCAAGCTAGTAAAACATCTCCAATTTTTCTTTGAACAAAAGTATTAGTTGAACCTCTTGCACCAGAATCAAGAACAGGAACATGTTTTAAAAGTTTTGTAATATACTCATTTGCTTTTTTATCTGCTTTTTTATAGGCTTCAGAGTTAAAATCAATTTTTTCTAAGCTTCCTAACTCTTGTTTAAGTCCATAAGCATAAGCTGCTAAATAGTTCCATCTAGCTCCACCAGAAGTTTTTGGGTTTGGAGTGATAACCTCAACACCATCTTTTATTAAATCGTCCCAATCTTTAATACCTTTTGGATTTCCTTTTCTCACTAAAAATACTATTGTTGAAGTATATGGAGATGAGTTAAACTCTAATCTTTCTTGCCAATTTTCTGGAAACAGTTTCGCTTTTTCACTAATAGCATCTATATCATAAGCCAAAGCCAAAGTTACAACATCAGCTTTTAAACCATCTATTACAGCTCTTGCTTGTTTTCCAGCACCACCATGTGATTGTTTTATAGTTACTTTTTGTCCTGTTTTATCTTCCCAATGTTTTGAAAAAGCTTTATTGTAATCTTCATAAAGTTCTCTTGTTGGATCATAAGATACATTTAAAATCTCTATAGATTTTTTTGCTGCTTCTACCTTTGCATCATAGTTTGAACTGTCTGCAAAGCTTAATGTCGATATTAGCAATGACGCTAACGCTATGTTTTTTATATTTTTTATCATTTTATCTCTCTTTTTAAATTTAATACACACTAAATGTATGATAATTAAAGATTTTAAAAAAAATCTCACCTATTTTCTCTTTTTTGATTTATATATATTACACATGTCGCACATCATTTTCTATCCTTTCTGCCTTAGATGATTTGTTGTTTTTATTTATCATCTACTAAACTGGTGAAATAATACCAACAAAAATATTTTTTGTCAAGAGTTTTGTAAAATTTTTCTGTTGGAAAAGAAGTTTTTATTTGATTTTATAAGTTTTTTAAAGGAATATTTTAAATAAGAAGAAGCAAATCCTAAGGGTTTGCCTCTTTTTTTAGTGATTATTTAATCTCAATAGATTTTCTACTATTATCATCTTTTAGTTTTGGAATAACAACTTCTAAAACACCATTATCATTTTTTGCTTCAATATTTTCTATATCTGCATTATCTGGGAGTGTAAAACTTCTTGAGAATTTTCCAAAGTATGTTTCAACTTTATAGTAATCTTCTTCTTTTATCTCCTCTTTTACTTTTCTTTCTCCACTAATAGTTAAGATACCTTTGTTTATATCGACTTTTATATCCTCTTTTTTCACTCCTGGTAAATCTACATCAACATGATATGCAAAATCACCCTCTCTTGTATTTACAACTGGAACAAAAGCACTTACACCTTCATTGCTTGGTTGTTTGTAAAAACTTTTCTCTAAATCTTTTAGTTGTTTAAATGGGTCAAATTTTGTTAAAAGCATTGTAATCTCCTAATTAAAATATTAAGCTTGATATTTTAAATATC
The DNA here is from genome assembly GCF_016106035.1 of Arcobacter vandammei. GTDB lineage: Bacteria > Campylobacterota > Campylobacteria > Campylobacterales > Arcobacteraceae > Aliarcobacter > Aliarcobacter vandammei. The sequence goes on from NZ_JADKPZ010000014.1 coordinate 59,521, forward strand.
AAACTGATAAAATATTAGCAAATTATTTAGCACTTGTCAAGAGTGAGTGCTAAATTTTATTAATAGTTACTATTTTTAGTATTTATAAGATTAGCAGTTTACTAATAAGAGTGATATTATATTCCTAAACCACCCGTAAACTCATCTTTTAAAACATCTTCTTTTGTTACAGGAGCTTGAGCTAAACAAGAAGCTATTGTAGTTTTATCCAAAATATGTGATGTTAAATTTCTAATATTTAAAAAAACTCTTCTAAAGTGGCATTTTCCTTCTTGGCTACATGGCTCATAATTTGAAACTGAAACACAAGAAATCATCGCCAACATACCCTCAAAATATCGTATAACTTCACCCATTGTTATCTCATCTGCACCTTTTGCTAGAACATAACCACCATATCTTCCTGGGATACTTTTTACCCAACCAGCTTTATTCATTTCAAGCATAATATTTTCCAAAAATCTTCTTGGAACATCAACTTGTTCGGATAATTCTCTAATAGAGATTAAACTATCTGCTTCTGCTATTGCAAACAATGCTCTAAGAGCATAATCTGTTTTTTTTGATACTTTCATATTTATCACCTACCTAATTGGATTATAATTTATTTTAGTTTTTGTGTCAAGATAAAAAGGAAAAAACTAGATTTTTCCTTTTGAATATTTTAGTTAGATTAAAAAGTTAAATTTATATTTTTTAATTTTGAGATTAAGTTTTCACTATTTTTTGTTGGACAATCAAGAACAATAATATTAGATTTGTGAGTTATTTTTATTTTACTTGCCCCATTTTCTTCCAAAGAGCCTATAAGTATAGCTAACTCATTTTTGCTTAGTTTTGAGTGTTTTGATTTTAGTCCAATATATGAAAAACCAGCAATTTTGCTCTCATTTATTCCCATTCTAGGTTTTTTTGGTTCTATATTTGTATTTATAAAACAGCTATCTTGTATATTGAAATCTAGCATAGATGATAAAATATTATTAAAATTTATTAATTCAAGTTCATCTATAAAGGTTTTAAAATCGCTAGAGCTAAGATTTTCTCTTTGTCCAAAATCTTTGTAAATATTTGCAATAGCTCTTGCTGTTGGAATAATTTGTGAACTAGTAATATTTCCAATTCCAATATTTGCTATTTTTACTTCAAAAACTATTTTATCTTTTGCATTTTTTGTAGCATTAAAACTAACATCAGGTGTAAAACCAGCATCACAACCTTCACGGTAACCACTAATTGCAAATTGCAAAGAGTTTGGGAGATTAAAAAAGTTTTTATTTCCTACAAAAGTATCATTTAGTTTATTTGCTAAATCTTCAACATCATAAAGCTGAGTAATATCAAGCCCATTTACTGGGCAAGTAATAACTTTTTTTATGCTATGTCCTGATTCAAAGAAACTAGTTAATTCTTCTGCTTTTAAAAGGTTAAAAATATTTGGCAAAGATGAGAGTTTTAAATCTTTGAACTCTAGTTTTTGACCCTCATAAAATCCTACTTCATCTATTCTGAACTCATCCAAAATAGAGTAAACGGCTTTTAGTTGAGCTAGATTTAACTCTCCTAAATTTAGTGGAACTTTAAGAGTAAAAGAATTTTGATTTTCATCTTGTGCATAAATTCCATGCCATTTAAATCTCTCTAAATCTTCAATACTAAGTTTTTCACCAGTAACACAGTAGTAGAAAATATCAGCGATAATATCATTACTTGATTTATCGCTTTTTATTTTCTCAACATTTAATTTGTGTGTCATAATATCCCTTTAAAAAATCTCTTTGCACTCCCAGTGCGGAAAATGTTTTCTTACAAGTGCATTGAACTCTATTTCAAAGGCACTATAAGAGCTATCTTTTTTGCTTTGATCACTTGATTTTGCTCTTATCATTCCAGCTCCAACAGTGTTGTTTGTAACTCTATCTATGATTATAAAGCTTCCCATTGTTTTTATCTTATCATAATTGTCATAAGCAATGATTTGCTCTAAATCAAGTTTTGCTCTTGCTATTTCATTTAAATTTAGCGAATTTGCAGCACTTTGCTCTAAAGTATTTACATCTGTTTTATAGTAAATTTGGCTAATAGTTCCAACTGTTGTGCTTGTTGCTCTTTTTATAAAATATTGTTTTCCTTTGATAAGTGGGTCTTCACTAAGCCAAACTAAATCAACATCAAAATTACTAGCCTCATCTGCTTGTTCATCACTTTTTACAATCACATCGCCTCTACTTATATCAATCTCATCTTCAAGAGTTAAAGTTATGGCTTGTTGGGCATAAGCATAAGGTAAATTGCCCTCATAAGTAACTATCTCTTTGATTTTTGAGCTTTTTTTAGAAGGAAGTACAGTTATTTCATCACCAACTTTTATAACTCCACTTGCAATAGTTCCACAAAAACCTCTAAAATCTAAGTTTGGGCGATTTACATATTGAACTGGAAATCTAAAGTGAGTTAAATCTCTATCGCTATCTATTTGTACATTTTCTAAATGCTCCATCAAAGTTTCACCATTGTACCAAGGAGATTTAGAACTTCTATCCACTACATTATCCCCATTTAGTGCTGATAGTGGAATTAGAGTTATATTATTTGTAAGTCCTAACTCTTTTGCAAATTTTAGATAATCCTCTTTGATTTTATTGAAAACATCTTCTCTAAAATCCATTAAATCCATTTTGTTTACTGCTACAACAATATGTTTTATACCTAAAAGCTTATTTATAAAAGAGTGTCTTTTTGTTTGAGTTTGTACTCCATATCTTGCATCTATTAGAATAATTGCCAAGTTTGCTGTACTAGCTCCAGTTGCCATATTTCTTGTATATTGCTCATGTCCAGGGGTATCTGCAATAATAAACTTTCTTTTAGGTGTTGTAAAATATCTATATGCAACATCAATAGTAATTCCCTGCTCTCTTTCACTTTGAAGCCCGTCCACAAGCAAAGACAGATCAAACTCTCCATCTGTTGTATTGTTTTTTTTGCTATCTTTTTTTATTGATGCCAATTGATCTTCAAAAATCATCTTTGAATCGTGAAGCAATCTTCCTATAAGTGTAGATTTTCCATCATCAACATTTCCACAAGTGATAAATCTAAGTAACTGTTTATTTTCATGCTCTTTTAAATAAGCTTTTATATCATCTATTTTTTCCATCTTAAAAATACCCTTCTATTTTTTTCTTCTCCATAGACCCTGCACTATCGTTGTCTATAACTCTTCCTTGTCTTTCACTTGTTTTTGATAAAAGCATCTCTTTTATTATCTCTTCAAGAGTTGTAGCATTTGAGTTTACAGCACCAGTTAGTGGATAGCAACCAAGAGTTCTAAATCGCACCATCTCTTCTTTTATTTCATCATCTTTTTCTATAGGCATTCTTTCATCATCTACCATGATTTTTACACCGTCTTTTTCAACTACTGGTCTTTTTGCCGCAAAATATAGTGGAACTATTGGAATTTGTTCAAGATAAATATATTGCCAAATATCAAGTTCTGTCCAGTTTGAAAGTGGAAAAACTCTAATACTCTCATCTTTGTGAACTCTTGCATTATAAATATTCCATAGCTCTGGTCTTTGATTTTTTGGATCCCACCTGTGGTTTTTATCTCTAAAAGAGTAGATTCTCTCTTTTGCTCTACTTTTCTCTTCATCTCTTCTAGCTCCTCCAAAAACAGCATCAAACTTATATTTACTTAGTGCTTGTTTTAGTCCTTGAGTTTTCATAATATCTGTGTGAACTGCTGAACCGTGAGTAAATGGGCTAATATTCATAGCAATACCTTCTGGGTTTGTATGAACAAGCAGTTCAAAACCTTCTTCTTTTGCTCTTTTATCTCTAAAAGCAATCATCTCTTTAAATTTCCATAAAGTATCCACATGTAAAAGTGGAAATGGTAACTTTGCAGGTGCAAAAGCTTTTAGTGCAAGGTGCAACATAACAGCTGAATCTTTTCCTACACTATACATCATAACAGGGTTATCAAACTCTGCAACCACTTCTCTTATTATGTGAATAGATTCAGCTTCAAGCTGTTTTAAATGTGTTAATTGTTTTGTATCTATTTGCATTTTAAATTCAGTTTTCCTTTTCAATTTTTAATTCTCGTTAAGCTTCTCTTACTTTTCTTTTTACAAATAAAAGTAACAAAAGAATTCTTTTCTTCCATACTTTTTAAAAAAGTATGCAAAACTGGGACACGAGTTACTTTTTTATGGATTTTTTCAATAAATTTCTAAAAATGTAAAACTCGCTTCGCTCAAACAGTTACATTTTCTTAACGAAATTTATCTCAAAAATCTTTATCCTAAAAAAATAAAGTGTCCCGTGCAAGGCAATGGTATTGCCTTACGGCAATATATTTTTAATTTTCCAAAGGAGCTTATTAGCTGCCTTTGGCAAAAAGGTTTGCATTTTCAAAATAGTGTTAAGAAAAATTTATATAAAAGCCGTAAATAAAACTCAACTGTTTGAAGCAAACTTTAGTTTGCAAGTTTTGAGTTTTTAGGCTTGTTATAAATTTTTTAGCTATTTTGGAACAAGCAAACGAGCTCTTTTGTTACTTTTCTTTCGGAAAAGAAAAGTAAGAGAAGGTACCTTTATTTTTACTTCTTATGAAGTCCACACTCTTTATGCTCTGGATTTTCCCACCACCATCTTCCAGCTCTTATATCTTCGCCATCTTTTACGGCCCTTGTACAGGGTTCACAGCCAATACTTGGATAACCACTATCGTGAAGTTTGTTATATGGAACTTTGTTTGTTTTTATATAATCCCAAACATCTTCTTCACTCCAATTTATAAGTGGATTTAGTTTTATCACTTTAAAGTTTTCATCCCACTCAATAATTGGCATCGCTTCTCTTGTAACACTTTGAGAGGCTCGTAAACCAGTTATCCAAATATCAACACCTTTTAAAGCCCTTTTAAGTGGCTCTATTTTTCTGATATTACAGCAATTTTTTCTATTTTCAATGCTTTCAAAATGTCCATTTATCCCTTGAGTAAGATATAGTTTTTCTACATCTTCAGATTTTGGAAAATATACCTCTAGCTTAACACCATATTTTAGGTTTGTTGCATCCATTACTTTATATGTTTCACTATGTAATCTTCCAGTATCAAGTGTAAATACTTTAGTGTTCTTATCAACTTTATATATTAAGTCTGTTAATACTTGGTCTTCAGCCCCTAAACTAGAACTTAAAGCCACATTATTGTGATTTTCTATTATATATTTGATTAAATCACTTGTATTTAAAGACAAAATTTTTTCTTCAATATTCTTTACAATTTCTAAACTCATAAAATGCCTTAAATCTGATAATCGTTTGCAGTTGGTTTAACTGTACCAAATTTTATTCTATTCCAAGCTCTTTCATGAAAATAGTATAAAAGCATCTTTGTAACAACTTCAATAGTCCCAATTGAAGCAGCCATAACTAAATTCCCTGTTATAAAGTATGATACTATAATTGTATCAAGTGTTCCGACCGTTCGCCATGATATTGCTTTTGCGACTGATCTGTACGGTTTTTCATGCATAAAACTCCTAAAATTCTAAAAAAGTATATAGAAGATTACTCTTCTATATAGTCATATAACCCAGAGCTTAAATATCTCTCACCAGTATCACATAAAATAGTAACTATTGTTTTACCTTTGTTTTCAGGTCTTTGAGCAATAATTTTTGCTGCTAATGCATTTGCACCTGAAGAAACACCAACAAGTAAACCTTCAGTTTTTGCTAAATTTCTTGAACTTTCAATAGCATCATCATTTGCTATTTTTATAACTTCATCATAAACTTTTGTATTTAATACATCTGGTACAAATCCAGCTCCAATTCCTTGAATCTTATGAGGTCCAGGGTTTCCACCACTTAATACAGGACTTGCTTCTGGTTCAACTGCTATTATTTTTATATTTGGATTATGTTTTTTTAATACTTCTCCAACTCCTGTTAATGTTCCACCTGTTCCAACACCTGCTATAAATATATCAACTTTACCGTCTGTATCTTTTAATATCTCTTGTGCAGTTGTTTCTCTATGTATTGCTGGATTTGCACTATTTTGGAACTGTTGCAAAATAATAGAGTTTGCAATCTCTTCTTTTAATTCGTTTGCTTTTTCAATAGCACCTTTCATTCCTTTTTCAGCAGGAGTAAGAACAAGTTTAGCTCCTAAAGCTTGAAGAAGTCTTCTTCTTTCAATACTCATAGATGCAGGCATTACAAGAATAAGCTTTAATCCTAATGATGCACTAACAGATGCTAAAGCAATACCTGTATTTCCACTTGTTGGCTCTATTAGAGTTGAATCTTTATTGATTTTTCCCTCTTGCAGAGCAACTTTAATCATATTAGTACCAATTCTATCTTTAACACTAGAACTTGGATTTAAAAATTCACATTTACCTAAAACTGTTGCTCCACTAGTATTACTTGCATTTTGAAGTTTAATAAGTGGAGTATTCCCTACTAATTCTGTTATATTATTTGCATAAGCCATATTTTTTCCTTTTTTTATTAAATGTTATAATGTAAAAACTCATTGTATCTATTTTGATACTCATCAAGTTTTGATAAGCTTAAATCAAAGATTTTTTTCATTTTATCTTTTGATTCACCAAAAAATAGATCTAATATTGGATTATCAACCTTTGAATCAACTATTTTCAAATCATCTTCAAGGGCAACTAAAATATCTACAACTTTTATATCTTCTGGACTCTTTGCCAAAAGGTAACCACCTCTAGCCCCTCTTATACTAGTTACTAACCCAGCACGTCTAAGTTTACTTAAAAGCTGTTCTAAATAGTTTTGAGGTATTGAGGCATTTGCTGAAATATCTCTTATTTGCATGGGAGCATCATCTGTATGACGACTTAGCTCATACATAGCAGCTAAACCATAAACTCCCTTTGTCGAAATTAAAGGCATTTACTACCCTTAATTTAAAGCTTGATTTAAATCTTCTATTAAATCAACTGTATCTTCAAGACCAATTGAAAGTCTGATTGTTGTTGGATTTACACCAGCTTTTAATAACTCTTCTGTACTCATTTGAGAGTGTGTTGTTGATGCTGGGTGAACTATTAAAGATTTACTATCCCCAATATTTACAACAACTGAGAAAAGTTTTGCACTATCAATTACTTTTTTAGCCTTTTCAAAACTCTCAACTTCAAATGAAATTAAACCACTTGCAAGTCCATTTTTTAGATATTTTTGTGCTTTATCGTAGTACTTATCACCTTTTAACCCTGGATAAGATACATTTTTCACTTTTGGATGTTTTTGTAAAAACTCTGCAACTTTTAAAGCATTGTTTGAGTGTTTTTCAACTCTTAGGCTTAAAGTCTCTAAACTTTGAATTAAAAGCCATGAGTTAAATGGTGCAGGTGTTGCTCCAATATCCCTTAATAGAGATAATCTAGCTCTTAAACAAAAGTTTGGTAATGGAACATCTACATAAACAAGCCCATGATATGAAGCATCAGGAGTTGAAAAATGTGGGTATCTTGCACTATTTTTTCTGAAAAATTCACTTAATCCATCTCTTTCAACTATAACTCCACCTAAAGCTGTACCATTTCCACTTGTATATTTACTTGTTGAGTGAACAGAAATATCAACTCCCCAAGAAATTGGATTAAATAGTGCAGCAGTTGCAACTGTATTATCACAAATTGTTATAATTCCATGTTTTTGTGCAATTTCTACAATCTCTTCAATAGCTGGAATTGCAATTTGCGGATTTGATAGTGATTCAAAGAAAATTCCTTTTGTTTTATCATCAATTAGGCTTTCTAAATCACTTGCATCATCACTTTTAAAAGTTTTTACACTAATTCCAAATCTTTTTAGTGTAAAGTGAAACAGTGTAACACTTCCACCATAAAGTTTATCAGAGATTAAAATATTATCTCCAGCTTCAGCAATATTTGCAATTGCATAAAAAATTGCACTTGCACCACTTGCAGTTACAAGAGCTGCCGCTCCATTTTCAAGTTGTGCATATCTTTGCTCTAAAATATCGTTTGTAGGATTATTTAATCTTGTGTAAATTGGTCCTAGCTCTTTTAAAGCAAACAGATTTGCCGCATGTTCACTATCTCTAAAAGCATAAGCTGTTGTTTGAGAAATTGGAACTGCCATCTCTCCATTTCCACTTTTTTTATCATATCCAGTATGGATTGCAATTGTATCTTTTTGCATTTTAACTCCTAAAGTTTTTTAATCAAGTTTAAATCTATATGGAATTATATGTAATTTTTTTTTAAATGTCAAGTCTTTTAATCAAATTTATATAATTATAGTATTTTATGGGCTTCCTTACAATCTTGATTTATTTAATCAACTTTTTGAAACTACTTAAGTTGTTTTACGATAAAATACCAAAAAATCACTATTTGGAATATAATTTGATAGAAAAATATAATATTTTTGAAAAAATAGAAGTAAACAAAAAAGATGAACAATTTTTTGAAATTTTTAAAAATGATAAAATAAAAATAGAAAAAATTGTATCAAATGGTCAAAAATCACCAAAAGATTTTTGGTATAAGCAAGAGCAAAATGAATATATTTTACTTTTAAGTGGCTTTGCTATTTTGGAATTTGAAGATTTTGAAGTGGAACTTAAAAAAGGCGATTGTTTAAATATAGAATCTTTGCAAAAACATAGAGTAAAATTTACAAGCCTTGATGAACCAACTATTTGGTTTGCGGTTTTTTATTAAATTTATAATTATGATGAATAGTATAAATCATATAAATGCAAGGCTGATATAGAAAAAGAGTCTTTAATTTCACCATTTATTACTTCACCGATAAATAATCTTAATTATAGTATAATGTTTTATGGAAAAAATAGATGCTAGAAAATTAACACCAAGAGAATTATCAGAGAAACGAAAGATAGTTA
>NZ_JADKPZ010000015.1 GCF_016106035.1 Arcobacter vandammei
GCAAACAACCCAAATTAAAGTACGCATTTATAAAAGAGCATGATAAACAGTACACAATCAGAAGAATGTGTACTGTTTTAAGAGTTCATCCAAGTGGGTATTATAAATGGTTAAAACAACCAATTTCAAATCTTGAAATAAAAAATCATAAAATTTTACAAGAGATAATAAAAGCATATAAAGAATCAAATGGGATTTATGGATATAGAAATATCCATAAAGATTTGAAAGCTTCAAATATCAATGTAAATAAGAAAAGAGTTGCTAGACTTATGAAAGAGGCTAAACTATTTGGAATCGGTACATATAAAAGAAAACCCAAACATAAGGCAGGAGCGATTCATAAAGCACATCCAAACCATTTAAAACAATGTTTTTTAACATATAAACCAAATGAATCTTGGGTTAGTGATATTACATATATAAAAACATATGAAGGATGGCTATATTTAGCTACAGTTATAGACCTTTATTCAAGGAAAGTAATTGCCTGGGCAACAGGGCATAGACAATCAACTTCTTTGATAATTGAAGCTTTGAAAAAAACGACTCATAGAATTAAAAATAATAAATTAATTCTACACTCTGATCAAGGTAGTCAATATAGTTCTTATGAATACCAAACATTTTTAAAATATCATAATATTATACCAAGTATGAGCAGAAGAGGTAATTGCTATGATAATGCAGTTGCTGAAAGTTTTTTTAAGACATTAAAAAAAGAGTTAGTTAGAAAAACTATATTTCATACAAGAGCAGAAGCTAGAGATAAAATATTTGAATATATAGAAATGTTTTATAACTCAAAAAGAAGACATAGTTTTTTAGATTTTATAAGTCCAAATGAATTTGAGAAAAGATACAATGATAATGTTACTAAACCTAAGGTGTTAACTGATTAAAAAAGTGTCTACAGTCTTGGGGTCATTCCAACTTGATCAATTATCGGTAATAAAATATCAAACTTATCTTTTATAGATGAAAGATAAAAAAGTGAGCTATTCATCTGCTTTTTATTCATTGCATGCCCTAATTTTTTATAATTTCCTATGTTGTATCTATTCTTGAAATTTTCATCTTTATTGGTAAAATCATCTAAAAGTTTAAGTCTCTCATCATTTTGATATGTTTTTAAATGGTGCAATATTCCCTTTGTTTGAGAGCTAAGTGCATTACCAATAATTTTAGAGAGTATTGTATAGCTTGGTATTTCAATATTCAGCTTTTTAGAATAGTCAACTAATGAAAAAAATATCTTTTTTCTATGAGTAAAATTATTTGCTAACTCTACTGCATAGTGTACCAACTTTGCACTAATTTCAGTGGTATACTCATTTACACTCAAATAAGACTTGATAAGTTGCTTGTATCTTTGGAGTGTTCTTTGATTTTCTAAAAGTTGAGTGACATCTATCATTGATAATTGGTATTTATCAATGATGTATTTCAAATCCTCACTATCAAATGCAACTACTTCAAAAAATTTATTTGTTGCTTTAAAATATCCAAACATCAATGCAAATGTTGCAAATGCTTCATCATTTCCCAAAAGTAATGCTTGTTTATATATTGCATTTGGTAAATTGAAAAAATAGTTCCTTTCATTACTAGAAGTAAATTCAGGTGCCATTTCAAACCTTTTTTTGTCTTGTTCTGTTAAATAGTCAATTCTTGCCATGTAAATCCTTTATTTTTAATGTTCATATATTTTATGTGATAAATTATTTTAAATATCATTGATAAAACAATGCTATTTACACTATAATTAATTAACTTAAATCCTTTTCATTAAATGAGGTGAATTTTCATGAAAACTACTGCCTATCTTAGAATTTCTACAGTTGATCAAGATATAGAAAAAAACAAATCTGATATTTTAAAATTGGCTAATGAAAAACGACTTGGATATGTTGAATTTATTGAAGAACAAATATCTGGAAAAGTATCTTGGAGGAATAGAAAAATATTTGCAATCATTAATGAAGCTAAAAAAGATGATGTGATAATTGTAAGCGAACTCTCTCGTCTTGGAAGGAGTATGCTGGAGATTATGGAAATCCTCTCTATTGCTACTCAAAAACAACTCAAAATTTATTCAGTGAAAGGTGATTGGCATTTAGATGGCTCAATCCAAAGCAAAGTGATGGCAATGGTATTTTCAATGGCATCAGAAATAGAGAGAGATCTCATTTCATCAAGAACAAAAGAAGCATTACGATTTAAAAAAGAGAATGGGATAAAACTTGGTCGACCAAAAGGACCAGGTAAAAGTAAACTGGATAAATTCAAGCCAGAAATTGAAGCTCTTTTATCAAATGGATCAACTCAAAAATTTATTGCTAATCGATATAACACTACAGAAGCAAATCTATATAATTGGATGAAAAGACACAATCTGAAAAAATCATAAAATTAAGCTACTTTTAAATCGCTTGTCGCTTTTGGTACCTTTATGTAAAGATAGCCTATATCACATAAATCACTCTTTTAAAACCATACCCTAAAGATTGGTAGGGGGACTTAGATTATCAATAGGTAATTGAACGCTTTTATATTGTATACGCAGTAAACTGGCTACTTGGGAACATTTGGGAAAAATGCGACAAAGAAATTTAAAGATAGCTTAAGCTTTATTTCTCAAGTACCCTTTTAGCGTACTCTCTTAGCTCACCAGTTGGTGAAATATATTTGTATAAAGTTGCTCTTGTTATTTTTAATTCTTTGCAAAGTTCAGTGACACTCGTATCTCTATTTTTCATGGCAACCTCTGCAAGTCTCACTTGAGCTTTTGTAAGATTGAATTTTCTTCCACCCATTCTACCTCTTGCCCTTGCAGCTGCAATTCCAGCTTTTGTTCTTTCACGAATCAGTTCTCTTTCAAACTCAGCTAAAGCTCCAAATATTGAAAATATCATTTTACCAGCAGGTGAAGTTGTATCAATATTAACCCCTTGACCACTTAGCACTTTAAATCCAATATTTCTTTTTGCAAGATCCTCAACTATGGATATAAGATGTTTTAGATTTCTTCCAAGTCTATCTAGCTTCCACACAACTAAAGTATCACCATCTCTTAAAGCTTTAATGCAATTATCTAATCCAGGTCTTTCATCTTTACTTCCTGAGATTTTGTCTGTATAAATATTGTTTTCATCAACTCCAGCATTTTTAAGTGCATCGATTTGTAAATCTAATACTTGTGAATTATCTGATTTTGAAACTCTGGCATATCCAATGAACATTTTTTTCTCCTCGTAAAAAAGTGTATCTCAAACGACCGTTTAATATACATTCAAAAATATCTCTCTAAAGAACCTATATAATGTAAATTAACATATAAATTATTCAAATTATATTAAATATCATATAAAATAAGTATAAATTACAATTTTAAGGAAAGACAATGTCAGTATTACAAATTCTCACAAAAGATGAAATTAAAAACTTTGAATCAGCTCCAAAATTTGATTTGCTTGCAAAAAATCACTTTTTTAAAATGACTGATGCTCTTAACCATATGACAATGGAGATGAAAAATGATTCAAATAAAATTTTGTTCATTTTAATGTATGGGTATTTTAAAGCTACCAATAAATTTTTTGATATTCAAAGAGATGATGAAAATTATTTGTACATAGCTACTAGAAACAATTTTGATTCATTTGATTTTCGTGTTGTGACTCCAAGAACAATTCAACGATATAAACAACTTATCAAATCAAATCTCTTTATCAATGAATATACTTTAGATATTGAATCACAACTAAAACACCATGCCATTGAACTAGCGAATAATTTTACTAATCGTAAAAAAATCTTTTTTTCACTTGTAGATTACTCAAAAAAGATAAACATTGAAGTACCTAGCTATTTTGCCTTGTCAAAACTTATTGAGTTTGCACTCAATTATCAAACAAAAAGTATTCTGCTTCATCTAAAAACTTTTCAAAAAGATAAAAGACTAATGCTTCTTGATGATTTTACCAATAAAGATGAAAATTATACAAACAAATATAACATCAATAGCTTCAAAAAATTAGGACACTCTACTAAGAAAAAGGAGATGAATAATTCAGTAGTACAACTAAACACCATCAAATCCAAATTTGATATGCTCAAACCAATTATTGATGAAGTTGGTATTACAGATAAAATTGCACAGTATCACTCAAAATGGATTGAGCAAATTAAAATGTTTCAACTTACAAGAAAACAACAGTTAGAGCAACAATTTTTACTTCTTTCGTTTGTAAAATATCAATATTTTATCAGAAATGATAACCTAATCGATAGATTTATTGCTATTATGCAAAGTACTAAAAGCTCTCTTCTTCGCCATCAAAAGGATCTTCACTTTGAAAATGAACCTAAACAAAGGGCTTTAGTGCAATCTTTAGAGGATTCAAATCTTTCAATTTTAAATGATGTGAGTAGTATTGTTAACAATGAAAAGCTTAGTGACAGAGATAAAATCATTGCCCTAAGAGCACTCGTTGAAACTAAAACACAAAATTTAAAAACACTTTTAGTGGAAAAATCTCTAATTGAAACTTCAAATTTAGATCGATTTGATTTTCTTGAAAAAGGATCACAATCACTTCAAGGAAAATTATCTGGAGTAGTTAAATTAGTAGAGTTTGATGAGAAATCATCTAATAAAAATCTACTAACTGCTATCAAATATTTCAAAGAATCATCTAATATAAAACAAGATGCACCATTGAGTTTTTTAGATGATGAAGAACAGCAGGTAATATTTGATAGTGAAGGGAAAATAAGGGTCTCACTCTATAAAGCATTTTTATTTGTTCATCTTAGTGATGGGATACGATCAGGGATTTTAAATCTCAAATACTCCTATAAATACAAAAGCTTTGAAGATTATTTAATCTCTAAAGATGAGTTTATAAGCAATAAAAAAGAGCTACTCAAATATCATGAATTGGAACATCTTGAAGATTTCGATACTTTTATAAAACCAATTATCCAAAAACTTGAAATGAGCTTTGCAAACACCAATGAACGAATTGAAAAAGAGCTCAATATCTATTTTAAACCTACACCAGATTCGTTTATTCTCACTACTCCAAAATTAGAAAAAACAGATCATCAATTAGAACACACTATTGGAAAATATTTTCCACAAGCAGAGTTTATATCTGTAATTGATCTGCTCCATTCGGTGCAAATAAAAGCAGATTTTTTAGATTCATTTAAACACTATTCACTCCAAAATACACCTATTAAAAAACTTGAACCAAATCTGTTATATGCTTCAATTGTTGGATATGGTTGTAATATCACACTTTCAAAGATGGCAAAAATATCTAAAGGGATCAGTGAGAATCAACTTGATACTACCACTACATGGTACTTAAGTGAAGAAAATACCATGGAAGCAAATGATAAAATTGTTGCATTTATCGATTCACTTGATATTGCGAAATTACTACAGCATGATCCTAAGTATAATCATACATCAAGTGATGGGCAAAAGTATAATATGAAATCATCAATCGATTCAACTAATGCTGGATGGTCTCATAAATATTTTGGATTAGATCAAGGTGTTATTGTTAACACTTTTATAGATGAAAAACATCGATTGTATTACTCTGTTGTTATCAATGTAAGTGAAAGGGAAAGTGGATATGTAATTGATGGACTTATGCATAATGATGTTGTTAAAAGTGATATCCACAGCACCGATACACATGGTTTTTCAGAAGTTATATTTGGAATAACTCATTTGTTAGGATTTGCATTTGGACCAAGGATTAAAAACTTTAAAGATCAACAACTCTATGGAATCTTTTCACCAAAATACTATTTACAAAAAGGATATCAATTAGTTCCAAAACGAAAAATCAACTTTGAGATTATCAAAGAACATTGGGATGATATTTTAAGATTTATCCTTACGATAAAATCAAGAAAAACAACAGCTTCACAATTACTCAAGCGACTTACATCTTACTCAAAACACCATAAACTCTACACTGCAATTAAAGAGTTTGGAAAAATTATCAAAACCGATTTCCTCCTTACCTATATCGATGATGTGGAGCTTCGTCAAAGGATTGAAAAACAGCTCAATAAAATAGAAGCTTCAAATCGTTTTTCAAAAGCAGTATTTTTTGGAAATAATGCAGAGTTCATATTCGCTTCTCAAGAGGAGCAAAATATCGCAAATAATTGCAAACGACTTATCCAAAATTCTGTGATACTTTGGAATTACCTCTATATTGATAAAAAACTAAGAGATGCTAAATCTCAGATTCAAAAAGATGAAATCATTGATGCAATCAAAAATAGTTCCATAGTTCACTGGACTCATATCAATTTTTATGGCACATATGACTTTACAAAAGTTGATAAAAAAGTGAGTGCAATGATCAGTTAGAATAGAATATTTATGAAATTGAGCTAGAAATCGTTTTTGGAGTTGAAAGGGTATCTTTTATGGGAAAATCAATTCTAGAGGCTCATAGAGCAAAGTATCTGATTTTAAGGTTAATTTAAAATTCTTTGTCGCATTTTTCCCAAATGTTCCCAAGTAGCCGTAATTCAAGTTAGATTATATAACTTGCTAATATGTTTTGATACAGTATTTCTACTAAGTCCTGTGTCTTGTGCGATTTTCTGAATATTGAATTTTCCATTAGCTTTTTTATTAATATTTAAAAATAGATACTTTTTGTATTGATTAATTATTTTGTTTTAGATATACTAATAGTATTTAAAATTAGATACTAGAAAGGTCAAATATGTATTCACCATTTCCTTATGATAGATTACCATCAAAAGATGAATTTTTTGGAAGAACTACTGAGCTTGAAAACTTAAGTCAAATTGTTGATTATTCAAATAATGCTTTAATATATTCAAAAAGAAGAATGGGGAAAAGTTCTTTGATAAAAGCACTATTTAATAAATATGAAGATAATTATATTTGTTTATATAGTGATATTTTTGATATTACATCAAAAGAGGATTTTATATCAAATCTTTTAAAAGCACTTGCAAACTATAACAGTAAAAAATTTGATATAAAAGGTGCAATCAAAAATCTTACTTCTTTATTTAAAAGAGTTAGATTTGAGCCATCAATTGATACAAATACTCTTGAATACTCAATAAAACCAAATATTACAAGTTTAAGTTTTGAAGAGATGATGGATGAGTTTTTTTCATCTCTAGATGAACTATCAAAAAAATCTAAAGTTGTTTTAGCAATAGACGAGTTCCAACAAATTGCAAATATTACAGATGTAAAACTTGATGCGATTTTAAGAAAATATATTCAAAATAGAAGTAATATATCTTATATATTTTTGGGTTCAAAAAGACATATGCTAACATCACTTTTTGAGTATAAAGCACCACTTTATGAAATGGCGAATCATATAGAGCTAAAAGCACTTAAACTAGAAGATGTGTTTAATTATGCAACAAAGCATATAGATATTCGTTTTGAAATGTGCGAGTATATTTATAGTTTAAGTGATGGCGAAACAAAATTAATCCAACAAATTTTGCATATACTGTTTATAAAAAAAGAGAAAGTAGATGAAAAAGAGCAGATAAATATAGTTTTAAAAGAGATAATTGGTTCAAAAGATTCTAGCTATAGACTACTTTTTGATACATTAGGAAATAATCAAAAAATAGCACTTAAGATTGTTGGTAAATATAAAAGTGGAATATTTTCTCAAAGTGTGTTAGAAGAGTTTAATATCAAAAAACAAACACTACAATCAAGTGTTGAAGCACTTTTTAAACAAGAACTAATAGATAAAAATGATGATAAATATTTTATTCCAGACAGAGTTTTTGAGCTTTGGGTAGAAGGAATTTAATATCCAAAGGTGGTTTGCACAGTTTATTTTATCAATCTTTTTGCGAAAAACCCGTTCTTTAGGGCGAGGTGAGTTCACACCTAGTTAACACTACTTAACTAGCACACCACCTAGCAACTCAAAAGTTCTATTTTTAACATCTTCTGTTACTTGCTGGTCAAGATGTAGGTACTTTCTAGTAGTTGTTATATCTTCATGATCTAAGAAGTGCTGAATCTTTACTATATCAAAATTTGCAACAGCAGATAGGTAGCTGGCTGTTGTATGCCTTAACATGTGTGGACCATTTTTATCTTTTTTAGCAATACCAGCTGCTTCTCTTGTACTATTTACTAAAGTGTAGATATATCTATCATTTAGTTGTTTTCCAGTTGAAGTTGAAAATAAAAAAACATTGTTATTTGTATTTGCTAAATATTCATTATAGTCATTTTTTACAAGTTCATACGCAATACTAATATTTCTTGTTTTATTACCTTTACCAATGATTTTAAAGTCTAATCTATTATCTTTTTCACTAACTATTAAATCATCTTTTTTAATATCAATAAGCTCACCTACTCTCATTCCTGTAAGAACTAATATTTTAAGAGCCAGTCTATTTCTATGTTTTGTTTGTCCTCTCCAAGGCATTTTATCTATAGTCTCAAGGAATTTATAAAACTCATCATAAGGGTTTAGATATGCAAGTTTTTTCTTCTCTTTTCCAATTACTTTTATTACATCTTTATGAAGTCTAAATACATGACCAGAGCCTGCTTTATCGTCTTTTATATAATTTTTTGATTCTATAAAAGATAGAAAATTCTTTATTGCAACATAGTTATTTACCTTTGAAGCATAAGAGTAGTTTTCTAGCTCTTCTGACAAATAGTGCTTTAATACATTTGCATTTATTTGTGATAATTTCTCAATTCCATTCTCAATTAAAAACTCATAAAATAGCTTATTTGGATTAAAATAAGTCTTTGGACCTTTAAAACCATTTCTTCCTAAAGCATTAATAATCTCTCTCATCTCTTCAAAATTATCTTGTTTCATAAAATCTTTTACAAGACTTCTATGGAGTTTCATATCTTTAATCTTTCTTTTTGATTGATTTTTAAAAACATCACTCATATATGGAATAAACCAGTGCATATAATTTTGTTCAAAATCATTAAATGGCTCAAACTCTAATACATCTTCAATAAAAATATTTCTTATCATTCCATTTCCTTTTTTACTTACATGATTCTTATTAGGTTAGTTCTTGCATTTTCAATAATAAAATCTAATGCTAGTTCAAGATTATCAAAAACTTCATCGTAGTCTATTTCAAAAAAACTTCCTTCAAATTTCCATATATTTTCATCTGGAACATAGTATAGACTTCCTGCGTAAAACTCTCCATCTGAAATTGCAAATTTTGTTTCAGATTCTTTTCTAATCTCATATCTATTACTTTTAAATATTTTTGAATAGATGTATCCTTGTTCATAGTTAGTTATTTCAAGATTTTTTAAATCTTCAACGGTTTTTACTTCCAAGTTTATCTCCTTAATATAGATATTTGAAATATATCTGAAATTATAGCAGAAAATAGCTATTTTATATACGGAAAATACTATATTTTCCGTATATAATGAAGAATTCAATATTTTTTTTGCTGTTATTTATCTACATTATTAAAATATTAAATTTAACTTAAAAATAAAATGCTCTAAAAAGACATTTTGATGTATAATAATATATTCCTAAACATAAAAGGCTTTTAATCAAAAGTATATTTTCCGTATTCTTTTAATTTTTACAATTTTTTGATATTTTTTTGCTTTTCTCTTTTTGTGTTGTACAATTTTATCAATTCAATGCATTGGAAGATATTTTACGCCTAAAGGATAAAAATGAATAATTTAAATGAGTCGATACAAAATTCTGACAACGAAGCAACAAAAAAAGACAAAAATGTTTTTTTTAAAGCTTATTGTTGAGACGCATGCACTTGGCCACACAAATGCATAAACATTTGGCCAGTTGAATAGTTAAAAAGTATTCTTGGTGTATTGTAACATAAGTGGCCAAATGTTTTTATTTTTTTGCTAAATATTCTCTCATAGAACTACCTTTTAATTCCAATTTATGTGCAGTATGAATAAGTCTATCCATCATTGCATCGGCTATTGTTTCATTTCCTAAATATGCATGCCAATCTTTTATTGGAAGTTGAGCTGTTATAATTATTGAACCATTAAATACTCTATCTTCTATAATTTCAAATAAATCATTTACTTCATCAGGTCTTAAAGCAGATACTCCAAAGTCATCTAGAAGTAAAAGTTTAAATTTTGAGATTTTTGCTAAAGTTTTTGTATAATTTCCTGCCATTCTTGAAACTCTAATTTCTTCAAGTAAGTTTGAAACTCTATAATACTTTGTTGTATATCCTAAATCAATTGCTCTTCTTGCAAGACATTCTATCAATATGATAAATAGAGCTTTGAATGCAGGAATATATGCTGATTATCTTCTTGTAGATAGTTGGTATGCAAAACCAAATTTTATCAATGAAGTCAAACAAAATGGTCTTGATGTGATTGCAAGAGTTTCAAAATCAAACAAAATTTGGCAATTTATAGGGAATTCAAAAACCCTTGAATCACTTTATAATCAAACTAAACATCATAAATGTTCAAAACTAGGTAACTATAATTCTATCAAATATAGCTATGTTTCTGCTATTGTTACTCATAAAACACTTGGAAAAATCAAAATAGTTTTTATAAAAACAAAAGATAATCTTATACCAATAATTTCTACAAATATAATTTTATCAGATATAGAAATTATCAATACATACAAAAAACGATGGAATATAGAACAAGGATATAAAGATTTGAGAGAATATTTTCAATTTGGTAAAGAGGAGAATCGAATTTATGAAGCTTTAATAGCTAGAATAACTCTATCATTCCTTGCTTATAATCTAACAAGCTACATTAACCGAATCAATAATGAACCACAAACATTAGGAGAACTTTTCAGAAATTTAGAGTGTCAGCTTGAAACCCTTGCAATTTCGATGGAACTATTTATAAAAATATTAGAACAACTAGTTCAAGCCCAAGAAATTGTCAAGAGAAATAAAGATTTGGAACAGATTATCCTAATGCTCAGGGTTTACACTAAAAAACAGTTAGGTTTTATCTGCGAAAGTTGAGTAATTAATTATAAGATTTATATTATATTTATAATAATAAATATATAATAGAAGCTTTATTTACAAGTTTAAAAAGAGTTCTTGAGAGAGATTATGGAATTTAAAAAACCAACCATTTTAGTTGTTGATGATATGACAACAACACTACTTTTACTTCACGATTTGCTAAAAGATACTTATGAAGTAAAAATTGCAAAAAGTGGCACAAAAGCTCTTGAAATTTTAGAATCACCAAATGATATAGATTTGATTCTTTTAGATATTGAGATGCCTGATATTAATGGTTATGATGTTTGTAAAAGAATAAAAAACAATGAAACTATAAAAAATATTCCAATAATTTTTATAACAGGAAGAACAAGCCAAGAAGATGAAGAGTATGGATTAAACTTAGGAGCTATTGACTATATTACAAAACCATTTAACAAAGCTATTGTAAAACTAAGAATAAAAAACTATCTTGATTTAAAAATTAAAAATGATATGCTTGAAAAATTATCTATGTATGATGGTTTAACAAATATTAAAAATAGAAGATATTTTGATGAAACTTTTAAAAAAACATTCAGTGAAATAAAAAGAGATAAAAAATCTTTAGCTGTTTTGATGATAGATATAGATTTTTTTAAACCTTATAACGATAACTATGGTCATGGACAAGGAGATGAGACTTTAAGAAAAGTTGCAAAAGCTCTTGAAAAAACTATAAAAAGAGCATCTGATTTTGTTGCTCGTTATGGTGGTGAAGAGTTTGTAATTTTATTAAAAGATATAAACAAAGATGGTGTTGAAGCAGTTGCAAATAATCTTTTAAATGCTGTTCGAGAGTTAAAAATCACTCATGAATTTTCAAAAATAGAAAACTATGTAACAGTAAGCATTGGAGCATCTTTTTACAACTCAAACTCTGATGTTACAAAACTAGAGTTACTGCTAAAAGCAGATGAAGCTTTATATAATGTTAAAAATAGTGGTAGAAATAATTTTGCAATCTTAGAGGTTTAGTTATGAAAAATTACTCTTTAAAGTATAAGTTTTTAGGTTTAATAATTTTTTTATTTTTAAGTTCATTTAGCTCTTTGGTTTATATTTTTTATGATTTTCAAAAAGAGAGATTAATTCATGCAAAAGATGACAATACAAATCAAATAGAGAATTTTTTTTATAAAACTATAGAAAAAAATCTAAAAAACTACTCTTTTGATATTAGTAAAAAATTTTTAGATGATTCTGATATGATAGAAGCATTTAAACAAAAAGATAAAAATAAGTTAGAACAATTAGCTTTCCAAAAATATAAGCATCTTACAATAAAAGATCCATATATAACTCAAATGAACTTTTTTTTAAAAGATGGTACACATTTTCTTCGTTTACACAAATTAGATTACTCTGGTGATAATTTAATAAACTCAAGACCTATGTTAAAAAAAGCACTTGAAACACAACAAGCTCATTTTGGTTTTGAAAAAGGATTTACTGGTTTATCATATAGAGTTACAATACCTTTATTTGATGAAAACAATGAATTTTTAGGAGCTTTTGAAATAGGCACTTCTTTATCAAAAATAATGTACTCAGTAACTTTTTTCAATCATATTCAGGGTGCTATTTTTGAAAAAGATACAAACCAATTTACAAATTCTAATTTTCCTATTGATTCAAAATTCCTAGAATTAATAAAAGATTTCAAATATGAAAAAGTAAATCGAGATATTGTGTTTGACAATAAACATTTGACTCTACAATTTTTTAATTTAACTTCATTAGATGGTGAATTTTTGGGAAACTTTATATTTGCTCATGATTTAACTCAACACTATACAGATTTTGAAAATAGATTAACAAAGATTTTTTTAATATCTTTATTTACAATTTTTATTATTTATTTGCTAATTCTTTATATTTTTAATCTATTTTATAAACAAATCTCTATTCAAAAAAATAGAGCAGAAAAGATATTAGACTCTTCAAATAGTATAGTAATAGTTACAAAAAATGGAAATGAGCTAATCCAAGTAAACACATCTTTTTCAAACTTCTTTAATTTTAAATCTATTGATGAATTTAAACAACATTATAGATGTATTTGTGACCATTTTATAGAAGAAGCAGGTTATTTAAAAACAAAAATGGGAAACTTGTTTTGGGTAGAATATATTTATACTCATCCAAACAAAACTCACTTTGCTAAAATAAAAAAAGATGTAAATACACATATTTTTAAAGTTTATGCAAAAAGATTAGATGAAAAAAGTTTAAACAATAATGAATATGTAGTTACATTTGAAGATATTACTCAAGAGCTTGAAAATGAAGAGTTATTAAAACAGAGTTTAAAATACAATCAAGCACTATTTGATAATACACCTGTTGCTATATTCTTATCTTCATCTAATAGAGTTATCTTAAATTTAAATAAAACTGCTTGTGAAATTTTTGGTTATACAAAAGAGGAGCTAATTAATCAAAGTTTTGAAAGAATTCACTTTTCAAAAGAGTATTTTGATAAATTCGCACTAGAGTATAAAAAATTTGAAAACTCTATTTTAACAAATTTTGAGTTTCCTCTTAAACATAAAAATGGGAATACTATTTTTTGCTCTCTTTTTGGTACACCTCTTGATAATAGTGATTTATCAAAAGGATTTATTTGGACACTATTAGATATTACAGAGAAAAAACTTGCAGAAAAAGCTTTGATAAAAGAGAGAAATCTTTTTTCTAGTGGTCCAGTTGTGGTAGTTGAGTGGGAATTTGATAAAAATTGGCCTGTAAAATATATATCATCGAACTGTGAAACAGTTTTAGGATATACAAAAGATGAGATGCTTTCAGAAGATTTTAATTATTCATCAATAATTCATAAAGATGATTTAGAAAGAGTTTCAAAAGAGGTTAGTTTTTATACAAAAGATAAAAACTCTTATGAGCAGTCTTATAGAGTTCGTCTTAAAAATGGAGAGTATCGTTGGTTTTATGATTTTAACCAAGTAATAAAAAACTCTTCTGGAGAGATTGAAGCTATAAGAGGATATATGTTTGATCAAACTCAATTAAAAGAGAGTGAAATAATATTACAAAAAATGAATGAAGATCTAAAACTTCAAAAAGATATTGCACAAAAAGCAAATGAGTCAAAAAATCAGTTTTTGGCAAATATGAGTCATGAAATGAGAACTCCTATGAATGCAATTATAGGTTTAAGTGAACTTTTGGCGGATACAAAAATTGATGAAAAACAGTATGATTTTATAAAAAAAATAAATACTTCTTCTAAACTACTTTTAGGAATTATCAGTGATATTTTAGATTTTTCAAAAATTGAAGCAGGTAATTTTGATTTAGATTTAAAAGCTTTCTCTTTGGATAATTTATTATCTCAATTAAATGTAGTTTTTTCTCACATTGATAATTACAAACACATTGAACTATATTTTTACAATAAATCAGGAAATCCAAAAATTGTTTTAAGTGATGAGTTAAGAATATTGCAAGTTCTAACAAATTTCATAAGCAATGCTTTAAAATTTACAAATAAGGGAAATATTACTTTAAAGATAGAACTTCTTGAAAAAATATCTGAAAATAGTGCAAAAATAAGATTTAGTGTTCAAGATACAGGAATTGGAATGAGCAAAGATGAAATTTCAAATCTATTTAAACCTTTTGTTCAAGCAGATAACTCTACAACTAGAAAATATGGGGGAACTGGATTAGGATTATCAATCTCGGAAAGAATAGTAAACTCTTTGGGTAGCACAATAGAGGTACAAAGTCAAAAAGATGTAGGAACGGAATTTAGTTTTACTATAAATATGGAAGTTTTAGAGTGGTCAAAAGAAAATTTACTAAATAGTAAAAAATTTAAAATTTTGATAGTTGATGACCAAGAAATTTCAAGAGTAATATTAAAAGATATTCTAGAAAATTTTGATTATGTTACTTATGAAGCAAAAGATGGAATTGAATCAATAGAGATGGTAAAAGAAGCTGAAGCTTCAAATGAACCTTTTGATTTTATTCTTATGGATTGGAATATGCCTAGATTAAATGGAAAAGAAGCAATTAAAAAAATTTATGAATTGTATAATCAAAAAGAGATTAAAAAAAATATTCCGTCTATTTTAATGGTTTCAGCTTACTCAAAAGATGAGATAAATTTGGATGATGTCCATATTGATAACTTCTTAACTAAACCTGTTACGAGTTCGACTCTTTTTGATGCCTTAGCACAGATAAAAAAAGGGATAGTAAAAGAGGTAAATTCTTCAGATATACATAAAGATGCTCCAAATCTTTTTGGTTTAAAAATTTTATTGGTTGAAGATAATGAAATAAATCAAGAAGTAGCTTCAATGTTTTTACAAAAAGCACAAATTGAAGTAGATGTTGCAAACAATGGTTTAGAAGCGGTTGAAATATACAAAAAGAATCAAGGAAAATATGATTTAATTCTAATGGATTTACAAATGCCTATTTTAAGTGGTTATGATGCAACAATACAAATTCGTGAATTTGACAAAAATATTCCAATAGTTGCTCTTACTGCTGCTGCTATGATAGAAGATAAGGAAAAAGTACTAAAATTTGGAATGAACGATCACTTAAGTAAGCCAATAAATAGCAATGAGCTATATAATACAATTATTAAATACTCAAAAAAAATAACTAAAAAAGACCTTATATTTTCTAAATCACAAAGTGATGAAAATATTGTTTTAGATTGGGAATTCTTAGAAAAATCTTTAAGTAATAAAGAACTAATAAATAAACTTTTAAATAAGTTTATTGAACAACTAAACACAGATTTTGCTTCTATTGTAGAAAAAGTTAGAGAAAATAGTATTGATGCACCATCTTTAATTCATGGATTAAAAGGTGTTAGTGGAAATTTAGGAGCAAATTCTCTTTTTGAAATTTGCAAAAAAATAGATAGTAAATTTAAAAACAAAAATGCAGTAAATTCAGTAGAAATTTCAACTTTAGAAGAAGAGATAGCAAAAGTTAAATTTGAACTAAAACATTTAGATAGTACAAAAAACCAATTAAATAAGGAAAATATAAATATTTTAAGCAAAATAGAGTTCAAAGAGCTTATAAATAGTATAAAAAAAGATTTAAAAGATGGTAGTGTAATCCTTGAAGAAACTTTAGAAAAACTATACTTAAATTTAAAAAATAGATTAAGCAATCAAGATATAAAAACTTTAAAAGATTTTATTGATGATTTTGAATACTCTAAAGCTTTAGATATTTTAGAAAAGTTGGATGTTTAATATAATTACTCAACTTTCGCACATAAAACCTAACTCTTTTTGAGTGAAAGCACTTATAACTACGATAATTTGAAGTAAATCTTTATTTCTCTTGACAATTTCTTGGGCTAACTAGTTGTTCTAATATTTTTATAAATAGTTCCATCGAAATTGCAAGGGTTTCAAGCTGACACTCTAAATCTCTAAAAAGATTACCTAATGTTTGTGGTTCATTCCAAAAACCATAAGCTAATTAATATCTCGTTTTCAAAGTTTAATATGCTTACATCCTCTCCTTAAAAGAAGAGGTTTTTTGCATTAAGAGGATAAATCCTATCACACCAACCCAACTTTGCCAACAACCTTACCTAAGATTTGAATAGTATCAAGTTCACTATTTTGTATTATTTCACTATTATAGTTTTTATTATCACTTATTAACTCTATTGAGCCATCTAATTTTAAAGATACTCTTTTTACTAGTAATCCTATATTTGTTGAAATAATAAATATTCCACCTTTTGAAATATCTGTATTATTTTTTTCAAATAAAATTACTTCTTTATTTAGCAGTGTTGGTTCCATTGAATCACCTATAACATTTAATGCAATTATATATTCAGTATTTGAGTTGTTTGATTTATATAAAGAGTTTAATATCTTTTTATCAATATTTAGATACTCAAAATTCTCATCATAATTAAATCCACCACCTCCAGCACTTGCATTGATTTCATTAAAATATTTTATTCTTGAATATTTTTCTGTTTGTTCTTCTAGTGATTTTGGTAATTGATCAAATAAAACCCAATTAATAGATATTTTTCTTATTGCACAAAACTTTGCTATCTCTTCATATGGAACAGAGTTTTTTTTCTTTAGAATTGATAGAGATTGTTTTGAAAGATTTAAAGCAGCTGCTACATCTTTATCAAATACTCTTTTATTATCTAATTCATTTGATAATATATCTTTTATTTTATCAATAATCTCATTTATATCCATATTTTTTACCTTTAGTTAAATATTATTTAACTTTTTTATTCATATTTGCAATTATAATTATAATTCCTTTAATTAAATATAATTTTGGGATAAATATGAAGATACATTTGGATTTAGATTGCTATTTTGTAAGTGCTGAGAGAACTAGATACCCTTTTTTAAAAGATAAAAATGTTGTTGTTGCTAAAAGTAGTGATAAAAAGATATTTTCTAAAGATAAAAAACAAGGTGTAATTCTTGGTGATACTGGAGCATTTAATAGTGTATTAGAGTTTAGAAACAATTATGATGCTAATAATATATTAAAAGCTTGGAGAGATGAGTTTTTAGATGAAAATGGTGAAATTCATGGAATAGTAATTGCAAAAAGCTATGAGTGTAAACCTTATGGTATAAAAACAGGAACTCCATTAAGAGAAGCAATATATATGTGTCCTAATTTAATCATTATTCCTAGTGATCATCTATTTTATCAAGAACTATCTCAAAAGCTAAAAGCATATCTTGAATTTAAAATACCTATACTTGAACAATACTCAATTGATGAGTTTTTTGGAGATTTAAATGGTTGGATTAAAGATAGTGATACATTAGATTTTATTAAAGATTTAAGAGATGAAATAAAAGCTAAATTTGATCTTCCTATTACCATTGGAGCTAGTTGTAGTAAATGGATAGCAAAACTTTTAACTGATTGCGTAAAGCCTTTTGGAGTAATAGCACTAGAGCAAGAAAAAGTTTTTGATTACACAAAAGATATTAGTGTAAATGATTTTCCAGGTGTTGGAAGTGCAATAGGTAAAAAATTAAGTGATTATAGAATTCAAACATTAGCACAGTTAAGAGAACGACCTAATTTACTATATGCTTATGGAAAAACTGGAAGAGATTTATATGAGAGAATTTGTGGAACTGATAACGACAAAGTAATACCATATAATGATAGAAGAGGTATTGGAATTAGTAGAAATTTTAAAGCAATTATTGCTAGAGATGAAATTTATAGAAGAGTAATTATACTTGCCAGATATCTAAGTTATACAATTACAAAATTAAAATTAAATCCAACTACTTTTTACTTTAAAATTAGATATGAGTATGGATTAAAAAACTCTCAATCAATTACTGAAAATAGACTATTTAATGAAAAATTTCTAATAGATTTATCAAAATCAATGATAAAAAAATTAGATAATAGATTAAACTATAAAATCCACTATATAGCAATAAGTGCATCTAACTTTGCAAATTCATATAGTAACTTAAAAACATTTTCAGTAATAGATTATAAAAAAGATCTAAAATATAAAGCATTAAATGAAAACCTATTAAAAGTAAGAGACAAATATGGTGTTGATATTATTAGATATGCTAGTGAAGAGTTGAATGGTTAAATGATATAAATATTATTTTATTCAAAAATTTAAAAATTCAGTAAAAAAAGTAACATTGATTTATATTCAAAAAAATATTTAAATTTCCAATTATAAAATAGCTAAATCTATAAGTGTAATTATAACTGGTTTATAGCAAGTTATTAAAGTTGTATTTACCAACTTATTCAAAAATTACACAAAAAAGAGATTTTTTGTGTGGTAGCTTATATTATCGAAGAGGATTGATAATAAAGTCAGTATGTTTTCCATAAAAAAGTGTGTATTTTATATAATATTTTTGTTTTCAAGTATCTCATTTTCTACACTACTTTCAATAGATTCTAAAGATAGCTCTTTAAAAGACTTTTTACCATTTAAATTAATTTTTTCATTATTCAAGAAATTAAGAACTATATTGTATTGTTCCCACTTCATCCCTTTGAATATTTTATCCCATGCTTTTGCACCTTTTTCATTCTCATGCCCAAAATTAGGAAATTTTCTTTTCAAATGTGATATAACTGGTCCAGCTATTGGCATAAATTTTTCAGGGTTAATCCAAAAAAGTCCAGTTGTTAATTTACTTAGTCCTACACCACTAATGTCAAGACACTCATTAAATTTTTCTTCAATATTTAAATTCTTATCTTCAGGTATTGCAAATATAAATAATTCATTTAATTTAGTAATATCTTTTTCATTTTCTGGATTTCCACCCCAGTAAAACCAACTATTTTGATTGTTCATGGTAGGTATTCCACTGAAATCGCTTGGAAGATTACTTGTTAATTTAAGCTTATCTTTTAAATGTATTAATACTTTAATTCTATTCTCAAATTTTACATCTCTGTTAAAAGTCCCAAAAAATGTAAACAAATCTAAAGCGATAAAATTTCCATTTTTATCTTTTAAATAATTTATTTGACAATTCTCACAATCTTTAAGTAAATTAACTAAATCTTCAGTATTTTTATCCTTTATTTTTTCTACTATTTCTTTATATATTTCCACCCAAGTAAAGTTACTCATCTCACACACTCCTTTAATTTATTTAATATTTTAACCATCGCCAAAGTATCAAGTTTACAATACTCTAAAAGCAATCTCTATATCTTTGTTTCAACTTTTCATCATCTATTTTTGATAAATTTGCAAAAGCTTCCATAGCTTCACCACCATTATGGATTAAATCTAACTCTTTATAAGCATTTTCAAACTCAGGAACAAGTGATGGAAGTACATATTTGATAGAATAACTTCCTTTCATATTTGTATTATAAATAAACTACTAGACATATTTTTGTCTAATTAAAAAATTCTTGTTTTTTGTCATTTTTTTTATACTTTCTACTATTAAATCTACAACATAATACATTTTTTTAATATCCAAAGTTTCTAATATATCATTTTCTGAATGATAGTTTGGATTTCTAAAATGTGCAGTATCTGTTACCATAATAGCCTTATATCCAAACTTCCAAAAATTTAGATGGTCAGATACTGTTATTTGATTTGTTGGTGTTGGAATCATAGCTTCCACATAATCTATTTTTTTATCAATTTTTTCAAAATCAAATTCATTCATAAATTCTTGTGATTGTTCATCGCAAACCATAGCTATAAAATTTCCTTTTGAAATATCTGCTTGTTTTTTTGTAATAAACATTGATAACTTTGATAAATCTACATTTTCATTTGTGTAATAACCTATCATTTCATAATTTATCATACCTATTACATCTATTTTATTATCAAATAAATATTTAGTATAGATATAACTTCCCATATTTTCAGTTCCATAATATGGTGGTTCTTCTAGTGTAAAACATACAAAATCAATTCTAATTGGTAATAGATTTTTTATCTCATAAAGTTGTTTTGCTGTTTGAATAAGTCCTGCAACTGCACTTGCATTATCATCTGCTCCTTGAAAATCTCCACATACATCATAATGAGCACCAATAATTAATCTTTTTTCATACTGTGGATTTAAAGTTGCTATTACATTTTTATATTCATTATTATCAACTACATAATTTTGAAAAGAAGTTTCTAAACCTATATCTTTAAATCTATCATCAAGATACAAAGCTACATTATTTAGTGAATCAATATTTCTATAATTTCTTGGTGGTTGTATTTGTGTTAAGTATTTTAGTGTTTTTACCATAACTATCCTTGTTAAATTTGTAAAATTTTACAAGAAAAAAAGGACAGAACTATGTCTAATTATTTATTTTTTCACTTAACATAATATTTTTATTTAATACCTTTGCACTAGGAACTACATTTGAAGAAAGATTTAAATGCACATCTTGATCATCAAAGAAAATATCTGCACCAAAGGCTTGAAGTATCTCATATTTATCTGTTCCTCCAAGAAAAAATGCTTCATCAACTCTTACTCCCCAAAGATTAAAAGTTTTAATTACTCTTTCGTGAGTTGGAGCTGATCTAGCTGTTACTAAAGCTGTTCTAATTGGAGATTTATCAGTAGGAAATTTTGCTTGTATTTTTGCAATAGTTAAAAGAAGTTTTGCAAAAGGTCCCATTTCAAGTGGATTATTTCTATTCTCTTTTTCATGTTCTATAAAAGCTTCTAATCCATGATTTTTATATACAAGTTCTGATTCTTCACTAAATAAAACAGCATCACCATCAAATGCTATTCTTACTTGCTCATTTGAAATATTATGTATATTTTCATTTGAATGTAATATTTTGGCAGCTGCAACACCATTTTCAATTGCATTTAAAACATCATTATCATCAGCACTCAAAAATAGATCTACTTTAAAAGCTTTTAAATAGTTTGAAATATTTGTTCCACTTGTCCAAGCAGACCTTATAATATCTAGTTTTAAATCATTTATAGCATTTGTTATTCTAAGGCTTGTAGCTGCATTATTTTTTGATAAAATTATTACTTCTACTTGCCTTTCATCACTAGAAAAGAAACTATTTATTTTTAAGATATTTTCAACAAGTCTATAACCTGTACCTTTTTTTAAAGATTTATCTTCATTTTCTAATTGGTATTTATAATAAGCATCTAATCCATTTTTTTCAAATATTTGATTCTCTTCTTCTAAATCAAACAACGCTCTTGAGCTTATTGCAATTACTAATTTATCGTTTAGGTTATATGCCATTTTTTGATTCCTTATATTTTTGTTTAATTTATTCTTTTTGTATCTTCAAATCCAAAAATAAAATCTTCATATTTTATTATCTCAATATCTTCGTTAAGTGACGTTTCATCATAGGTAATTAACTTGTATTTATATTTTTTTTCACTATCAAAATTTTCAAATGCTCTAAATTCTCTTTGTCTTGTTTTCTCATCTTCTATATTATATGATACTTGATAAAGTGAGTTTTCACATCTAAAATCTATCTCATAGTTCTCTTTTATATATGTAAGCTCTTCACAAAATTTATTTAGTACAACAAATACTTCATTTTCTAACATAACTCCATTATTTATAGTTCTACTTATACCTAAATTTAAAAAACCATTATCACTAAGATATAGTTTTTTAGCAGATTTTATTTGCTCTGTCATCTTAGTATGATACGACGAAATTGTATGGATTAAAAAATTATCTTCAAAATAGTTTATATACTCTTTTATAGTTTTTGCATCTATATTTATTTTTTTTGCTAAACCTAAATAATTAAGTGATGAAGTTGCATTTGATACTATATAGTAAAACAGATCTTTTAGTTGTGATGAGTTTTTTATATTGTATCTTGGAACAATATCCTTAAAAATGATATCTTCTGCAATATTTTTTAGTATATCTTTTTTTATTATCACATCATCTGTACTTATTACATCATAATATCCACCCCATTTAAGATACTCATCTTTTGCTCTAGATATTTCTATTTTATTTGATATTTGTTCTATTCTAGAGCCATAAGAGATATTTTTAAATTTTAAAAACTCTGTAAAGCTAAAACTATGAACAGATATTTTAAGAACTCTTCCAGTTAAAACAGTTGCAAAATCACTTGTAAGTAGTGATGAATTTGAGCCTGTGATAATAAATTTGATATTGCTATTTTCATATTTTGATTTTACAAATACTTCCCAATTTTTAAATATTTGTATCTCATCTATAAAAAAATAGATTTTTTCTGATAAGTTTGGATTAGCTAATTTTAGATAATTATCAAATATTTCTGCTAAATAACTTGCATCTTGTTTATAAGGAATAAACTCTGGTTTTTCAAGATTTATGAAAAATATATTTTTTGCTTCAACAGTTTTTAAAAGCTCTTTTATCATAAGCTTTGCTAGAGTGCTTTTACCAACTCTTCTTGCACCAATAAGTGCTAAAATTTGTTTTACAGTTAAGTATGAAACTGCTTTTGGCAATAATTCACGACTTATAAAATTATCATAAGCACTTAAATTGTTCCAGTGTGGGTTATCTTCTAAAAGAATTGATTCCATATATTTTATCCTTTTTAGGAATGTATTCTGTATATTAGCATATTATTTATAAATATTTTAACAATTTTTTAATTCCTTCTATAAATTTTTGCTCTCTTTTAATAATTTTGTTTCAATATCAAGAGGAACTATTTTGATTTCTGTATTATCAAAATATTCAAATATTCTATTATTTTCTAAAAAATCTGATTTTGGATAATAAATTTTTAAACTCATAAGTTCACAAATTTCATCTATATAATTCTCTTTTTGTTCTTTTAAAAATATATGCTTATAAGCAAATAACTGATAAAAATCACTTTGTGAAAACTCTTTATCACTCTCTATTAATTTCCATTTTGCATCTGCTATACAAATAACTTGATTATCTTTTTTGATTAAAAAATCAGGTCTTACAGTAAATAGTTTTTTTACAAAAACAACTCCACCATTTTGAGCTTCTATTTGAAGATGTGGATATTTTTTTTCGAGCCACCACTCTACAAAACATTCAAAAAGTTTTTCCATTGGATACAAAATAGCAAATGCAACAGTATCTCCACTAAAAGAGCTAAATGACTCTTTTTTCAAAAATACTTTAGACCAAATCAGAGCATTTTTGTAGTGTTCCATTCCACGACCTGTTTTAACCATAGAAAAATCTTTATCAATATTAAGTGATAAATCAATCCAATTCATATGTTCTAAATATTGTCTTATTTTTCTTTGGTTATTAAAATCTTTTGAAAGATTTGATAATAGTTTTAAGGTTGATTTTATAAGTCTATTTTCTGCTCTATTTTGATTATACTCATCATATTGTACATAAAATCTCTCTTTATGAACACTATTTCTTTTTATTTGCTCATTTATTAAAAGTTTTCCTTTGAGATAAAAAAGATTATCTTCAAACCCTACATAATCAGACTTTATCCCTTTTTTTATAATAATTCCTACTTCTTCTAAAAACATAAAAATAAATATTTCAAAAATCTCTAAATTTTTAATTAGTTCAAAATTTGCACTATCAATATTTTTATAATTTGGCAATTTATAAAGTAAATGTAAAAGTTTCATAAAGATTTGTTTTGATTTTTCTACATCATTATCTTTTACAGTTTTTGGTAATATCTCAAGAATAAATCCACTTGTCGTTTGAATAGTTCCTACATAACTTTTTGCTTGTAAATATCTACCATTTCCAGTAAATTGTAAAACATCTTTACCTTTATCTGTTTTAGCAAAAGATTCTAACTCTTTGTAAAAATCTGAGCAAACTTGAGTGGATAAAAACTTACTAGATGGTTTTTCTCCAATTCCAATAAGTCCAAATTCGCTAATAGTTGCTTTATTCTTCATTTTCTAAATTTTTGTATATATTTATAAAGTGTTCTTTTGTCCAAGTGCTATCATCACTTACTTTATAAGTAATTTTATTTCTGATTTTATCTTCTATTTTTTTTGATAAATATGATTTATTCTCAGTATTTGGAATTATAAATCCATTTTGATTTAAAACTAAATCTATATTTTCCCAATCTTCATAAAAATACTCTGCAAGAAGTGGATTATCTTATTTTTAAATACAAATATTAAATCATCTAAAGTTTTTACATCTATTAAATAAGCATGTCCGATAGTATGGTCTCTATCGTATAAATACTCTATTCGTGTATTTATAGCTTCAAGTAATGATTGTAAATTAACACTTTCAATATTTTTACTCAATAAATCAGACTTTGGAGCCATCTCTTCAAATACAAATCTTCGTCTAAGTGCTGTATCAATTGGAGCAATACTTCTATCAGCTGTATTCATAGTACCTATGATATAAAGATTTTTTGGTACTCCAAATTCTTTACCACTATAAGGCAATTTTACTTTTATCTCTTCATCAGCTCCTATTCTTTTTGAGGGTTCAATAAGTGTAATAAGTTCCCCAAATATTTTTGATATATTTCCTCTATTTATTTCATCGATTATTAAAACATAATTTTTTAATTGCTCATCATTATTTTCAATAAATAAAGAATTTAGGAAATCTTTTTTCACATAAGATTTATCCAAATTATAGATTGTTTGTTGACTTAATTTTTTGTTTAATAATCTTTCTACTGGAATCCCAGATTTATCAATGAAAAGCCATTTAACTTTTCTAAATTGTGAATATCTAATTTCATCAATATTTTCTTTATATTCGTAATCACCAACAACTTGACCAATGGCAACTATTTTTAAATTACCTAAAGAAACAAATACTAAATCATCTTTTTTCATCCATTCTTTAAAAGCATACATTGCTTGTAAAGTAAATCTATCTGTATCTAAATTTTGATAAAGAGATTTTGCTTTATCTCTAAAAGATTCCCAACTTTGGGCAGTTATACTACTAAAATCAATTTCATTTCCCCAGCCCATACTTATATATTCATTATCTAAACACCAATCTAATATCTCTAAATCACTTTTTCCACCTAAAGACATTTTAAAAATGTTTCCTCTATCCCAATCAAAATCTAATTTATTAGTTTGAGCTTTAATAATTTTTGCATTTTCACAAAGCTTTTTGAAAATACCTGCTTCAACTTTATAAATTAAATCATCTGTTGGATTCCGTTCATCATCTGGTGAAATAGCTTTTATTCCCTCAACAAACTCTTCATATCCATAACTTTGATGAAATGTTACAAACTCTATTTGTCCTTGTTCTTTATAATATTCAAAAACTTGTTTTAATAATTCTCTATCATTATCTTCTTTTTTTAATGAAATTTTTGTTTTATTTGATTCATAAATATTTTTAGCTTCTGAAATAAGCTTTTCTTCTTTTTCTTTACTAGATAACTTTAAATAATTCTCGCCTAACTCTTTCTCAAAAATAATTTCCAAAGCTTTATTTATAGTATTGTAAGTTTTCCCAGTCCCTGGACTTCCATATAATATTTGATTCAGTGGTAGTTTACTGTTAGTTGACATGTTATATTTTCCTTTTAATTTTTCTGATACTGTTACAAATTCTTCATTATTGTTAAAAAATTCTATTAAATATTTTAATGAATTCGATGCCTCCGTCTTAGTTTTATCTCTATTCCAACTTTGTAAATCATAACTATTTTTTTCAAATAACTCATTAATCTTCATTAGATCAGAACTTGTTAAAGTATATAAGCTTTCTTTTTTAGTTTTAAATTTGACGTCAATTAACTTTTGAGGGATTCCATTCTTTAATCTACTTGTATATTTATTAAAAGTCGATGTTTCTAATTTTTTAATACTTAACAACCATTTTTTAAAAGCATCTTCTATATATTGTTCTGAAAGCCATATATTTTTGATTTCATTTGTATAAAGTAAATTACTAATAATAATGTTAATATTTTTTTTGTTAATCACTTGATAATTATTTAATTCTTTATCAAAATATTCTTTTAATTTTGAGATAAATGTATCTTGAGAATACTCTCTATTCAAAAGTTTTTTAGAAATTAAATTTTTATGGTTTTTTGATAATACTGTTAAATTATTCTCAGGATCTTTTATATATTCTATTGTAGCTTTAATTGAAGGTGGAATCTCTTCCAAACCATTTTTTTTATATTTTAATAAATTTATTATCCAATCATTTTGTCTTACACCTGCTTTAGCAACAACTCTATTGTCATCATAAGGATTAAAATACTCTTTATTTGAAGCATTTAAATCACACATAGATATTATTTGACCAATTAGATTAAAAACTTCTTTAAATTCTTTATTTTCTTCAATAAACTCTAAAAATTTATTATTTTTTGATTTATTATTATCGTAAAATTTGCTCACCTTATCAATTAATATATCTATTTGATTATTACTTATTTTATAATCATCAAATTTTTTAAATGCATCTTCTAATTTCTGGAAATAATATTCTTGACTATTTACTATTAAACCTAATTTCTCATTCATTGACAACTATCCTTTAATTTTTTTCTTTTTAAACCCACAAAATCTCTTTCCCAACAACACTCATACCAATATCACTTAAAACCTCTTCATAAAAATTCAACTGTTTTTGATATTTTTCTTCTTTTTCTTGAGATTTAATTCCTGTTTTAAAATCTATTATTATCCACCCTGCTTTACTTTCATCAAAATAAACTAAATCAATAAAACCCTTTTTATCTTGATAGTTAAACTCTAACTCAAATCTATGTTCAACACTAGATTTTAATAGCTTGTAAACATCACTACTTTTAAAGTTTTCTATTGAATTTTTGATTTTTAATTGTTCATTTTCTTCAATTATTTCAAATTTATTAAGTATAAGTTCAATATCTATTTCATCAAATTTATTCCAATAAAGTTCAAATATTTTATGGGTGATAGTTCCAAGTTTTGTAGCAAGATTATCTTCATTTATTGAAGAACTTGTAGCACTTATTGGTTTTATATACTCTTCAAATTTTAGTTCTTTTAAAACTACTTCTTTGTTTTCTAAAACTTTAGTCTCTTTTGATATTTCTATATTTTCAAGATTTGTGATACAACCCTCAAAATCTTTGTTAAATAAATCTTCTGAATTTATGCCTAAACCATTTACAATCATTCCAAGATATGAACTATCACTTATATTTGAATTTTTCATATTTGCTGAAATTATCACATCATGTTCAGCTCTTGTAAGTGCCACATATAAAAGTCTTTTTTTCTCTGCTAAATGTTTTAATTTATCTATTTGTTTTAAAAGTCTAAAACTAAGTGGTTCATAATCATCTACTTTAAAACCTGTTATTAGTTTCTTTTCATTGTTTGAAACTAAAGTAAAACTATTATGTTTGATACTATCACTTTGTATTTGAGAATATACATTTTTATCACTATTTGCCAAAATTACCATAGGATAAGCTAAACCTTTTGTACTATGAATTGTACAAAGTTGAATACTTTCTAAATTATCAGATTTAAAAAATACTTCATCTTCTCCAGCTTCACTAAAGTAAATATTCTTTTCGCACTGTTTTAAAAACATATATGTATCATTTCCATTTGAGTTTTCGTAATCTAAAACTTTAAATAAAAACTTATCTAAGTTAGCTTTTTTTTGCTCACTATCGCTAAAATAATTTTGTAACTCTTTGAAAGAGTATTTCTGATATACATACAATACAAAATCACTTAATATTCTAGTATCAAACTCATTTTTTAAACTATTCAATTCTTCAATTTCTAAATCTTTTGAGATAATTTGATATATCTCATCATCACTGTATCTTAAAATATTTGTTCTAAGTGCTGCTGCTTTATAATATTTATCTTTTGGATTTTGCAGGTGTATCAAAAGATTAAATATATCATTTACCTCTTTTGTATGATAGAAGTTTTCACTAGCACTTACTTTACATTCAATATTATGTTCTGATAAATAAGATTTTAATTCAAGCATTTTTGTTTTAGAATCAAATACAACAGCAATTGCCTTTTGTTGCTTTTCTATTAATTCTCTTATATGTTTATACTCTTCTAGTTTTCCATATTTAATATTTGCAATGAATTTTGCTATTTGTTCAAATTCATTTGTATCATTTTCACTATCTTCAACATTTGAATTTATTAAAAATTTAAATGAACCCTTATTAGCTTTTTCTTCTTTTGATACTTTTAGAGCTTGTGGTGTTGCTTCATAGTTTTGTTTTATAAGAGTAATTTCATCATTTGTTTTTAAAAGCTTTTCAAAAATCTTATTTACATTATCTAAAACTACACCATCACTTCTAAAGTTTACATCCATAGGTTCAACACTAGATATATAATTTTTATCAGTAATTGCATCATTAAAAACTTCTATTTCAGCACCTTGAAAAGAGTAAATTGATTGTTTACTATCACCAACAACAAACAAATTTGAATCTTTATTTAAAGCATTTTTTATAATCTCATATTGAGTTGAGTTTGTATCTTGAAACTCATCAACCATCATATATTTTATATCCATATTTACATATTTAATAATCTCATGAGCTTTTGAAATAATCTCATCAAAATCTAGTTTTCCCAACTCTTTTAACTTAGAATCATATAAACTTTTTGTTTCTATCATCAAAGATTTTAAAAGCTCTATTTTTTTATAAAAAAGTGCCTCTTTTTCTTTATTTATTGGTTGATAAATAGAGTAAAAACTATCAAATGATTTTATATTTTCTACATTATCTTTTATATCTTTCATTTGTGTAAATGGACGTCTATTAAATTGTATTAATACATCAAATTGGGCTGATAATTCACCCCATGAAAAGGCATTAAAATTAAAATAGTTTTCTATATATTTTGCTAAAAAATCTTTATATTTTGGTTCTAATTTATCTTCATCAAATCTATTACATAATATTTCATAATCTTCTTTTACATCTGGCAATTTATACAAATCCAAAAGTAAAAACTTCAAACTTCTTTCATCTAAAGAATTTTCATCAAAACTATCAAACTCTTTTCTAAAAGTTGATGATGTAGCATATTTTTTAAAAATAGTATCTATAAAAAATAGATTTAGATATTTTGAGATCTCTTTAATAATCTCTTTATTTTTAGGATTATTTAGAGTTTGAAAAATCGAATCATTTATAAGTTTATCTTTTTCATCATCTTTTATAATATCAACTTGTGAGTCAAACTTTGCAATATCAGCATTTGTTTTTAATATATCCAAACAAAATGAGTGAATTGTAGAAATCTTTGCATCACTACTTTGAACTAAAGCTTGTTGCAAAGTATTAATCACATAATTTTTTTGCTCAAGATTTAAAATTTTAAAAGCTTCTAAAATAGAGCTTTTATCTGCATCTTTATCATCTAAACTATCAACTGAAAGAATTTTTGAGATAAGTCCAAATATTCTCTCTTTCATTTCAAGTGCAGCAGCTTCAGTATATGTAATAGTTACTATTTGTTTTGTGGTAGCTTGTTTTAGATTTTCAAAATAAATATCTTCAAATCCCTTTTCTCTAAAGAAATCAAATCCTAAAATAGCATTTATATATCTTCTACTTAAAGTATATGTTTTTCCACTTCCCGCACCTGCATTTATGGCAAATGATTTTTGTATTGTGAATTTATTTAGCATTATTTAAATCCTTAATTAAAAGATTTATCATTTCTTTTTGGTGATCTAAAATTTCATCTTTCCACCATTTATTAGATTTTTTCATTTTTTCCATCATTAACATTTGTTTTGGACTGTCATAACCACTTTTGTAGTAATGATCTGATTTTGCTTCAGGTTGATAATTACTTAATTTAGAATTTTTACTTGCACTTATCAAAC
Source organism: Arcobacter vandammei (assembly GCF_016106035.1). Lineage (GTDB taxonomy): Bacteria > Campylobacterota > Campylobacteria > Campylobacterales > Arcobacteraceae > Aliarcobacter > Aliarcobacter vandammei. The sequence continues at coordinate 30,436 of NZ_JADKPZ010000015.1, forward strand.
ATAAATTTCCAAAACTATTAAGAGTTATATTATCTAGTTCATCTTGTCCATCACGTGGGTTTTGAGGATAAAAATGTTCAACAGAGCTTCTAAATGTAAAATGGAAATCTTTATATTTTAGATTATCTTTATCCCATAACAAATAATCTAAATAATTAAAAATAAAATTTTCTACATTAGTGCCTTGATTTAGTAATTCTAAATTAATATCCGTATTGATTTTAAGATTATCATTAAAAATTATGTCTTTATAATTATTAGAAATATGAGCTAAATAATTATTTTTCAAAAATAATTCAGCTTGTTTTTCTAAATATATTATATATTTATTTGCATTGATATTATTTTCATCTTGTCTATATAAATGATTTAATGCTCCCGTAAGCCAGTGTTTATATATTTGGGATGGATTGGATACATGAAACATAGATAGAAGTTTAATAAGCTTTTTATTTTGATTATCATTTTGTTCATCTCCAAAACTATTGTTATATTGAGCAGATGAAGTTCCTTTTAATAATTTTTTTAGACTCCATTCTCCATCTTCTTTTCTACCATCACTATAATCTCTTTTTAAAATGTAATTATCAAATAAATATTTTGCCTTTAATAAGTTAAATCCAAAAGTTTGTACAAAATCTTTTTCTTCTAAATAAGGTTTAAATGTCTCAATCAATCTTTTATCATCAAGTGGAATGTCATCATCTTTTTTTTGAATTCTCAATACATGAAGCAAAAAATTTTGGAAATTTACTGGTGAGGTAAATCTTTCAGATGTTTTATTATCCTCATTTTTATTTTTATTATCCTCATATTCTTTTTTATTGATAATTTCTTGAAGTGATATACCATTGTTGCTGATAGTTCCCTCTTCTTTTAAAATTTCTAGTACATTATCAAAATTTATTTTGTTAAACTTATCCCAATTATCTCCAAAAAGACTTACTCTTTCACTTGTATTAAATCCATACTGTACGTATCTGCTCATATCAGAACAAGCGTCCCATATTTTTGAAAAAACTTTTCTTTCTCTAATTTCTTCTTCTTTAAATACAGCTAACATATAAGATTTTAAAACTTCATGCTTCTCAAGTTGTTCACCTCTATTATTCATAATTTCAAAATAATGATTTAAATCAGTATCTTCAGGTACGCTGACTCTAAGAATTTCTACATGATTCCATAAATAATCTTTAAATATTTCTCTATTTTCTTGGTTTTTAAGTTTTTTTGATTTTTTGATTATGTCATAAGCATTTTTCATTGTAGGATTTAAATCATCAGAGAATCCTTTGTCTGAATATATGGCTTCCAATGTTTTTGTTGAAGTTTCTCTGCTTTCAAATCTCAAAAGAGCATTAAATTCAATTTGCATTTTGAAAATATTATTTAAAACACTAAGCAAAATAGACAATGTTGTAAGTCTTTGTTGTCCATCTATTGTTTCATATACAATTTTTCCATTTTTTATTCTTTCATATACTACTAATGTTCCTATATAGTAAGTTTTTTTTACATGATTGTTTTTATTCATTTCTGCATAATCAGCAATATCTTCTACAAGTTGCACCACCTGGGCTTCTTGCCATGCGTAGTTTCTTTGATATATGGGTATTAAGTATTCATCATTTGAATTGAAAAGTTCTTTTATCTTAAAAGATTTTATTTTATTTTTATCAGTCGTCATTAGTACTCCAATATTTTTGTTTTGATTTTTTCATTAATATTTTCAAATCTAATATCTGATTTATTAATTTTTGAGATATGCATATTCACAACATCTTTATAAGAATTTGCTTCTCTAATTATTTTAAATAAATTTGTTTCTAATGCATAATTATCAATGGTTTCTAAATAGACTGCTTGCATTTCTAATCTTTTCTTATATGCCCATATAAATATCTTTTCGACTACTTTTTCAACCTCTTGCATACCAAATTTATCTATATAAAAAATTAAAGCACAATCAAAAAGCATCCTGATATATTTATCACCTGTTCTGTATCTTCCCTCATACTCATTTAACATCTTAATGATCTCATTTTCTTTCAAAAATTTGTCATATTTAACTTCATAATAACTAATCATCTCAAAAAATCTTTTTCCATTTAAAATGGGTAAATCAAGCTGAAATGGATAATCCATAGAGTTAAAATCAACTAATCTGTCACTACTTTTATTATAGTTATCTACAAATACATTTGCCATTTGATAAACTTTTGAATAAGGATCAAGTGATTTAGTTTTTGAATTTATAGAAATACCTTTAAACAAATCTACTTCATTTTTTGTAAAATACCTTGCACTATTACCTTTAGACCAATTTCTTATTCTAAAAAGTCTATTAGTAAACAAATCTGATAGTTTTGATTGATCCATATTTTCCCAAACTTTTACAACCTGAGCTTTTTCTTCTTCACTACAATCAAACATCTCTCGTAAATGAAATGCTTTTAATAAATCATGAGGTTCTAAATCTCTTCCTCTAGCATTTTGTGAATCAAAAAATTGAAATGCCTCAGATATATCACTTAAAGTAACCACAACAACTTCACACTTTTCAAGTATAAAATTAATTATATGTGTGTCAAAGTCCTTAACTCTTCGAGTAATTTCTTGATAATTTTGCTTTATATTGTGTTGAGATAATAAATTTGTAAATTCAAACTTACTCTCAATATCTAAAGAACTGCTTTTATGTTTTTCTAAATACTTTTTAGCTTTAAATGAATTTTTAATAGATAAAATTATCAAAAAAAGTGTAATAGTTCTTTGTTGCCCATCTACAATATTTAATATTTCTCTATTATCTTTATTTTCCTTATGTAAAACAATTGTTCCAAATCGATATGATTTATTGTCTTTAAAAAGAAAAATATCATCTATTAACTGATTAACATTTTTAATCGTCCATTTATAAGGTCTTTGATACTCTGGTATATTTAAATTTGTAATTTTTATTAATTCTTGTACTTTTACAATATTTACTCTTTCCACTTGTTCACTCATCTATCTTCCCTTTATTCAACAAACTCTTATTACACATAAACCCTATTTCACAATAACCACAATATGTATCATCACTACTATCAAATCTAAAATCACCATTTTCTATTTTTTCTTTGATTGCAAAAATATTTGATTTTAAATCATTTTTATAATTTTCATCATACCAAACACCTGTATCTTTACCTCTATTTTGAGGAATAAGCTCGTTATTAGTGGTAACTCTTGCAAATTTTGTGTAATCATTGTCTGTTTTAAATGTTAGTAAATATGAATCAACATCTTTTTTATATTCTTGCGTTGAGTATAAAGTATAAAGTCCAAGTTGGAAATCTTTGAAATTCATAATCTCTTCAAGTTTATCTTGCAGAACTCCATTTGCTTTTTTTGATTTATAATCTACAATATTTACTTGATTTTCTAAATTATCAAATCTATCTATGTAACCTTTTATAAAATAGTTTTTATCATTTTCATCTGTTAATTTATATGGTTTTAATTCATCATCTAAAGCAAACTCTTTCTCAAATTCACTATTTATAAAATAGTTTAGCTCCTCTTTCTTCTCTTGATAATAATTTATGAATTTGATTAATAATCCATCACTTTTATCATCTTTTAAACCTCTTGCAAGTGTATATTTATAAAGTAAATGTAAGATATTTTCTTCTTTTATCTCATTATCTGGATTATTTATAAATAATTGATACTCTTCATCTAAAACATCAAACATAATAGATTTAAAAGCTTCTATTCCTAAAATTTTATTGCCTTGAACTTTTTTTGCAAAAGCTTCAAAACATGAGTGCATCAAAGTTCCCATTTGTGCAACATCAAATCCATCTTCATCTTCTCTTGGAGTTCTTATTCTTAATTTATTTATATATAAATATTTTAATGGACATTTTGCATAAGAACCTAATTGTGAAGCTGATAAATGATTTGCTTTTACTCCTGACACTTCCAAACCATCATATTTTGTGAACTCTTGCAAAGTTATAGAATCAAGAAAATCTTCTTTTTTAATTTTCTCTTTTTTTGCTTTGATATTTGAAATATCTACTAAATTTTCTATGTTTTTATCAATAATAATTGAAGCTGTTAGCTCTCTTTTATCTTTATATTTAGGATATAAAATATATAAGTTCTTAGTTAATTTTTTCAACTCTTTATATTGAAAAAGTGAACTTTCATAATAACTATTCTCACAAAAATAATCTTGAGCTATTTGGCTTGTAAATAAAAAATTATCACTTCTTTTTGGTGGAAAATGATTTATATCAGTTCCTATAAAAATAATATGCTCAAACTGTTTATTGAGTCCTATTAACTGATTTGCTTCTGTTAGCTCTATTCCAATTTTATCTTCAAGAATATATGTTTCATTTGCAAGTTTCTCTTTTATTTTTTGCAAATCAATATTTAAACCAAATTTCTTACAACTTTCATCATAAAACTTCAACTCTTTTTCTATTTCATCAAATGCCATTTTAACTTGTAAATTAGATGATTTTTTACCACTAAAAAGTTTTAAAGAAATACCTTTTGAATCAAATCCCTTTAACTCATATTTTGGAAGATATAATCTAAATATTGGTGCATATTCATTTATATCAGTAGTAACTATACATATATCATTTGATTTTAGATTTTCATCATCTTCAAGAAGTTTACGAGATAGTTTTAAAGCACATTCTACTTCTTCATTTATATCAAAAGGTTGTTTGTTTAGTTTATATAATTTTGCAGATATATTTGTATTTATAGTTTGTTCTAAAGGTATTGATATTTCTCTAAATAGATTAATTAACTCTAACTCTAAATTTGACTTATATAATTTAATATTTTCTATTTCAAAACTATCTATATATATTTTTTCATATTTAGTAAAATCATTTTTATCAAAATTATCAATAATTAATTGAAAAATATCATTCATATCTACTAGATTGTTTTTATATTTAAACTCTTTATATTTAATATTTAATATCTCAATAGCTTTTAATTTTTCATCTTTTAGAATTTTAGATAATTCAACTTTTGAAGCATTTATTTTTAAAATAAAATCGTAAATTAAATCTAAAGTATCACTATTTTGAGATATAAAATCCAAATACTCTATATTTTCATCTTTTATGATTTTATAAAGAAATGCCGTAGCAATAAAAGGTTTTATCAATGTTTTAAAACTATTTTTTTCAAAAAATTCATTTACAAATGATGATAAGGTAATTACCTTATCAAATGGATTTTTTAAAGATTTTTTTAATTCTCTTACTTTTTGATTTGAGTATGTAATTATTAGATTTTGTTTTAAATTCATTTATATATTTCCCACGATTTTATCAAGTGTATATTTCATGTCCTCATCCAATTGCATATTAGCCTTAAACCAATTTATATATTCAATATCTTCATTACAAATATCTTCAATATTTCTACCTTTATATTTTCCAAATTTAAATTTTTTAATAAATACAGGAGTTTTTGTTAAATCTGTTAATGTTTGCATAGGATGTGTTTGTGTATATTGCTCTTTTGCTAGAGTTACTAATTTTGAAAGAAGTAGTTTCATAACTAACACATCACCAATTGCATCATGGGCTTTAATAGTAATATTATGTTTATTTGCTTCTTCTAACTCATTTTTATATAGTTCAAGTGAATATCTTAAATATTGTAATCGATGATAAGGTGAATCTTCTAAAAGATGTCTAGCACATCTTAGAGTATCAATCAAAGTAAAATTGTTTTTAAATCCCTCTTTTTGTAACATTCCTAAGTCAAAAGGTAAATTATGAGCAATTAAAAAGTTTTCACTACTATTTAGTTCATTTAATCTTCTATAAAATTTTGAATCAATAAATTTTGGTTTATTTTCTAATAAATCAGGAGTAATATTATGTACTTCCATAGCTTCAAGTTTTATAGGAATTTCACAAGAACATAATTCATCATATACTTCAATTGGCTCTTTTATATCAATTATCATTGAACCTATTTGAATAATTCTATCTTCTTCGCTTGCGCCAGTTGTTTCTGTATCAAAAAGTACATATTTTGCCATTAAAAATCCCCTAGTTTTTTGTGTTTATTATTATATTATATTATAGTTACATTACAAATAATGTCTAGTTATGGGTAAAATAAAGAAATAAAAATAATTGTGTTATATCTATACAAAATTTAAACAAATAACTTATTTTAAATACTCTTCAATATCTTTTGCAATCTCATCAATAGCCAAACTGGCTTTTTTATACAAAACTTTTGAGTAAAGTGTATCATTTAAAAATACACTTTTTTCTAAGTTATTTAAGATAGAAAATTTAATTTTTGAAGTTAAAAGTCTATCCGTATTTATAACAGCTCCGCTAGTTCCTATTACAACTAAAACTTCACAATCATAAAATTCATTATACATATTTATATATTTTGGAGCATCTTCAGCAAAAAAGACAATATTTGGTCTTAAAAAGCCACTACATTTTGGGCAAGTTTCATGCTTTTTAAACTGCTCTTCATATCCTATATTTACAATATTATTACAGTTTACACATCTAATTTCTTGTAAAAAACCATGTAAATGAAGTACATCTTTACAGTTTGCTTTTTCAAACATATTATCAACATTTTGAGTAATAACTGCAATATCATCTGGATATTTATTTTTTAATTTTGCTACAACTTCATGAGCATAATTTGGTTTTTTATCTTTTAAATTTACCCTTAACATATCATAAAATTTTATTGTATTATCTTTATTAAAATCCAAACAACCGCTAACACAAATATCTTCTATTTTATGGTTTTCCCAAAGTCCATCTTCATCTCTAAAAGTTGATATTCCACTCTCAGCACTAATTCCTGCACCACTTAAAATTATTACTTTTGCCAATTTTAATCCTTTTTCTTTATCTCGTTGAAATCTATTTCGCCTAAATCTATTATATTTGGTTCTAAAAACTCTAAATCTTTAAAATAATCATCTATTTTTTTCTTATTTTTATCTGATATTTTTTTAACTTTAGTTTTTATTTTTGGTAATTTTTTATCTATTTTTCTATTTTTATTAAAAAATTTATCAATCTCTTTTTTATATGGATATTTTTTATAAATCAAAGCTTCAAACTCAAAATAACCATCATCTAAGATATGAACTATAATATAACCTTTATTTGTATTAAAGATATTTATTCCTGTGGACTCTTCTTTAAAAGGTTTTTTAGATTTTAAATACACTGTTGCACAATCTTTTTGTCCACAGTTACATTTTGAGTGTAAAAATAGTCTATTTTGAATAATTTCATCTTTAAAAACATATCCAGCTTTAGACATAAATCTTTTTAGAAATTCAAGAAATATTGGAGTTTTATTTAATATATACAAATCTTATCCTTCTTATTTATTAAAATAATTATAATAAACTAATAGATGCACTCTGGCATCTCTTTTTTTCTTAAATTTGTGTACTCTTTTACTAAATTATTTTTGCCTAATATTCGAGCTTTTTCAATAAAAAAATTTATAGAACAATCTATATCTTTATGTTGTTCAAAAGTTATCCCATTTTTTAATAAAGTTCTCTTATTTTCTAATAAGCTATCTACTCTAATTTTTTCATTTTCTAAATATTTATTGTAATATGATAATCTCTCGTTAATATATTCATTTACACTTTCATCTTTTATTTTTATATTTTCACTTTTTAATAAAATATATGTATTTTCGTTATTAAGTCCAAGAGCTTTATCGTTTCCCATATATGGTGCAATAAAAAAATATGCAATTATAAAAGATAGAATTGATGCAAAGATAAAATATGCAATATAATATTTAAAAATACTTTTAACTGTTTCAATCATTTTATTTCTCCATTTTTTATCATTCTTCTTGTCCAATCTTCATAACTCTCTTTTAGTTTAGGACTTTTAAACATATATTTCTCTTCATATGCTTGTGCAAATACTATATTTTTAATCTCTATATCTTTTTTTATAGCCAATAAAGAATATATTAAAAGAGCTAAACCTCCACCAAATATTATTGGGTACATTAATAATTTTAACGCTACACCTATAATTGTTCTTAAAAAATCTATTATCATTTGTAAGCCCTTTTTTTATAATAAATCATCTAAAGTATATCTATCTTTAATATACTTCTTTAAATTTTTTAGTTCAGTTTCTAAATCATTTTTTATAATATTTAAATGATCTTTTAAATTTACTCTTGCTTCATAAGTAGATAAATCTATTTTCTTATGCTCTGAAATATAAAATGATTCTATTTTATTTAGTTCGATTTTTAGATTGTTTATATGTAAAAAACTACACTTTGGTTCAACAAAACCAACACTATATCTATCTCTTACAAAAGCATAATATATTTTTGCACTATAAATATTGTTTACATATGTTTCAAATCCAAAATCACCATGTCCTAAATGTGAAAGATTATGTAAATATTTTTTAACAGATTCATTTAATTGTTCCAAATCTTCATTAAAAAACTTTCTCCATTTATCAATAGGTTCTCCCCAAGATGAACCTTGCAAATAAGGCTCACTAAAATCTAAAGCTAAATAGTGATTTGCAACTAAATTTAAATCACTTATAACATCTTTTAGATTTCTATAAACATCATAAACTTTTTTTGGATTTGGTAAATTTTCTTCTTTTATCAAAGCTTCATCAAAAACTTTTTTTGTAAGAAATAGTATGTCTTTTATCATTTTTTGTCCTTGTAGATTTATTTATAAGAGATTATAAATAAACTACTGGACATATTTGTGTCTAGTTAAATATCTTTTTTTCTTTAAAATATCTCTTTTGCTTTTAATATTGCAAAAATTTCTTGCCCATACTGTCTTGTAGTTTTTTTATCTGTGATATTTATATTATTTTTTTTTAAGTAGTTCATTAAGAGTGGTCTTGCAACTACTTTTATATCATTTTCATCAAATAATTGGATTTGTCCACTATCTCTTAAAATTAATTTATATAATTTATTATCAATTTCAAGTGAAATTTCTTTTTTAATTTCGCCTATATCTTCACCAAATCTAAATTTGTTCACAGATGTATCTAAAGTTTTATTTACAAAATAAGCAAATGCTTTAAATGTATGTCTCATATATTCGTTTATAGGTGATATTTCTGCATTTTGCTCTTGTGTTAAAATAGATTGAATAATTCTCACTACAGTATTTTTATCTTCCAAAGAGCTATTCCAATAAATCCAAGTTTTTTTATCTGTTTTTAGATTATCAAATTCATCTTCCAAAATTTTATTATTTAAATCTGGAGTTATAAATATTACAGATAATTTATCTTCAGAAATCTTTTCTTCATTTTCATCATTAATTACTGCTTCATAATATTGTTTTAATTGTTCTGGATTTGCTGCACCAGTTTTTATTTTATTTTCTATTATAATTCTATGTAATTCATTCCAATTGTTATCAAATATTTTAATCTGAACATCAATATCACTTCTTTTCCCATCGTAATAATATTGAACTTCTAAATCTATATCAAATTTTAATTGAGTTGATCCTATTTTTTCTATGTATATAGAATAAATATTATTTTCATTTGATAATTCAAGAAAACTTTTTAAAAATTTATTTCCAACTCCATGATCTTGATTTGGATTTAATAAATAAGCTAACATTGCTGACATGCTTGTTTCATGTAATCTTGATTTTCCCATACTCAATACACTAAATATATTCATATTTTTATTTCCTTTACATTAATACTTATAGAATCTTTTATATCATCAAAAATAATATCATCTGCAATTTGAAACAATAACATTTCAGTAAAAAATGGATAATTTTCTGCTTGTATTTTCATATCTTTAATTTGAATTTCTATATCTTTAAAAATTAATTTATTTAAATTTTTAGTTAATTCACACATTTTTAAATAACATTCTGATTTTTGAAAATAAATATCTCCAAATATATCATCGCCTTTACTATGAACTTTTAAACATTCTATATTTCCAAAATTGATAATTGAATCAACAGGCAGTAAAGTTAATAATTTGTTTCTACCACTTGGTTGAAAGAAGTATTTTTCAGTTTTATTATATTTTTTATTATATTTAAAAATTATCCAGTTTAAAGAGTAAATTACTCTTGAATCATATATTACATATTTACTAAGATCTTTAAAAGAAGCAATTTTCGACCAGCTTGAAATTCTATCAAAACTATAATTTTTCATAGATTCCTTTAATGTATTAAAATCTTTATGAGTTTTAATTCCTCCCCAATCTTTTACAATCCATTCATGGATTTTTTTATCATCTTTTTGATTTAACATTTCATTTAAAATAAATTTCAAAAATATATCTTTATAAAAAGATTCTATCTCTTTAGGGAGATTTTCTTTTAAAGTATCAATTTTTTCAATTATATTGTCATTTAAAAAATCATTTCTTTTATTCTTTAAATATTCTAATATATCTATATTTTTTTCATAAAACTTATTATTTATATATTCAACGATAAATTTTTCTAGTGTTTTCATATTTATTCCTTGTTGTCTTTTATGTTTTATAATATCTCTTCCAAATATCCTTGTACTCTATCTTTTATCTCATCTGCTAAACTTTGTGGCTCTAACACTTTTATATATGGAATATAGTATAAAATAAGTGGGAGTATTTCCATATTATTTGAAATTTTTATCTCTATTTCTATTGAGCCATCTCTATCTTCTCCAATTATACTTTGACCTCTAAGAGGTTTTCTTTCAAAATATTTTCTAATTTGTTTATCTATAAACAATCTTACTCTAAACTGAACATCCAAATTAAACCAAACACTATTTGCATATTTTAATCTCTCTTCAACTATAACAGGTATTTCAAATTTTGAATTAAGAGTTTCTATATTTTTTATAGATTTTAGGTGATATTTTTTGAAAATTTCTTTATCTTTTTGTATATGAAATGCAAGTAAATACCAAAAGCCATCAAAGAATGCAAGTTTTAGTGGTTTTACATGAAAATTATATTTTTCATAATCAAACTTTATCTCCTCTTTTTCTTTAATAGCTTTTTCTATTTTCTCAAACAAAGCAACAGTTTTATCTTCAAGATATTCACCATTTACATTTGTAAATATTGGGTGATCTAGTTGTTGAGTAATTTGAGATAATAGCGAGTGAGCTTTTGAGTAAAATATATTTCCAGCACTCTTTGCCATCTCATCTAAAATACCAAGAATGAGTCTTTCATTTGTATTTAAATCATCAGAGGCAAGTTTTGGATCAATCTTCCAAATTCTTCCCTCTTTTATAGCTCCTAAATCACTTAATACTTCATATAAATCTCTTTGAATTGTTTTTGTACTAACATCTAACTCTTTTGCTAATTCAGCAATTGTAAATCCGTGAACATTGTTTTTCAACATGGAGTAGATTTGATTTATTCTGTTGTATTTTGTATTGTCGTTTTGTTTTTGAATAATTTTTGGCACTATTTTCCTTTGCGTAAAATAGTTTTTATTTTACATAACATTTATTAAATCCTTATATAATTTAGACACTATTTTGTCCTATATTTTAAAATATTCCTAATATAAATTTTAAAAGAGAGCCAAAAACTACTCTGTAACTCATTTTCAATAGAAGCATAAATATCAAAATAGTTATCCAAATAATATTTATAATAGTTTGTAGTACAAAGTATTTGAATATATCTAGCAAAAAAATAACTATCTTTTATTAGCTCTTTCTCTTCTTTTTTTAATTTTGAGTAATCTTTGCAAATAGCTATTATTTCATTTAGTTTTTGGATTTTTTCATTTAACTCATCATTTAAAAAATCTAAAGTATCTATCACCACAGATATATTATCTTGAAATGAAGAATTATTTATATTTTTATCTGGACATATTATTGTCTATTTTAATTAATCTTAGTCTGCAAGTTCATCATCCCACATCTGTTTTACTTCATTATAGTTTTTTAAAGCAATTTCATAACTAATAGACCAAAAAACTGCATCTTTTGAAAGTGGATTACCTAATTCATCTTCATACTTTTTACAAATAGCATTATAAACTTCATCATCTTTTTTACAATCAATAACAATAGTTCCTAAATATGGATAAACCATATATCCAGGACTTACCATATCAAATACCTCTTCAAGTTTTACATTAGGAAAATTATCTTTCATAAAATTTATAAACTCATCTCTAGCTATATTGTTTACATACTTTTTATTTAAATATCCAAATATTCCATTTTCAGCAGAATTTTGTTCGTTTCCAAAAGCATAAATATCATTATAAACAGTATTAAACACCATAAAATAAGTTTCTCTTTTCCTTATAGTTGCTACATATTCAGTTAATGTTTTTAATAATCTTGGCATTTTTTGTTCCTTTTATTTTTTTTAATTGTTAATATTTAACTACTATTACTTCTTTTTCTAAAGTTTTTGCAAAAGTTATTGTATATTTTGTTCTTGTTGAATAACCATTCCAAAAGGCAACTATTAAATCTGATTGTATAACAATTTGTCTATTTCTAAAATGATAAGCTCTTTTGTGCTTTTTAAAATCAGGATAAAATACTAATGTTTCTATATTGTTTTTATTCGCCCATTGAACTCCCATAGTATCAGCACCTTTTGCTCCACCACTTATGATTTTTGTAATAGTATTTTGTTCTTGAATTTTTTTCATAGTAGTATCAAGAAGCTCTTTATTTTTGAAATCACTACTTCCTATTATTGCTACATTTGACATTTTTCTCCTTTGAAAGATTTAAACAATTATATTTATTTATAAAGACATATTTTTGTCTATATTTATCTTTATAATTAAAGAAAAACAGTAAGGCAAGCTATGCAAAAAAGATATTCAATTACATTGAAAAACTTTTTAGAAAACAAGAAATTTAACAATAAATCTTTTTTTATAAATGCAAATGATGAATTGGTACTTGAAAATGATAATAAAAAAGTAGATTTAGGTATATTTTTTAAACTAATTCTTTCAAAGAAATCAAATGATTTAAAAGCAGAGATATCTTTATACTCATGGTCAAATATAAAACAATCTTTAGTTCCTATAGATAAATCAATCTGGAAAGATTTTGAGTTTGGAGCTGGAAAACATATACCAAAGATAGAGAAACATTACAAAAGCATAATTGACAACTTTTTAAATATATTTAAAGAGTTAAAATATTATTGGCATCTAAAAGAACTTATTCATAAAATGGAACACCCTATTTTTAGTTTTCATTATAAACTACTAAACAGTTTTTCAAAACAATCTTTAGAAAATATCTGCTTGAAATATTTTGATAACTATCCTGTTTTAAATATATCACTTCTTAAAACAAAAGCTCAAAAAGATGAGATTTGTTATCTGTTTTTACCACATTATATTAATGGATTTTACATAAATGGAATTGAAGCAAGTGTTGATTTAGATGAAACTGATTATGCAATTATTGAAGATGAAGAAAATAAAATTTCAGTACAAGATTGTTTAAAATTGCTTGATATCAAAATCTAAAGTTTCTGTAATATTTTATTTACAGAAATTTTAATTAATTTTTTTATAGCTATATAATCTCCCTTAAAATAGATTTAGAAAGCCTATGTGTTGGAATTTCTTTTTCAAATTCCATATTTTTTAAATAATCTCTTTTTATTCTTCTATCTTTTGTATTTACGATTTTTTTATATATTTTTTTTCTAGGATTATTTGGGCATTTTGATTGTTTGAGTTTGTAATCTTCTAAATAAGATACAGATAGTTCTTTTTTAAATTTTATTGGATTTAAATATTTAATAGTTTTAACAATTTGTTCAAATTTATCTTTTTGAATATGTTTTTTCTTTGTTTTCCAAGTTCCTTGCAAAATAGACTCCTTAATCAAAATATTGATAATAAACTTTTAAATCACTCCAAAATTCCCCAATTTTTAACATATCTTCCCATTCTAAATGATTATGGTCATAAAGACAATGAAACCACCAACAATGATAATCATTTTTCATAGGATGATTTTCCCATTCCCTAAATTCATTATGATTATCTTCTAAACTCCAAGGATAAGTATTTGATTTTTTTGATATACCTTTTAGGTATTCATTTATAACTGTAACAAAATTATCATCATCTTCTTTGTAGTTTTTATCATCTTTTCTTAAAATAAAATGTATTTTTAAATCAATTTCATAATCATCAAGAATATCAGTTTCATCAGATACTCTTTTAGATAATTCAATATCTAGTTTTACTGCTTCTTTTATGATTTTTTCTTGAAGATTTTGTAATCTAAGATTTAATTTTAATAATCTTACTTTTTGAGTTTTGGATAGATTTTGCATTTATTTATGTCCATTCTCTATCATTTCATCATTATCATCTTCATAAGCTGGTGCAAATTCCATATCAGGATATTTCTCTTTTAATTTTTTATAATCAAAAGTTGTACCTAATCTATGTAATTTTCTATTTACATACGCAAAAGAAATTTTATTGTCTTGTAATCTTATTGATTCTTCTTCAAACTTTTTTGTAGTTAATCTATATGCTTTTGAATAAAATACTTCAGCTGCACTTTTTTCTTTTGATTCCATAGAGTATATCCACCAGTAATATTTATACATTTTGGGATCAGGATGAACATTTGAACCAGAAACAAAAATAGCCATAAAATCCTGACCTCTTTGCTCTAAGCGTTTTTTTGCATTCTCTTTTGTAATTAATTTTGAAGGTATCATGTATTATTCTCCTATTTGTTATAGAAAAATTATATGAGATTATATGGACAGTTTTTTGTCTATTTAGAAAGATTTTTTAGCTAAATCATCAAATTTCATAAATAGCTCAAGATCATTGATAAAAGATGAATCCAATTTATCATAAGACCTTTTCATTCTTTTGTATTTACCTATTTGATTTCTTTCTTTGGCTTTGTACATTCCTCTTATTAGGTAATGATACCTAACAAGATTTTTTGTGTAAGTTAAGATTTTTCAACTTTTAATAACTTGATATGAAAGTTCTTCATGATTATGAAAAGATTATTCACCTGTTATTTTATCTTTCTCGTCTTGAAATGTAATAATAGGTTTTCCAATATCATGTAAAAAAGCTGATGGTATCATCTTATATTGTTTATGTCTTGTAGTATGATAAACAAGTGCTAAAGTATGAAGTAATACTCCAAATCTATGATGTTTATTTTGTTTTATAAAGAGTGTTATAAAAAACTCTTTTCTAAATACTCTTTTTAATTTCATTTCAAAAACCCAACTTTTAAAATATTTTCATCATTATTTTTAAACTCAATCTCTTCTTTTATATACTCTAGTATTTCATCAAAATCAAACTCTTTTTGATTTAAAATTTTATTTATTAGATATTTTCTTGTTACATTCTCTATTTGTCCACCACTTAAATCATATTTTGATAGTTTTTCATAGATTTTATCTTCAAGTTCAGGTAATTTTGATTTCCAGATAAACTCTCTAGTTTTAGCTGTTGGTCTATCAAATTTGATTTTATTTAAAAATCTTCTTGAAAAAGCATCATCCATATTATCTATTAGATTTGTTGTAGCCATAAAAATACCATCAAAGTTCTCTAACTCTTCAAGTAAGATATTTTGCATAGTGTTATTCATTTGACCAACTGCATCATTTACATCTAATCTTTTAGAGATGATTGCATCTGCTTCATTAAATAGCAATATTGGTTTTGATTTTAAAATCTCACAAGCTTTGTAATACTCATCAAATATTGCTTTAGTGTTTTTTTCACTCTCCCCTACCCATTTTGATTGAATAGAGCTAATATCAACTTGAAGCACATCTCTTTTTGTAAGTTTTGCTATCTCATAAACAGATGCTGTTTTACCTGTTCCAGCAAATCCATAAAAAATAGAGACAATACCAGATGGCAAATTTGCTTTTTTTAAATCTTTTACAATTTTATTAAAATTCTTTGAGCTACAAACATCTTTTAATTGATTAATATCACGAGCTATTCTTTCATCCAAAAATATCTCTTTTTTCAAACTATTATATTTTATATGTTTTGTAAACTGTGCTTTAAACTCTTGTTTTTTATTTTTATCTTTTGATTTAAGAAGCAAAGCAATTGCTTTTGGTGTTAATTGTATATCAGTTGATGAATCAAAAAGACCACTTCTCTCTTCAAGTTGCACTAATTTATCTTTAAAAATATCCAACTCTTTTTTTAATATACTCTCTAAATATCTTGCTCTATGTGACAAATCATCAAAAAATATTTCGCAAATTCTGTTTGCTCTCTCACCACTATTTCCATCAATATACTCATAAATAAGGTACATTATGATTAATTTCTCTTTTGTTGAATATTTTAAAATAGCTTTTGTAAATTCCTCTTTTATATCAAGTTTATCAAAAACTCTATTTGCTTCAGAAACCAATCTAAATTCTGTTAATTTTTTATCATCTTTTTTATAAATTAATTCAGCAATAACTTTTACAACACTATATATATCACTAAAATCAACATCATCTAAATAGTCATAACCTAAAATTAATTTATTAAAAATCATATCATCAACATTAAATTCAGGACTTATTCTTGAGCTTCTTCCTCTTCTTCTCTCTTCAGCCAATGCAATAAAACCTTTTTTTTCAAGTTTATATGCAATATTTAAATACTTTAAGTACTCATCACTTTGTAATTTAAAATCTTTTTTTAGACTATCAAAACTTGTAGAGTATGTATCTTGAATTTGATATGAGATAATTATTGATAAAACCATAGCTTCATCAATAGTTATATTTAACTCTTTTTGAATCTCTTTTACTGTTTTATTTGTTCTACTATTTAAGAAAAAATTTTCATCATCTTTTAATACTGATAGTTTTGAATATAAGCTTGACATTTGTTAAACTCCTAATTTTTTATATTAGAAGTTTAAACTTTTATATGGACAATTAATTGTCCATATTTATTATTCATTTTAATAAATAATTAATTTTGATAATGAATATATAGCAATAAGTGCATCTAACTTTGCAAATTCATATAGTAACTTAAAAACATTTTCAGTAATAGATTATAAAAAAGATCTAAAATATAAAGCATTAAATGAAAACCTATTAAAAGTAAGAGACAAATATGGTGTTGATATTATTAGATATGCTAGTGAAGAGTTGAATGGTTAAATGATATAAATATTATTTTATTCAAAAATTTAAAAATTCAGTAAAAAAAGTAACATTGATTTATATTCAAAAAAATATTTAAATTTCCAATTATAAAATAGCTAAATCTATAAGTGTAATTATAACTGGTTTATAGCAAGTTATTAAAGTTGTATTTACCAACTTATTCAAAAATTACACAAAAAAGAGATTTTTTGTATGATAGTCTATATTATCAAAGAGGATTGATAATAAAGTCAGTATGTTTTATATAAAAAAGTGTGTATTTTATATAATTTATATCAAATGTTATAAAAACACAGAAGTTGAATTAATTTTATTTTATAAAATGAATTACATAGTTTGGTAACTTAAATATGATAAAGTATTGAAAATAGTAAAGGAAATTTTATGAACATAAATAATACATCAAATTATGAAACAACAGAATATAATCTATCTTTAATAAAAAAATATACTATAAATATAGACAATGGGCTATTTTTATTACCATCTCCAACAGGTAGTGGAAAAACGCATGCTATTATTGAATATATTAAAGAAAATATTACAAATGATAAAAAGTTTATTTATGCAATCCCTTTAAAAAATACTTTAAATGATTTTAAAAATAAATTACTCAAAAATTTGAGTACAGAAGTTCAAAATAAAGTTTTTGTGCTAAAATCAATAAGTGATGAATTAATAGATTGGTATGAAAGTTCAGAACGTGATAAAATTTTTTGTTTTTCTGATTATAAAGAGTTCAAAAAATTATTAACAATTTTGGAAAGCTATAAAATTTTTAAAGAAAATAAATCATTAAACAATTTTGATGAAAATGAACTAAATAAGGCAGGAGGTTTATTATTAAATAAAATTAAAAAACAGTATTTTGACTATAAAGATAATAAAAAACTAAAAGATAATTTATTAAAAGATGCGAAAATACTGTTTAAATCATTAGATATTGAAAAATATACAATAATACTTACAACTGCAAGTAAATTTGCTAATAAAATTAATACTATTTCATCTAGTAGCTATTTATGGGACTTTAAAAAATTCAAAAATGCTTTAGTATTTTTAGATGAATTTGATAGTCAAAAACATTACTATTTAGATTCAATTATTAGCAAATCGCTATCAACATCTATTGATATAATTGAACTGTTTAGATTAATGGCTGATACTTTCAAAAATATGACATATCAAAATAAATTTAATTATGATTTAGAACACTTTAATCCAATAAAATTGAAATTTGAAGAAATATATAATGAAAAAAAATTGAAATATGTAATTGATACGAAGCTTGTAAATAATGAACTAGATACTCTACCTTTTTTGATAGATTCAAATTTTAGTAATTTTAGCTTTCAAAGAGATTCTTCTAAACTATATGTAGAGGTTGATGATAAAAATGAGCAACTATTAATAATTAAGGAAAAAACTGTTAATTCCTTCCCTTTTTCTGATCTCTTAAAAGATATTACACAAGTTATCACTAGATATATAAAATTTTGTATAAATGATATTTACAAAAAAATTGAAACATATAGTCAAAATGATACTTTTGTTAAAGACGAGTTAAATTTAGATAACTATGCTAATGCTGTTATCCATAATAATATAAAGATTTTTGGATTATCTATCGGAGATAAAAAATACACTTATTTAAAAAATCGAATAAAAAATGATCTATTTTTAAGAAATAAGTTTAAAAAGGATTTAGGTAAAAGAAAATGGAATTTTTATCAAAATGGCTTTTCTTTAATAAACATTAACAAAGAATATATAGCTTCAAATATTACTGATATAGAATATCTCCATCTTTTGTCAACTCCTGAAGATCTTTTGTTAAATGCAAGTAAAAAAATGATGATTGTAGGAATTTCTGCAACAGCAAATATAAATAGTGTAATAAATAACTTTGATATTAAATATCTAAAATCAAATACAAATTTTTATCAGCCTACAGAAAATGAAATTTTACACATGCAAGAACTTTATTTGGATAGCAAACATCAAAGAAATAGAAATTTTCACATAGAAACTATCAATGATGATCTAAAAATAAAAGATACTATAAGAGAATTTTGTAGAAGGAATTACTCTTCTGATATTACTATCTCTAGTTATATTGAAAGCTTATCTATAAAAGAATTTTATTTGAGGCAATATATGAACTTTATTGATTGTTACAAAAAATTTCTTGAAGAAGATAAGATACATAGTATGATTTATTTCTCAAACAGATACATAAAAGATGATTTTATGGATGACAATATAAATTATAAATATTTAATACATTTGCTTGTTGAATTAATTAATTACATTGAACCAAAAAATGATTATATAAAAAATCTAAAAAATAAAATTAAAGAATATGGTAAAAATATTATAGAAATACAAAAAAAAGAACATATTTTTTTTATTGAATATAAAAAAGAGACAGAAAATAGTTATGAGAATTATGTATCAAATAAAAAAAATGAGAAAATTTTTGTCTATGCAGTTTATAAAAGGATTGGAACTGGTAAAAATCTAGAATATAATATTGAAAAATCAATAGATGTTAATGATAATATAGATAAAAAAATTTTAAAAAAAGATTTTGATGCGATATTTTTAGAAAAACCAACAAAAATTATGGTTAGATCACCAAAATCTACAGAAGAAAAATTAAAAGGAATTTTTCAAATAGAAAGTTTATATATAAATTATAATCTTAGTGAGAAAGAGTATAAATCAGAGTTAAAATCTTTATTTAATGGACAAAAAAAATACTCTAGTGTATATGAAGAAACAGAAGATAGTATTGAAGCAACAATGCAAATTATTATTCAAGCTATTGGAAGACTTCATAGAACAAATAGTAATAGCGATATGTTTTTATTTGTAGATAATAAATTAACTAAAATTTTGAGCAAATTTGCAAATCATGAAATACCACTTTTACCATCTACATTAAAACTTCTAAATCACTATAAAGATTATAGTGTTAAAGAAAATTCAATAAAAGAAAAAATCTTTGAAAACGAATTAAATCGACTTACAAATGAATTAAATCAATTAATAAACTATTCATTAAAAGTTTTCAAAGATCCTATCAGTGAAGAAAACTTATCTGATATGCAGAAAATATGGAATGGTATTAGAGTATTTTTTTTACAAAATCCAACACTAAAATCAATTTATGATTTAAATTTAAAAGGGTATTTAAACCTAAATGAAATTTGTCACATAGAAACTAATGATAAAAAATATGTATGCTATCAAGCAAATAATTATAAAGATATTTCTTTAAATAAAAAAGATAATTACAGTAAAGTTGAAATATCAGAAGAAGCTGCTAATTTACATTTAATTAGAAATTGCCCAGAATTAAATGAATTTGCAATCAAAAATAATATAGCAACTACTTTCAAGTATAACACTTTACTTATTCCAAATGCCTTCAACAATATATATAAAGGTGCATTAGGAGAAGTTTTTGGAAAATATATAATTGAAAAATATTGTAATATTAATTTAGAACAATTAAATGGTGATATTTATGAAAAATTTGAGAGCTTTGATTTTAAATATGAAAAAAAAGGAATTTACTTTGATTTTAAATATTATTCACAAAAAAGTTTAAATTATAGTACTAAAAATATTATTGATAGATCAAAATATAAGTTAGAAATAAATAGACTTAACAAAGCAGTTATAGTAAATATTTTCGCTGAAGCTGAAATAAAAGCAGAAATTTCGGTACTATCACATGAAAATGTCGTAGTAATACCTTATTTAGTTAATTCAAAAGATAAAAATAAGCCGTATGTAGATATCAAAATGATAGAAATTATTAGGGAGATTATAGGATGTTAACACAAAATTATTGGACAAATAAAGTTGACTATAAAATTAATGGTAGTGAAATACTAAAAGATTATGATCTAATAAAAATTGAAATTCCAAAAAATAAAAATAAATTAGAAGCTGATTATGGCAAAATATGGAATTTATTGAAAAAAAACATTAATGTATTGGCTTATTATAAATCAGTATTTCATATATATTTACTAACAGAAAAAAGAGAAATTTACAAGTTAGAAGATAATGATGATTTGGAAAAATTAAATTGTGATATTAAACTAGTGGATAATCAAAATATTAATAAAATATCACCCTATTTTTTAATAAATATATTATTAGTACTTTATGGAACGAGTGGAAATATGTTCACTCTTGGAAATTTTCAAAATGGTTGTTTTGTTATTCACAAAATTGAAAAAAGTAAAGTTATAACGCTTAAATTTAGTGTTGATAAAAATAGTTTATTGTCTTTAAATGTTTCAACTTTTACAAAAATAAAGTGTACTAAATTTAATTCAAATAAATATATTTTTTATTGTTTAGAAGGAAATAGATTAATTAGAGTTGTAAATCCACTTGACACAAGTTCTGATCTGTTTATACAAAAAAGTAGCTATAAGAAAAGTTCTATAAATTTTATTAATTATGAAGATGACTTTTTAAATTCAAAAGTAGGATATTTAGGACTTTTTCTTGAAGGTATCAATAATAGACTATCAAAATATTTAACATTTGAATTAAAAGAAGAAAGCTTCATTCAACATGAAACATATTTAAATAAGGAAAAAAGAGTTAAAGAATTAACAAAACTTATAAAAGAGGCTTTTTTAAAAAATAAATATATTCAATTATTTGATTATGAAAATAAATTAAGTAATGAATATAAAGTTGAAATAATTTCAAAAATAGAGAATTTTTTTGATAAAAAGATTAAAGCTATGTTTGTGGATAAAATAAATCATCATATACCTACTTTCATTTTTTTACATGAAAAAAATGAATATGAAAATAATAACGACCCATATTTAGATCTAAAAAAGAGATACAAACTTACTCAAGTTATTTCATATAAAAATTGTAAGACTATTTTAAATGAAAATAATATTTTATTTGAAGCTATTTTAAAAGAACTATTAATAAAAAATGAAATTTGTAAAAGTAGTTTCTATTTATCATCAAAATGGAAATCATTTAAAGATTTCGAATTTTTTGTTCCAATAGATTGTAAAAATGATTCAGAAGATACTTGTTGGGAAAAAATAATCATTGATAACAACATAAATATAGTAAATATAGATTTATTTGATAGATTTAAAATAAATAGAATTCAAGAGCTAAAAGATAATTTTGAAAATATAGAGTTTATAGCATTTAAAAATAACGATTATTTTGCAATAACTAGAACTAATGAATTTATACTTCCAAATATAAAAGAGTCATTAAAAATATATAATAAATTTATAGAAAATAAAGATAGTCCTAGATTAAGAAGAAATGAATATAAAAAATTTACAACAGCTGGTTCTGGTATAAATTACCATGTTGACAACAATTGTTTAACATATTTTAGTTCAACAAGTATTGATAATTTAAAAAGAAGTACAACAAAAGCAAATATAATAAGAAAAGTTTACTTTAGTGATAAAAATTTTGATTGTATTGCCTATTTGAATTCACTAGATGAATATTTTGTAAGAAATAAGGAGCTTACAGTTTTGCCTTTTATCTTAAAATATTTGAGAGAATTTTTAAAAATCAATTTGTAAATATTTACTCGTTACATAACGAGTAAATAAGTTTATGATTCTAGGAAAAACGGAGTTAAGATCATTACATTCTTCACTCTGCCCTATTTTCTAAAAAATCTAAGATTATTTTTTTGTGATCAAAAACTAATTTCTCAAAAGGTATTTCATCTAAATTGTATACATAGACTTCTTTTGCATCATCTTGAGCTTTAGGATTTCCATAAGCTTTGCAAACATAAACAACTGATACAGTGTGAAATCTCTCATCTCTTTTCGGATCTGAATAAACTCCTAATAATGATTCAATAGTGATATCTAAAGAAGTTTCTTCTTTCATCTCTCTTATAACTGCATTTTCAACAGTTTCACCAATGTCAACAAAGCCACCAGGAATTGCTATTCCAAAAGGTTTATTAAGCCTTTCAATTAAAATTATGCCTCTAAAATTTTCATTTTGATCATATAGTTTTATAATTCCATCTACTGCTAAAAAAGGTGTTTTTATCATATTTCAACCTAAGATTAATAATTTTTACAAAATTTAATTATTCGTTATGAAACGAGTAATAAATAGTAACATAAAATTATCTTATTAAGCTATTATAATCAATTTATTAGTTACATAAAAAAAACAAATTTTAAAAATATATAAATATATATCAAGTATTACTTGAAATAAATTTTTTATTTAGATAAAATAATACAAAAATTACTCGTTACATAACGAATAAAGGAATAAAATGTCTAAAAAATTAGGTGATGTTATTGGTGTTACAGTTCAAAAAGGTGGAGTTGGAAAGTCAACTTTTTCACAAGCAATAGCGTACTCATACGCAAATAAAGGTTATAAAACAGCATTGATTGACCTTGATCCACAAGCAACACTTTCAGGTGCTTTCTTTGGTTATTCTTACGGTGCATTTACATACACTGAAGAAAATGGTATTCTAAAATATGACGTAAGTAATATAACAAATATATTCAGAAATGAAAAAGTTACTCCAATTACTATAAAAACAACAAAATATATTGACAATCCTAATAAAGGGAAAATGCTACAACCTCACTATCTTGAAGATAGTTTAGAAATTGATTTTTTCCCTTCTAATTTTCAGTTGTTAAATTTAACAGAATCTGATGAATTTAAAAGAGATGAAAAAATTAATATTTTATCAAACTTTATTGAAAGCTTAAAATCGCAATATGATAAAATCATTATAGACGCCCCACCCTCTTTTGGGATAATTACAACTTCTATTTTAAAATGTGCAAAATCAATTTTAATACCAATTCCAACTAAAAACGTTGATACAGACGGAATGGTTGGTTTTTTTAGAACTTTAGATAAAATATTTGTTACAGAAAATTTAGAGAATTTAGAAAAAATTGTTTTAGTACCAAATATGTTTGATAAAAGAATTACAGATGCAAAAGAGACTCTTGCTGAAATAAAAAGAATCCCTACTCTACTTCATGAAACACAAAACTTAAGAAATTTAAATTGCAAAGTTATGAATCCATTCCCACAAAAATCTTGTGTTCAAGAAGCCCCTAGTTTAAAATATTTTTTAGTTCCTTATATTATGGATTTCCAAAGATCACAAAATCAAGATTTAATTTTAATGATTGATAATATTGCAGATGAATTAAATTAAGGATTAAATATGGCAAAAGTTAAACCTCAAAGAATAACTTCAATTAATAACACAATTGATGAATTAAAAGCAGAACAAGATATATTATTAAAAAACAATACAAATATTATATTGGTTGATATTGATTCAATTTCTGAATTAAAATTAGACAATGATATATTAATGCACAATAGAATATCTTATTCAAAATCAAAATTACTTGAACTAGCAGAAAATATTTCGAAACTAGCAGAAGTTGATGCTGGTATTTTAGGTACAGGATTACTTAATCCTGTAATGTTAAGAAAAAAAGATGGAAAATTAGAAAGAATTCATGGCGAAAATAGAATTAGAGCTTTAAAATTAAATGGTTCAAAACAAGTACCAGCAATAATTTTAGAAAATGTAAGTGATGAATTGGCTAGATTTATGAGATCTAGTGAAAACTTAAATAGAGAAGATTTAAATACATATGATGAAACTCTATCTATTCTAGAACATATTCAATTAGCTTGTAATTTTAGTGATATTGAAAGTGTAAAAAGTTTTTTAAATAAAGTAAAAAATTTCCAAGCTGGGAAAAGTAGTTTAAATGAAGAAGAAAAAGTTTTACATAAAAATGTAAGTAATGTTTTTGAAAAAATAGGGCGATTTGATATTATTACATTTGTTGATAGATTATCTGTTTTAAAACTTGATCCTTTGATTAAACAAGCATTAATTGATGAGCAAATAACTTATAGCCAAGCAAAAGTTATAAAATCTAAATTAAAAACTCAAGCTGAAATAACAAAAATTTTAGAAGTACTCAAAAATAAAAAGTTATCTGTAAATGAATTAAAAGTTTATATAGATAATTTAAAAAAATCTGCTACTAAAGATGAGCCTTTAAATAAAAATATATTTGATAAGGTAAGTTTTTATTCAAAGAAATTATCTAAAAAAGTTTATTCAGGATTATCAAATGAAGATAAATTTTTTATTGATAGTAAATTAAAAGATATTGAAAAATTATATCTTGAAATAAACTCTAAAATTAAAGAATGATCTCTCTTTTCTTTAAGAGAGTTTATTCCTTTTTATAAGTATTTTTATTAAAGTTTATAAGAACTCCTCAAAGCACGAAGAAATAGCCGTTTGAATAACATTAGCTGCATATGAAATGAGAAATATAACACCTCATTTGAGATGTTATGACTTAAAAATAGAGAACTATTGAATCTCAAAGTATATGATATAACATATATAATGAGAAATATAACTACCTTTTTATTTATTTAATTTATCTTACTTATATCTTTGAAATAGCCATATATTATTGATGGAGATATAACATATAAAAAGAGAACTTTTAGACAAAATAGCAGAAATATAGAGATAATGAATAGTTTTTCTCAATTTATATGTCAAAGGTATAAATAGACATAAGAAATTAGAACTTTATAGTTAAATATCCAATATAATCGAAGCTATAGAATTTATAAAGGTATGAGAAGAATATACAAATGCCCTACTTTGGGGTAAGTAATTGAAAATAGCAAGAAGTAAATTATAGATATAACATATAAAAAGAGAACTTTTAGACAAAATAGCAGAAATATAGAGATAATGAATAGTTTTTCTCAATTTATATGTCAAAGGTATAAATAGACATAAGAAATTAG
>NZ_JADKPZ010000016.1 GCF_016106035.1 Arcobacter vandammei
TTTAATAACTATCTTTCGTTTCTCTGATAATTCTCTTGGTGTTAATTTTCTAGCATCTATTTTTTCCATAAAACATTATACTATAATTAAGATTATTTATCGGTGAAGTAACAATATATCTTGTACTCCACGATTGTTTAAATCTGTAAGTACACTAAGCCAGAAGTTTGCACCTTCACTTTCACTAAGGTACAAACCTAATATCTCTTTTTTACCTTCCATGTTAACTCCAAGAACAGTGTAAACTGCTTTACTTACATATTTTCCACCATCTTTGATTTTATAATGAATAGCATCAAGCCAAACAAATGGATATAAGGTTTCAAGAGGACGATTCTGCCAAGCTTTTACTTTTTCAATAATCTTATCTGTAATAGCACTTATTGTTGCAGTTGAGATAGATACTTGATATATCTCTTCAATATGAGAAGAAATATCTATATAACTCATTCCAAGTCCATACATAGAAAGTATTTTTTCTTCTATTTCATCAGAGATTGTAGTTTGATGTTTTTTTACTATTACTGGTTCCTTAGCTTGCTGTAGCGACCAAAGGGAGATAAAATGTTCCATTTCTATCTCTTGGAGTATCTAGTTCAAAACTACCATCTGAAGTACCTTTTATAGTTTTAGAATTAAAACCATTTCTTCTATTTGTTTTACCAGCTAAAACATCATTTGCAATATGTGATTCAACTTCTGCTTCAAGTGCAGCTTCTGTTAGTTGTTTTATAAGTGGAGCTAAAAGTACATCTTTACCTGTAAGTCTTTTTCCATTTCTAAATTGATTTAATATTTCATTAAAATCAAAATTTATCTCTTTTTCTTGTTCCATAATCAATCCTTAAAAATTGTATTTTATCAGATTGACACGAAATTTCTAACACTCCCATACTTGTTTAAATTTAAGGATTTACACAGTTATTTTTATACTACCGAAATTCCGTTTATTTTATAGTCCCAAATCTTCTACTGTAGTTGTAATTTTTTGTTTCTTCTCTTGTTTTGTTTTTTCTCTATTCTCTTTAAAGTTTAGATAGAACTCTATTTCACTAGGAGTTAAAATTTTGATAGTATTTGTACTTCCAGGAATTCCAACAGGATAACCAACTGTACAAATATACAATCCATTTTTATTTAATAACTCCCTTTTTTCCAAACTTCTCAACATCTTTTGAATCATTTTAGAAGCTTGAGCCTCTTTTACAGTAGTTACTGGTTCAACTCCCCAAAGAGCAGTTAAGCTTGTAAGTGTCTCTTTATTGTGTGCAAAAGTGTATAAAGGTGTTTTTGGTCTATATCTTGACATTTTTCTAGCAGAATTTCCACTACTCGTAAGTGATAAAATACCATCTGCATTTAAATCATCTGCTAGTTTTGTAACTGTTGCTTGAATTACATCAAACTCATCTAAGTATGTGAAGTTATATCTTTTATCGTGATTATATATTTTTTCTGTTTGGCTTATGATATTGTGCATTGTTTCAACAACATTTGTAGGATTTTCACCAACTGCACTCTCTTCACTTAACATTACAATATCAGTTCCATCTAAAACAGCATTTGCAACATCTGAAATTTCAGCTCTTGTTGCTCTTTCATTTTGTGTCATTGATAAAAGCATTTGAGTTGCTGTAATTACTGGAATTCCTTTTGCATTTGATTTTTTTATTAGCATTTTTTGAATAGTTGGAACATCATAATATGGAACTTCAATTCCCAAATCTCCCCTTGCAACCATTATTCCATCACTTGTTTCAATTATCTCATCAATATTTGAAACAGCATCAAATTTCTCAATTTTTGCTATTAATTTACCTTTATAATCTCCTAAAAGGCTTCTTGCTCTTCTCATATCTTTTGCACTTTGAACAAATGATATAGCAAAATAATCTACTCTATTTTTAACTCCCCAAGCAATATCAGCCTCATCTTTTTTTGTAATAACTTCAATATCAATAACTGTATTTGGGAAGTTCACCCCTTTTCTACTTGATAGTGTTCCATTATTCTCAATTTGGGCTTTTACATTTGGTTTTGTCTCTATTACTCTTGCTCTTATTATTCCATCATATAAATAGATATATTCATCAACTTTGATTTTTTCCAAAATATCTGGATAATTTATTGATACTACATACTCTTTAGGAGCTTTTTTGTACCCAATAATCTCCTCTTTTTCAAAAGTTACAATATCTCCACTTTCAAGAACAAAAGGTTCTTTTAACTCTCCAACTCTTATTTTTGGTCCTGAAATATCTTGTAGAATTCCTACAAGTTTTTTCTTATTTTCCATAGCTTGTCTTATATTGTCCAAAGTCTCTTGATGATACTCGTGGCTTCCGTGAGAGAAGTTAAGCCTAAACATATTTGCACCTGCATCAATTAACTTTTCAATCATCTCTAAACTATTACTAGCAGGTCCTAGTGTTGCTAAAATTTTTGTTTTTTTATCCATAAAATATCTCCTATTTTTTTCAATGGCAAATTATAGCCTATAATAGTTTCTATTTGGTTACAAGGTTTAATTTAAAAAATATAATATAAATTTTCTTTTATTTACAAATTATTTTGTAGTATAGAATTGAGAACTTATTTTTAGATATATTTTTGAACTGAGATTTTAATATCTGTAAGAAATGAATGTAAACTAAGGCAAAATCCTTAGTTCCGAAGTTTTTCTAAATCATACTTTTTTATCTGTTTTCTTAAATTCTCTAAGTGTTCATCAATATTTTCTTTTGTAACTAAAACTCCAAAATCTTCTGGAACTTCAATTGATTTATCATTAAATATTTTTGCCATTACAATTTCTGTTGTTTCAACCCTTAGATGTGAACTATCCCAATAGTTATTTTTATTTGTACTTATTGAATTGTGTCCAGTAAAATCAATATAATTTGTAATCTTCACTAGTTCCTTTTTAAATAATTCAAATTCATCAAAATATCCACCAGCATTTATAGCATCAAAATGTTCACTATACATTGGTGGAATGTATACAAAGAGTTTTATATTATTATGTTTACAAAACTCAATTATTTCCTTGAAATAATTTAAATATTCATATGAAAATTCATAATTCTTATATTGTCCTTCTAGGCTAAAATATGATTTTATTGAATTGTCTTTTTCTTTTTCAAAATTAAATATTCCTTTATTCTCTTCTTCAATATAATTTTGATAATCTCTCATTCCATTATTTAAATAACGAACTTCTTCTTTTTGAAGATTTAATAGATTTTTAATTACTATTTTTATACTTTTGAAAAATGTATCGAAACTAAAATATAAATCTAAATTTGAAATTTTCTCATTATTTATTATTTTATTGTTGAATTCATTAAATTCATTAAAGTGTCTATATATATTTCTATTTTTATTAAATGACATAAAATCTATACCATAAATAAGATATTTTAAATCATTAAAGCTATTTGCATACATAAATAGCTTATTTTGAATTTCTGTAAGAGAAGAAGGATATTCAAGACTAAAAGTTTTTGTGTTTAAATATTTATCTACTACTATTGGGTTCATTACTCCAATTCTTGATGTTCCAAGCATTATTGCTTCAATATTACCCTTGCTTAATATATCAAGTTTGTATCTTGCAGTAATTGATGTATTAGTATATTTTTTTGAATTAAAATTATTTATATTAATAAGGTTATTTAATCCATAAGGATCAACAACATAATTAACTCCACCAACAAATAAAGCACCTAAAATAGATAAACCAAAAACAATTTTTAAAAATCTTTTATTACTCATAATACACCCTTAAAAATTGAAATAAAGAAATTCAGATACTTTATTCATAGATAAAATTCCAAAAATTAAACAAAAAGTTGTGATAAATGCTATTTTATAATCTGCTTTAAAACTATTCATTTTTTCCATTGAGTTTTTAAAAGCTAAAACTAAAATAAATGCTAAAATGAATAATGGTGTTTCACTTAGCGGTAATTGTATTGTGTCAAATGGAGCAAACACAACACCATATTTTTCTAAAAATGCTAATTTACTTGCAAATATTGGGTGAAGTTGAAATCCACTCATCCCAAACATCCCCTTTAAAACCTTAATAGCACTCTCAAAATCTTTAGCTCTAAAAAATACCCATGCTATATTTACAAAGTTAAATGTTATAAACCAAGCAAGGATTTTATTCATTCTAAATCCTAAAGATAGCCAAGCTCTATGAATTGCTAAGGCAATACCGTGTAATGCTCCCCAAATTACAAATGTCCATCCAGCTCCATGCCAAAGTCCACCTAAAAGAAATGTAGTTATTAGATTTATATATGTTCTAGTGTTTCCTTTTCGGTTACCTCCAAGAGGAATATACAAATAATCTCTTAAAAACCTTGAAAGTGTAATATGCCATCTTCTCCAAAAGTCTTGAATAGATAAAGCTTTATATGGAGAGTTAAAGTTAATAGGTAGTTTTATATTAAACAATAGAGATATACCTATTGCCATATCTGTATAACCTGAGAAATCAAAGTATAGTTGAAATGTATAGCTTAAACTTGTTGCCCATGCTTCTATTAGGTTTAAAGTTGTTGCACTATCAAATCCAGCATTTGCCCACACTGCAAAGGTATCTGCAATAACTACTTTTTTAAATAGTCCAATAGAGAAGATAAACAATCCTAGTGCTATATTTCTATAATTTTTTACATAGTTAAACTTACTAGCAAACTGTGGCATCATCTCTTTATGATGTAAAATTGGACCAGCAAGTAAATGTGGGAAGTATGTAACAAATAGCATATAGTTAAATATATTATACTCTTTAGCTTCTTTTCTATAAGCATCTACTAAAAATGCTATTTGAGTAAATGTAAAGAAGCTAATACCAATAGGAAGAATAATATGAGGTAATGGAATATTTGTTCCAAATATTCCATTAAAGTTCTCTAAGAAAAAATCTGTATATTTAAAATATCCCAAAAGTCCTAGATTAAAAACTACTCCAAAAGCAAGGATTGATTTACTTGATAGCTTTTTGATTTTATCACTATTTACTAAAGAGATACCAACACCATAATTTACAAAAATTGATAGCAAAATCAAAGGTACATAAATATAGTTCCAGTATCCATAGAAAAACAAACTAGCAATTACAAGAAATATCTTTGCAGGTAAAACTAATCTTTGATTCATCAAATAAAAATAGATTATAAAGGTAATTGGTAAAAATATGAAGATAAATTCATAAGAATTGAAAAGCATTTGTTCCCCTAAAATGTTTAATAATTAAACAATCTAAAAATAAAGTACTTTATATATTGTTCAATAATTGGATTAATTTCTAAAATTTGGATTGTAGTATATTATTGTTTAATAAATGGATTTTATTCTTAACAAATTAAATTTTTTGTCTAATAATGAAACATTTAAAATACATTCAAACTTATTTAGGAAATAATTGAATGTTAAGAATAAAAGATATTTTGGAAAGATATGAGATAACAAGAACAACTCTGTATAATTGGAAAACAACAAAACCTAATTTATATAATTTACTTCTAAATTCTGATAGCAAAAATGACGAACTTAGAGAACTCACAATAATTTTAGAAAAATATTCAAAAGGGATAAATAGCAATTTTTTTGAAGAAGAGATAAAGTTTATTTTAAAATTAAATTTAGAAGATTTTATTGAAGATATTGAAAAACTTCATACAATTTATATAGAAAAAACATCAAAAGAGTTAAAAGAAAATAGTGAATTTATTTTAGGAATTTATCAAAAAATACAAAATCTAAATTTAGTAGAAAGATATATTTTCATATCAAGAATAAAGCAGGTCAAAAAAAGTAAAATAAAAGAGTTAGAGTTAAAAAGTGCGATAAATCACTATTTCAAAGAGTTTTTAATATCCTAAAATTTATAAGCTATACTAAAATAGTGACCAAATCCGCTAGTATCAGTTTTTCTACCAAATAAATCTTTATTATCTTTCCATTGAGTCATATTTTTATAAGCTTTTAATCCATAACCTAAAAGCCAATCCTTCTCATGATAATAAAGTCCAAAATATCCTTGCAAAGAGTCAGATGTTCTAAACTCTTTTTCAAAGTTATCAGCTTTTAACTTACTTCCA
Source organism: Arcobacter vandammei (assembly GCF_016106035.1). Classification (GTDB taxonomy): domain Bacteria; phylum Campylobacterota; class Campylobacteria; order Campylobacterales; family Arcobacteraceae; genus Aliarcobacter; species Aliarcobacter vandammei. The sequence goes on from NZ_JADKPZ010000016.1 coordinate 6,117, forward strand.
AACTCATAATCAATATAACCTTGAAAAGATACAAATCTATTTTCTCCAAAAAAATGCAGTGGCTTAAACCAGTTTATATGAGCAACATATCCATCAAAACTATTTTCATTACTAGCTCCATAATTTTCATCAATATATCTAGTATAAAAATTCACTCCACTTTTTCCTAAAAAAGGAAGTTCTATATCACTTCCAAGTCCTAGCCAAAGAACATTTAGTCCTTTTCCTGTTGGCTCATCTGCATAATAGTAATCAAAAGCTAAATATAGCTCTTTTAAAGCTTTGTATGAGAAATCTTTATCAAATAAATAATCAAGAGAGATTCGTGGTTCAATATCAACAAAGAAATTATTTCCACCATGTTTATCACTACTTTTACTATTTAGAACATCTATGAAATCTACATAACCATATAAATCCAACCACTCATATCTTCCACCAAATTCAAACTCAACATAAGTATCATCAAACTTAAAAGGTCCGCCTCTTTGATTGATACCTTTCATTAAAATAATATTTGCCCATTTACTGTTTTGAACTTCATCTCTTTTTTGTGCAAATAGAGAAATATTAAAAAAAATTAGTAGAAATAAGATGTTTAAAAAGATTGATTTAGATATATATTTTTTCATTGTATTCAAATAAAAAAGGAGTTCTCCTTTTTTATTTTCTAGCCTCTTTTAGAGTATTTGCTATCATAAATGATAACTCAAGAGCTTGGTCAGCATTTAATCTTGGATCACATTGTGTGTGGTAACGACTAGCCAAATCACTTTGAGTAATAGCAGCAGATTTACTTCCTGTACACTCTGTAACATTTTGTCCAGTCATCTCAAGATGTATTCCACCAGCATAAGAGCCTTGTGCTTTATGTATTTGGAAAAACTGCTTAACCTCTCCTAAAATCGCTTCAAAATCTCTAGTTTTGTATCCATTTTCAGCTTTTATAGTATTTCCATGCATTGGATCACTTGACCATAATACTTTTTTACCCTCTTTTTCAACTCGTGCTAAAAGTTTTGGAAAATATTCAGCTATTTTTTCATTTCCCATTCGCACAATTAAGTTTAATCTTCCAGCTTCATTTTCTGGGTTTAAAGCATCTATTAATTTGATTAATTCATCTTCTTTCATAGATGGTCCAACTTTACAACCAATTGGGTTTTTAATTCCTCTAAAATACTCTAAGTGAGCTCCATCTAAATCTCTTGTTCTATCCCCAATCCAAAGCATATGAGCAGAACAGTTAAACCAATCTCCTGTAATTGAATCTCTTCTTGTAAGAGCTTGTTCATAGTTCAATAAAAGTGCTTCATGTGAAGTAAATAGTGTTGTTTGATTTAGTTGTGGAGTGTTTTCACTTGTAATTCCACAAGCTTTCATAAATGCTAAACTCTCACTAATTTTTGTAGCTATCTCTTCATATTTAGCCCCTAAAGTATTATCTTTTACAAAGTCTAAATTCCATAAATGAACTTGATTTAAATCAGCCATTCCACCTCTTGCAAATGCTCTTAAAAGGTTCATAGTTGCTGCACTTTGATTGTATGCTTTTAAAAGTTTTTTTGCATTTGGCTCTCTTGCATCTTTTGTAAAATCCATATCATTTATAATATCTCCTCTATATGAAGGCAAAGATATTCCATTAACTTCTTCAAAATCAGCACTTCTTGGCTTTGCAAATTGTCCAGCAACTCGTCCTACTTTTACAACAGGACAGCCACCAGAGAAAGTAAGAACAACAGCCATTTGCATCATAACTTTAAAAAGGTCTTTAATATTTTGAGCATTAAAAGAGTTGAAACTCTCAGCACAATCTCCACCTTGAAGTAAAAAAGACTCACCATTTACAACATTTGCAAGTTGTTTTTTAAGATTTAAAGCCTCTCCTGCAAAAATAAGTGGAGGATATGAAGCCAACTCATTTTCAACATTTTTTAATATATTTAAATCACTATAAGTTGGTTGTTGTTTGATTGGAAAATCTCTCCAAGAGTTTGGTGACCAGTTTTTCATATTTTACCTTTCTATTTTATTATTGGAAAAATTTTATCCAATAAATCTTAAATTCAAATTAATGTTTTAGCTTTGATAAAAGCTCTTTAAATGACACTTTAAAAGCATCTAAACCATCTTTTAAAAGTTGTTCATAAACTTCACTCATTTTTATTCCATTATGCTCTAAAGAAGCTATAAATTTATTGCACTCATCTTCGCTTAAAATTTGGCTTTGATCTTTTTTACCATCTCTTAACCAATCTTCAATAGTTCCAAGTGGTGCGGTATTTACAGAGTTTGGATAGATTAAATTATCTACATAGTAGCTAGGACTTAACTCATTTCCTTTTACTCCTGTACTTGCAAAAAGTGTTCTAATATTTGAATTTTCTAGTTTATTTACTTCATGGTAACACTTTGTTGCATTTACAATTCCAAGTTTTGAAGTTTGTAACATTTTAGCACTCAAACTTGTATCAAGAAGTCTATCAAACCTTGAAACAAAAACTGAAACAACACCTTTTGTATCTTTGTTTGAATCTTTTATTCCCTCATCAAGTGCCATTGCACATTTTTTTGCTTGTTCTGGAGAAAAAATCAAAGTAGCATTTATATGAATTCCTCTACTTGTAAGCTCTCTCATAGCAATATATCCAGCAGGAGTTGCTGGAATTTTTATCATAACATTGTCAGAATTTAAACTTTTATAAATTCTTAATCCCTCTTCAATAGTTCCTGCTGCATCATCGCAAAGTGTTGGATCTACTTCAATTGAGATAAAACCATCATTTGTATTTGCTTTGTGAAGTGGTTCTAAAAGTGTTGCAGCTCTTTTTATATCAGTTAATGCTAACTCTTCATAAATCTTTTTTTGGTCATTTGCTTGAAGAATATCAAGTTGTTGTTTATATGCAACAGAGCTTGTAATTGATGCTTCAAAAATAGCTGGATTTGAAGTAGCACCTTTAATTGTACCGTCGTTTATAATCTCTTGAAATCTATTTTCCAAGAAATCTCTTTCAATAAAATCACACCAAATTGAGTAGTTTATATCTTCAAATTCTTTCATTTCCTAAGCCTTTATATGTTTTAAAATTTCTGTTAAATCTTTTTTATCTATTATGATATTTGCCTCTTTTTTCAGTACCTCTTTTGCACAAAAAGCAACTCTTGTGTCAGCCTCAGCAAACATAGACAAATCATTTGCTCCATCTCCACAAACCAAAGTGTTACTTCTTGAAACACCTAAAAGCCCTTGAAGTCTTCTTATCATATCACCTTTTGAGTAACCAAACATCATATCTCCACCAACAAGTCCAGTTAAAACTCCATTTTTTTCGTGTAAGATATTTGAAAAATCAGCATCTAGTCCTAGTTTTTCTTTAGCTGGGCTTGTTCCCACTCTAAATCCTCCACTAAAACATACAACTTTGTAATCCATTTTTTTCAATTCACTTACAATCTCTTTTGAGCCTGGCATTAAAGGTAAATTTGCACAAATATCAATAACTTTTTTGTACTCCATACCTTTTAAAAGTGCTACTCTTTGAATTAATGATTCAAAAAAATCAAGTCTTCCACTCATAGCTTCGTCTGTTATTTTTTTAACTTCATCGCCCAAACCAAACTCTGCGGCTAAAATATCAATTGTTTCACCATCCATTAAAGTTGAGTCAAAATCAAATACTGCTAATTTCATAAATATCCTAAAATTAAATATTAAAAGGTATAATATTAGCTAAATTTAACTAAATAGTTTAAAAAAGGAATATTTTTTTATGTTTGAAACATTAATTCAAAAGCTTCAAGAAGACAAATACTTAACACTTGAAACAACACCTCAGCATGAACCATCTATGCATAATATTATTGAAAAAATCAAAAAATTTAAGCTAGATTCTAAAGTAGATGGTTTTACTTGTACAGATAATCCTCTAGCAAAGTTAAAATACTCTTCTATTTTAGCATCACTTAAACTTCAAGTGGAGTTTAAAAAACCAGTAATTGCAACTATGACGATGAGAGATAGAAATAAAATTGCCTTACAATCAGATTTGCTAGGAGCAAATGATTTTGATATAAGAGCATTTTTAGCACTAACAGGAGACCCTGCAAATATGAGCGATCAACCAAATACAAAAGGTGTTTTTGAGGCAAACTCTTTAATGCTTTTAAAGATGATTAAATCTTTCAATTATGGTATGGATTTTGCAGGTCGTCCTTTTAAAATTGAGCCAAAACAAATCTATCCATTTGCAGTTGTAAACTCTTATGCAAAAAACTTTGGTTCACTAGAGAAAAAAATGCATCTAAAGATTCAAAATGGGGCTGTTGGAGTGGTTACTCAACCAGTTTTTGATATTGAAAATGTAAAAAAACTTTTGGAAAATTTTGAAAATGCAAAAGAGGATGTTGAGGGAGAAAAAAGAAAAGCACAACTAATTCTTGGGCTTTTCCCAATAACAAAACTAAGAACTGCTCTATTTTTATCAGCTCAAGTTCCAGGGATTCATGTGCCTCAGTTTTGGATTGATGAACTAGAGAAAGCACACAATATCAGTGAAGATGAAGAATATAAAGTAGGAATGGAATTAAGTAAGAATTTATACAAAGAGATAAATAAAATTCATCCAAAAATACACCTTATGACTTCAAACAATAAGTTTGATGTTGCAGCTGAAATTTTAGACTAGGGTTTAAATTGAAATTAGCTTGTATTGATGTTGGATTAAAAAGAATTGGAGTTTCTATTTGCCTAATAAACAATATTGTAACTCCACAAAATGCAATTATTAGGAAAAATAGAAATCAAGCTGCTCTTGAAGTGAATAGCTTTTTAAAAGAGTGGCAAATAGAAAAGCTAATTATCGGGCTTCCTAGCTCAAATGAAGATACACAAAACAGGATTAAACACTTCACAAATTTACTTGAACTTAAAATTCCTTATGAATTTCAAGAAGAAAACCTTAGCTCAACAGAGGCTGAGGAACTTATCAAAGGTGAAATAAAACATAAAAGAGATGGAAGAATTGACTCCATTGCTTCAAAAATTATCCTAGAAAGATACCTATCAAAAAATAATTCAATATAAATTTTAAAAGGATATATTATTATGAATATTATATTAAATGGTTATTACACCTTAATTGCAGCTGTTATAGTTTTACTTATAGGTAAATTTTTGGTAAATAAAATTAATTTTTTAAGAAAATACAATATCCCTGAGCCAGTAGCTGGTGGACTTGTTGCTGCTATTTGTACAACTTTAGTTTATAATTTTTGGGGTCATAGTATTACAACTAGTTTTGAACTTCAAACAAGTTTTATGCTTATATTTTTTGCCTCAATTGGACTTAGTGCAAACTTCTATAAATTAAAAGAGGGAGGAATATCTCTTTTTATTTTTCTTTTCGTTGTTGCATTTTTTATAATTGTTCAAAATTTTGTAGGAATTTCTTTGGCTACACTTTTAGGAATTGACCCACTTATTGGGCTTATTGCTGGTTCTATTACATTAACTGGTGGGCATGGAACTGCTGGTGCTTGGGGAGATATTTTAGAGACAAAATATGCAATAGAAGGTGCAACAGCTTTAGGAATGGCAGCTGCTACTTTTGGACTTGTAATGGGTGGAATAATTGGAGGACCTTTAGCAAAGTTCTTAATAAATAGATATAAACTTGCAAATGAAACTTCAAAAAAAGAAGAAGATGGTACTAAAGATGAAAAAGTAATTGATGAATTTGTACCATTTGAGTATCCAAAAGCCGTAAGATTAATCACAACAAATAGTGCAATTACGACTTTAGGTCTTTTTGCAGCTTGTTTAGCCTTTGCTGATTTTATGACAAATTTTACAAAAGGTTCATCTTTTGAGTTACCTACTTTTGTTTGGGCTTTAGGTGGAGGAGTAATTTTACGAAATGTTTTAGAAAATATATTAAGAGTTGAAATTTTTGATAGGGCAATTGATGTTTTTGGAAATGCTTCTCTATCACTTTATCTTGCTATGGCTCTTCTTTCTCTTAAACTTTGGCAATTATCAAATCTAGCTGGTGCTTTAACTATTATCTTAGTTACTCAAGTTATTGTAATGATTTTATATGCTTATTTTGTAACATTTAGAGTTATGGGTAAAAACTACGATGCAAGTGTTCTTTCTGCTGGACATTGTGGTTTTGGTTTGGGAGCAACTCCAACAGCAGTTGCAAATATGCAAGCAATTACAAATGTATATGGAGCTTCACATAAAGCATTTTTAATTGTTCCTCTTTGTGGAGCATTCTTTGTTGATTTAATAAATGCTTCTATAATTCAAGTAATATTGAAGTTTTTTGCTTAAGAAAAAAGGCTAAAAAGCCTTTTTTTCTAATATGTTAAAACTTGTTTAGCATTTATTGTCCACTCGCCCAATAAATCCAAACTTCCTCTTATATCTTCATTTAAATATGGCTCATTTTTATATTCACCAGATCTTTTTAAACTTGTCCCACAAGCCTTAATAGGAACACCTAAATCTAAAATTTCTTTTATCATAGCTTGTAAATCTATATCATAAGAGTCTGGTTTTTTTGCAATTGCCCTTACTAAATCAACAGCATCACTAATACAAAAGATTTTTACCTCTTGTTTCATTTCAACAAGTTTTTTAACAAGTCTTAATGCTCCATAAATATTGTCGCTTCCATCGTATGGTTTTGTACTTAAAATAAACAGTGTCATGAAATCTCCTTAATTTAAATTTATACTATTTTTACAACCACATCTTTGTGATTTAATAAAATCTCTTTAACTCTTTGTTGCCAAGCTTTTCCAAAAGTTTCAAGCTCTTCATTTGTAGCAGTTCCTTGAACTCCTTTTTGCATTAAACTTCCATCAAAAGGGCTTAAAACAACATTTGATAAATCATAAGCTACTTCTACACTTTTGTAGTTATCAAGTCTTGTAAATCTCATTTCACCCTTTATAGAAGCTTCATATTTAAGTAAATTATTTCTAAAATATTTACCTTGAAGACCTTTAAATCCATCTTCTTCTTTTGCACCTGTTATAAATGAAGCAACATTTGCTAAAACTCCAGTTGTTCCAGCACTTTTTGCATCTCTTAACTCAACTTTTATTTCACCTCGAACTGGTAATTCATCTTTATATAACTCTTTTAAAGCTTTTAAAGTCATCAAATATGCACCTGCAACCGTTGGGCAAGAGTGACCACTTAGCTTTACAACATCTTTAAAACTGTAAGTAAAATCTTCATCAACTCCTAAAAAAGAGCCAAGCTTATCTTTTAAAACTATGCTTTCAACACTATCAAAAAAATCTATATTTTTCATTTGCACCCTTTATAATAAAATTTGTAAGTAATATTTGCAAGGTGAGTTTTTTATGGAGAGATTCAGGGGCAAACCCACTCTTGCAGCTCTTAGTTAATAGAGTTCCTAATTTTAGTATAGAACTTTTTATTAAATATTGATTTATATCAAACTATTTTTTTAAAACATTTACCACAACAGCTATTGCAAAACCACCATCGTGTGTAATACTTAAGCTTGATTTTTTTATTTTAAATTTTTTTCGTAAAGCTTTGCTATACTTTATTTTTGGAGCATTGTTTTTATCTTTTTTTATTTTAATATCATAAAAAGAGCAAATCTCTCCTATTCCTGTACCTATTGCTTTACTAGCAGCCTCTTTTGCTGCCCAAAATCCAGCTGCATTTTGAGTAGATTTTATAAAAACTTTTTCATCTTCACTTAAAAATCTATCATAAAATTTATCACCAAATTTTTCATAAAGTTTTGTTACTCTATCGATGCTTACTATATCTATTCCTATCATTTAAACCCCATTTTTTTATTATTTATATTATATTTTAAAATTAGATTATCTAATCTTTTTTTCCAAGAGTTATCTACATCAATTTTATTTAAAAGATATTCACACATTACTAAAGTATTAAAAATATATTTTCTGCTATTTTGATTAAAATCTTTATTTAACTCTTTTGGAAATTTTGGCAAAATAAAATCAACAGTAAATTTTTTATTCCAAAGTCGTGAATGATGTGCAACTGTATTTCTAACGGTTGTTAAATGGTGCAAAAATGAGCTTAATATTTTTTCATCCAAATCATAAGACTTTGCAATATACTGTTTATACTTTCTATCTTTTATACTAGAAAACCAGTGTGAAACTTGACCTAAACTCATAACTTCAACACATACCCAAATAGGTGGTAAATCTTCAATATATTTTTCTAAATTGTGTTTTATAAAAATTTCTCCTCTATTTCTATTTATTTCATTTTTTAGTTTTGATAAATTATCATAATATGATGAAGATAGGAAAATATCCTGATTTAATAAAGGGTGTGAGCCAAAATATTTTGATAATATATGTGCTAGTTTTGTTCTAATTGATATTTCCACTCTTTCAATTGCCTCAAGAAGTAAAATTCTAAGCTCTCTATCAAATGTATAAATATTTAAAATGTCTTCAAAATATGTATTTGGAAAAAATATATGATTTTCATGATTTTTTTCAAAAATCAACCAATAACCTGCAAGTCTATAGTAATTTATATTTTCTAAAATATTTTTTGCATTATCTTCATTTTGAAATTTCATTCCACGAGATTTTAACTGTTTTATCTGTTCTTCTATTGATAAAAATGGTTTTGAATAAGATTGTTTTTTTGTAGGATTCAAAAAGTAACTCCTCGGGGTGAGCATTGTAAAGAGGCTTGAGGAGTGTTATTGCAAAAATTGTAACTTAAGTATCCTAAAAATTTGCTTTCCATATTTTTAATCATTTTTCCACTTTTATTGAATTAAACCTATTATAACTAACTAAAACTCAAATATTAAACCTATCTTTTGTATAATTTATCTTATGAAGCTATTTTTTAAAAAATTATTATACTTAATTGTTATGCTATTTATTATTAGCCTTATTTCATTTATTGCTATAAATGCTGCACCAAACTCATTTTTTGCAAGTGGAGAGTTAAATCCAAATATCACTCCTGAAGCAATAGAGGAGTTAAAAGCAATTTATGGGCTTGATAAACCTTTATATATTCAGTTTTTTTCGTGGATTTTTTCTATATTAAACCTTGATTTTGGAATATCTTTTGCAAGTGGTGTAAAGGTAAAAGATGAGATTTTAAGCCGTATAAATGTAACTTTGACTATAAATATTATCTCTATGTTTTTGATTTTTATTATCTCACTATATTTTGGAATAAAGGCTGCCATGAGCCAAAATGGGTTTTTTGATAGATTTACAAAACAACTTTCACTTTTAAGCTTTTCAATGCCATCTTTTTATCTAGCACTTATTTTGGTTTTGGTTTTTTCTATAAAGTTTGAACTTTTTCCAATAGCTGGACTTCACTCTGTAAAAAATGATGGAAGTTTTGAATATTATTTGGATTTTGCTTGGCACTTAGCATTGCCAATATTTATAATAGTTTTTGGTGGAATTGGAAGTTTAATTTTATATATTAGAGCTTTGACTTTAGAAATATTAAAAAGTGATTATATTTTCTTTGCAAAAGCTAGAGGACTTAGTCAAAAAACGATTTTAAGATACTATATTTTGCCAAATTTATATCCACCAGTTATTACACTTTTGGGGCTTTCACTTCCAGGAGTAATTGGTGGATCTGTGATACTTGAAACTATATTTTCAATAGATGGAATGGGCTTACTATTTTATCAAAGTGCATTAAGCCACGATTATCCAGTGATTATGGGAATATTAATTATTGGGGCATTTTTAACACTTCTTGGAAATATAATAGCTGATTTAGTACTACTTAAACTAAATCCAAATTACAATGAAAAATGATAAAAAACAAAGAATTAATTTAAAAAAGGAAAAAACTTGCAAGTTATAAAAACTATAAAAGAGTTACAAGATATTAGAAAAAGTTTAAATGGAACTGTTGGTTTTGTGCCAACTATGGGGGCTTTACACGACGGACATATAAGTTTAATAAAAGAGGCTAGAGCAAACAATGATTTTGTAATAGTATCTATTTTTGTAAATCCTACTCAGTTTTTAAAAGGTGAAGATTTAAGCACCTATCCACGAAAAGAGGAAGCTGATATAAAAATTTGTCAAATGTGTAAGGTTGATTTTCTTTTTATGCCAGAGATTTCTACTATGTATGAAAAGAGTGAAGTTTTAATCAAAGCTCCACAAAATAGCTATGTTCTTGAAGGATTTACAAGACCAGGGCATTTTGATGGAGTTTTGCAAGTCGTACTTAAACTATTTAATCTAACTCAACCAACAAATGCTTATTTTGGGAAAAAAGATGCACAGCAACTAAGCCTAATTATGCAAATGGTAAAAAACCTATTTTTACCAATAAATATTATTCCTTGCCCAATAATAAGAGAAAATGATGGCTTAGCTATGAGTAGTAGAAATGTATATTTAACAAAAGAGCAAAGAGTTGAAGCCCTTAAAATCTCGAAATCAATCTATATGGCTGGAAATTTAATCTCAAAAGGTGAAAGAAGTGCAGCCCTTGTAAAAAATAAAATCTATGAAGTTTTAGCTGGACTTGATGTTGAGTATGTAAAAGTTGTAGATAATAGTTTTTATGAAATTGATGTAATACAGCCACAAAATACGATTATTTTGGTTGTTGTACGATTTGGAAATACAAGGTTGCTTGATAATATTTGGATGTAATCTAATTAGAAAAGAGTTTTACTCTTTTCTAAACCTTGCTATATTTTCGCCATTTTCATTATAAAGTTCTAAAATATTATTTTCTAGTTTGTAAGTTTTTGTATTTTGTAAAACATTTAAAAATGCCATTTCAGTATCCATATTTTGACACATCATCATAGTGCTTCCAACTTGACCTAGATTTATTTCATTATCTTTTATTTTATAGCTTCCAAAAAAGTTGTTACAACCTAAGTTTCCATGCATTTTAGAATCTCTTTCAAAACTAATAAATGCTACTTTTTCACTATTTTTTACAGCAATATTATTTAATTCAAGAGCTTGAAATTTACTATTTTCTAAAACTACTTTTTCCACAATATCTTTTTCCTCTATATTTTTTGTATTACAAGCACTAAAAAATAGACTTGAAACAAGTGCAAACAAAACAGTTTTTGCTTTAAAATTTTTTAACATTTTCATTTATTTTTCCTAACAAAATTTATAATATTATCAATAACACCTTTTTTCTCTTGAGTATTTTCAGTTTTATTTTCAGGAGTATAATTTTCTAGTTTTGGATTAGTTCTTATCAGTGGAATATCTAATTTTGGGAAGTTTTCATCATTTGTAATTATAGCCTTACAATCATTTTCTAAAGCACTAAAATATTGTAAAACATCTTCATAGTCTGCATTGTTTATTTTACAAAACTCTAAAGCTTTAATTACTGTATTTTCTTTTTCCTCTAAAATTTGCCACATATCTTTGTCATTATAGAAATTCAACATTAATTCTGCTGTTTCACTTCTTAAATGCTTTTCCTTATTTGTCATTGAAAAAAATATAGTTACTAAAGTTGAGCTAGTTAATAAACAAATATTATTTTCATCTTTCAATAGTTCTGTAATGTAGTTTTTTGAATTTTGAACAGTATCTTTTGTTGTATCGTTATCTAGTCCTCTAACTCTAGTATAATCAGGTTTATGTAAAAAATCAATTAAAACATTCACATCTATAAAATACTTATTTTGCATATTTTATAAACCTTGCTTCTTCTAATTCTTTTCCTCTTAAAGCAGGAATACCACTATCTGTATATTTTTTTAATCTCTCTTCTCTGCTTAAACTTTTATTTTCTTGAGATACCTCAATATATTCAACATTTTCAACTTGTTTAACTCTTATTCCTAATTTATTTAATAAATTTGTTACTAAGTTCATTGTATCTTTTTCATTTTCTGAAATTTCAAAATAAAAACCTTTATTCGCAACTGCTCCCATACTAACCCCTTTCATTTCATTTTTTATACTTTCTAAAGCTTCATTATTTACTGTACTCATCTTGTACACCTCACTTTATTTCTTTAGTATATTTTACCTTTATATAATTAAAAATTAATTCATTCAATCTATAATTTTCAAAAATTAGAATAGTGTTAATTTTGATTTTGTAAATTATCATACAATTTTTTGCCTTATTAATTTGTATAAATGTCAAGATATGATAAAATCGCGAAGAATTTAAAATAAGATTATGGGAAAAAGATGAAATTTAGTGAAGCAAAACCTAAAAAAAAGTTACACATGGTAAGCCTTGGCTGTACAAAAAACTTAGTTGATAGTGAAGTAATGCTAGGGCGATTAAGAGATTATGAGCTAACAGATGATGAAACACAAGCTGATTTAATTATTGTAAATACATGTGGATTTATTGATAGTGCAAAAGAGGAGAGTATAAATACTACTTTGACTTTGCATAGTGAAAGAAAAAAAGATTCAGTTTTGGTTATGGCTGGGTGTTTAAGTGAAAGATATAAAGATGATTTACAAAAAGAGTTAAGTGAGATTGATATTTTTACAGGTGTTGGAGATTATGATAAAATCGATAAACTTGTAAATGAAAAAAGATCTAATTTTTCAAATGAAGTATTTTTAGCAAGTGATGAAAATGAAAGAGTAATAACAGGTTCAAACTACCATGCTTATGTAAAATTAAGTGAGGGCTGTAATCAGGTTTGTTCATTTTGTGCCATTCCATCATTTAAAGGAAAACTTCATTCAAGAACATTGGCTTCACTTGTAAAAGAGGTAAGTTTACTTGTAAAAAAAGGTTATAAAGATTTCTCTTTTGTATCTCAAGATTCATCTTCATATTTAAGAGATTTAGGGCAAAACGATGGATTAGAGCAACTAATAAGTGAAGTTGAAAAAATAGATGGGGTAAAAACGGCTAGAATTTTATATCTATATCCAAGCACAACAACTACAAATTTAATAGATAAAATTGCAAACTCTAAAGTTTTTGTAAACTATTTTGATATGCCACTTCAACATATTTCACAAAATATGCTAAAAATTATGAAAAGAGGAAAAGGAGCTGAAAAACTAAAAGAGCTTATGCTTTATATGAAAAATGTTCCAAACTCTTTTGTAAGAACTACTTTCATTGCAGGTCATCCAGGGGAGCTTGAGGCAGATTTTGAAGAACTTTGCAACTTTGTTGAAGAGTTTGGATTTGATAGAGCAAATGTTTTTTCCTATTCAGATGAAGAAGGAACGGTTGCTGAAACTAGAGATGATAAAATAAAGCAAGAGTTAATAGATGAAAGAGCTGAGATTTTGGGAGATATAATTTCACAAACAACTCAACAATCGCTAGAAAATGATATTGGAAAAGTTTTTGAAGTTTATATTGATGGAAAAAGTAACGAACACGAATATTTGCTAAGTGCTAGAAAAACTATTTGGGCACCAGAAATTGATGGTGAGATTTATATAAATGATAATGAAGATGAAATCGATATTGTTTTTGGTGAGATTTATGAAGTAGAAGCAACAGAACTAGCTGGTGATAAATTACTTGCAAAGGTGTTAAGAAAGCTATAATGAAACTAGATTTTAAAAAGATAGAAAAGAGTAAAAATCTACTTGCCTTTTCAGGTGGAGTTGATAGTATGGCACTTTTTTATCTTTTAAAAGATGCAAATATTGATTTTGATTTAATTATTGTAAATTATAATGCAAGATTAGAGTCAAAAGAAGAGCTAGAGTTTGCTATAAATTTAGCAAAAAAACACAATAAAAAGATATTTGTAAAAGAAGTTGAAGCTAAAAACATATCAAACTTTGAAAAAGTTGCAAGGGATATAAGATATGAGTTTTTTAAAGAGATTTGTGAGAAAAACTCTTATGAAGTTTTAATAACTGCACACCAACTAAACGATAAGCTAGAGTGGTTTTTTATGCAACTATCAAAAGGAGCAGGACTTCTTGAACTTTTGGGAATGAGTGAGTTTGAAGAAAAAAGTTCTTACAAAATTTATAGACCACTTTTAAATATTTCTAAGAAAAAGTTACAAGATTTTTTAGATAAAAACTCTTTAAAATATTTTATAGATAGTTCAAATTTTGATACAAAATATAGAAGAAATTACTTTAGAAAAGAGTTTGCAAATAGATTTTTAGATGAGTTTGAAAGTGGAGTTAAAAATAGTTTTGAGTTTTTAAAAAAAGATTTAAACTCTTTAAATATAAAGTTTGAAGCAATATTTAGCAAACTTGAACTTGAAGTTTTTGAAAATCTAAATGATGATAACTTAAATCTAAGAGTTATTGATAAGAGTCTAAAAAAAAGAGGATTTTTATTAAGTAGCAAAGAAAGAGTTGAAATTTTAAGACAAAAAGAGCTTACAATTTCGCATAAAATAAATATATCAATAAATGAAAAATATATTTTCATAGCTCCAAAAGTAGAAGCAATTTTACCAAAAGAGTTTAAAGAGTTTTGTAGGATTAAAAAAATCCCACAAAATATAAGAGCTTATATCTTTTTAAAAAATATATCTCTTGATTTTATAAAATAGAGTCTATACTCCAAGCTAGAGTTTTTCCTGCATACATAGGAACTACTTTTTCATCTTTATACTCATAAATTGCTGGAACTATAAAATCTTTTTTTACTAGATTTATATTCTTTTCACTCAAATTTAAACCATAAATTTTTTGTGCATTGTTTGATACAAAATCATTTAAATTTTCTAAAGCATTGTGCTTTTCAAATAGTTCAACTAAAACTTGAAGTGCAATTGGTGAAGTGAAAACCCCAGCTGCACAACCACAGCACTCTTTTTTATGTTTTGGATGAGGTGCACTATCACTTCCAAACATAAGTTTTGGATGAGCTTTTAAAGCAGCATTTAATAAAGCTGTTCTATCCTCTGGTCTTTTTGCTATTGGTTTACAAAACAAATGAGGGTCAAGCATTCCACCTGCAACATCATCAAGAGTGATTAACAAATGGTGCAAAGTTACAGTTGCATATAAATTTGGGTACTTATCAAGTAAATCTACAGCATCTTTAGTTGTGATATGTTCCATAATTATTTTTAAATCTGGAAAAGCTTTTGCAATACTTTCATAAATTGGCATAAACTCTTTTTCTCTATCCATTACAAAACCATTTGTTTCACCATGAATACAAAGTGGAATTCCAAGCCGACTCATATTTTCCAAAGTAGCTCTTAAAACTTCAATATCCATTGAAGAAACTCCTGTTTCAGAGTTTGTTGTAATTCCAGCTGGATATAGTTTTATTCCAATAATCTCATTTTTTACACTTTCTAAAAACTCAAAACTATAATCATTTTGGAAAAAAAGTGTCATATATGGAATAAAATTATCATCATTACTAGCTTCAATGATTCTTTGTTTATAAGCTAATAAATCATCTTTTTTTGTAATTGGAGGAACTAAGTTTGGCATAACTAAAGCACCACTAAAAGTTTCAGAAGTAAGTGGAGCAACAAGTTTTAGCATATCATTATCTCTTAAATGTAAGTGCATATCTAAAGGTTGATTTATAGTAAATTTATTCATCTATATAGCCTCCTCATCTTGTTCACCAGTACGTATTCTTATAATTTTTTCAATAGGTGAAACAAATATTTTTCCATCTCCAATATTACCAGTTTTTGCAGCTTCAATAATTATAGTTAGTGTTTTTTCAACATCTTCATCTGCTACAATTAGCTCTATTTTTATCTTTGGTAGAAAATCAACAACATATTCAGCCCCTCTATAAAGCTCACTATGTCCTTGTTGTCTTCCATATCCTTTTACCTCTGATACAGTCATTCCTGCAACTCCTGCATGAGCTAAGGCATCTTTAACCTCTTCTAATTTAAAAGGCTTTATTATAGCTTCTATTTTTTTCAATTTTAATCCTTTTTTTAGTCCAAACATTTTAACAAAAGTTTATTAAACCAATATTATGAAAATGCTCTTTTGAATTCTGGATAAGCTTCTAGTCCACACTCCTGTACATCCAAACCTTGTATCTCTTGCTCTTTTTTTACTCTTAGAGGTAAAAATTTATTGATTATATACAAAACAAGAAATGAGCAAACAAAAGCAAATATTGCAACCACTATAATCCCTTTTAATTGTCCAAAAAATGTTATATCTTCTCCATTTGAGGCAAAAATTCCAACAGCTAAAGTTCCCCAAATTCCATTTACTAAGTGTACAGATAAAGCTCCAACAGGATCATCAATTCTTAATCTGTCAAACATAAATACACCAAGAACAACCAAACCACCACCAATTGCACCTATTAAAATAGGAGTATAAATATTAAATAAATCAGCTCCAGCTGTAATTGCAACCAATCCACCTAAAGCTCCATTTAAAATCATTGTAATATCAAATTTTTTATACATAATTTGCATAATAATTGCAACCATAATAGCACCACTTAAACCAGCTGTATTTGTATTTAATATTGTAAGTGCTACCAAATTAGCATTATCTTTTGAAGTTATGCTTCCAACACTTCCTCCATTAAATCCAAACCAACCAATCCATAGTAAAAATGCTCCTAAAGTAACAAGTGGGATATTTGATGCAGGAATAACTCTAATTCCTCCATCTGCTGTATATCTTCCTGATCTAGCACCTATTATTAAAACAGCAGCCAATAATGCCCAACCTCCTGTACTATGAATAATAGTTGAACCAGCTAAATCATGCATAGATAATTCTAAAAATGTTCCTGCTAAAAAGTTTGAACCCCAAGTTATATTTACAACAGTTGGATATAAAACTGCTGCCATAATAACAGTAAATATAGAAAGTGGTATAACTTTGGCTCTTTCACCAACTCCACCACTCATAATATTTATAACTTTCCCAACAAAGGCCATCTGAAATAAAAATGCAGCATACATACTCATATTATCACTTCCAAAATCTCCGAAAGCTAAAGAGTAACCAAAAAGTAAAAATGATAATGAGGCGATTGAATAAATAAGAATATTAATAGTTAAAACAGCAGTAACATTTTTTGTTCGTACAATTCCAGCTTCTAACATAGCAAAACCAGGAACCATAAAAATAACTAATGTCATAGCAAACAGTGCGTAGAGTGTATCAATAATAAATGGCATTGAATCCATAAAAACCGTCCTTTTAGAGTATAAACCCAGCGCTGGACGATCGGTATGGTATCTAAAAAAAACTTAAAAAAAATTTATATTTGAGTATTTAATCAACAAATTATAAAATTTATCTATATTTTCTATAATTTTAAGCATATTTAAAGTTTATTCTTCTTCTAATTAATACTTGAATTATCATTTTTAGATTATAATAAGAGAAAATATAGCATTTAGGAAAATATGTTAAGTAGTATATTGGCAAAAGATAAAAATTTTACTCAAGAAGATTTAATAGAAGAGCTTTTTAATTCAAATAGTAGTAGCGAAAGATTAGATTTAATCTACAACTCTTTAAAAATTGATTTAAACTCTTTGGAAATAGATGAAGAGCCTATTTTACATCTTTGTTGTAAGAAAGATATTTTTGAATCTGTGTCTTGGCTACTTAGTAAAAAAGTTGATATTTATAAGCAAAATGCTCAAAAAGAGACAGCTGCATTTTATGCCATTTATTCAAGAAATAGTGCTATTTTACAACTTCTTGTTGATTATGGTACAAATATAAATCATCTAAATATCTCAAATAGATCTATTTTACAAGAGGCCTTAAATAGTGCAAATGGTTCTGTTATTAGATACCTTTTACAAACCACAACAATGTTTAATAACATAGATGTACACGGAAACAATCTTCTTTTTGATGCTGTTTTAAATCCAAATGAAAATACTTTAAAACATCTAGCTTCATTAAAACAAATAGATATAAATCATATAAATAAAGCTGGAAATACAATTTTACACTTGCGAAATATTTTAGAGAACAACAACTTAGCACAGCTTTTAATAAGCCTTGGTGCGAACCCTACTATTCCAAATAAAAAAGGTGAAAGCCTTTTATTTTATTTGGTGCAAAAAGGGGAAAGTAGTATAAAATTAATAAAATATATATCTAGTATGAAGTTTGATTTTAACTTAAAAAATAGCTCAAATAGAACAATTTTAATGGAGGCAGTTGCAACTTTTTTACAAATTTCTGATAAAAACGAAGATAAAAAAGCTGGTCAATATAGGCTTATTTTGGAACTTATGAATTTAAATATTGATATAAATATAAAAGATTCAAAAGAAGAAACAGCATTTTTTTATGCTTTAAGAAGTGAAAACAAAGATTTAATCCTAGAATTTTTTAAAAATTTTAAAATAGATTTAAATGAAGATAATAGTGAAGGAATTAGTCCATTTTTACATCTTATTTTAGGCGGAATAAGAAATAAAGAGTTAATAAAACCATTTCTTGACAAAGGCGCAAACCCAAATCTAAAAAATATAAATAAAAAAAGTGTTGTTGAGATTTTAATAGATATTATTTTACATATAGAAAATAACCAAAAGCTAGATGATAATTATAGAAAACATATCCAATTAAATGGGCAATATAGAACTATTTTAGAGATAATTTTTAGATATTTTAGTATAGATGTAAATGCTTTAAACTATAAAAATGAGCCACTATTTTTTAGCTCTATTTTAAATTTTAATTTTAAATTATTTGCTATATTAAAAACAAGAACAATTAAATTAAATCAAAAAGATAAATCAGGAAATAATATTATTTTTAGATTACTTGATGAAAACAATAAGGATTTAATAAAAGATAAAAAACTATATTTAAACACTATTAGAACTTTAGTTAATGCTGGAATTGATATAGATGAAAAAAATAGTGATGGTTTTACACCTTTACATATTGCTATTACACAAAAGTGTGAAGATACAATAAAATTGATTTTAAATCTTCAAGCTGATTTCTTCGCAAGAGATAAAAATGGAAGAAATATAATGCACTTAATTGTTTTAAATAATGCTTCAAAATATTTTAACTTTATTCATAACATAAATAAAGGAATAGTTGAAGTTGCTGATATTTACGGAGTAAAACCAATAAATTATGCTGCTTTTATGGGGAAATATGAACTAGTTCTTGCTATGATAAATGAAAATATATCAATAGAAAACAGTGAAAGAATACATCCAAATATTTTAAAGTTTTTATCAAGATACCACTTAAATCTTCTATCATTAAGTCAAAAAGCAAAAAATGAGATGGATAAAAAAAAGATAGAAGACCTTATTTTGAATATGAAAAAAGAGTTTAAAATTGCACAATAATCTTAAAAATGAGTTTGAAGTTGCAAAGCAATTTAAGGAAGAATATAAAAATTATTTAATTTCACAAGATATAAAAATAACAAAAGAATTCTTTTTAAAACAGACAAAAGAGACTGATTATTTTTTACTTAAACTATATAATTTTATTTTAGAAAAACACTTTTTAGATTTTAAACCAACATTAAACCAAATACCAATTTGTTTTGTTGCCTTAGGCTCTTATGGAAGAGAGCAACTTTGTCTATATTCTGATATTGATATTATGATTTTATACAAAGATATAAAAGCTTACAATAGCGAAAAAATCATTGAAAATTTTGTATCTTTTGCTTGGGATTGTGGTTTAAATCTTGGTTTAAAAGTTGTAAAAATAGATGATATTTCAAATATATCACTGGAAGATATTACTATAAAAACCTCTCTTTTAGAATCAAGATTTATCTTTGGATCTTTTAACTTATACTCAAATTATGAAAAAATACTTGAAAAAATAAGGCTTGAAAATCAGAAAACCTTCTTAGAAGAAAAACTTCTTGAACATAAAAATAGACTTCTCAAATACCCTCTTTCAATGCAAGTAAATCTAAAAGATGGATACGGTGGAATAAGAGAAGCAAATATGCTTTGGTGGGTAGCAAATGTAGTATTTGGAGTAAAAAAAACAAAATATCTAGTAGGAAAATCTTATAATAAACAAGAGTATAGAAACTATAAAAACTCTTTAAATTTTGTATTTCTAACAAGAAATACTTTGCACTTTATAGCCCAAAAAAAATTAGATATTATAACTTATGATATTTTGCCAAAACTAAGTTTGGCTATGAATTTTCAAAATGAATTTTTATTTATGAAAAGCCTTTTTCAAGCTCTTCATACTATTCATAATTTTAGTTCAAATATGGTAAAAAAACTATCTTCTAGTATATTTTTTGATAAAGAAAGCATAAAAAAACTAAAAAATTATAGATTTAAGAAAAATATTTATATCTATGAAGATACCGTTTTTACACCAATAAATAGAAAAAGTATAGGACTAAAAGCCCTTTTAAAAGAGCTTTTAAATCTTCCTAAAGATATAAAAAATTTTGATAGAACTTATATATATTTTGCAAGTAAAACAAAAATAGAAGAGATAGATAAAAAACAGCTTTTTAATCTTTTATCTGATACTAATTTATATATTTTTTTAAAACTTTTATACAATACAAATCTTATAAATTTTGTAATTCCTAGCTTCAAACAAATTACAAATCTTGCTCAATTTGATGGTTTTCATATTCATCCTGTTGATATTCACACTTTAAATACTTTAAAATTTTCATACAATATAGAAGATGTTTTTGTAAAAAATTTATATAAAAAATTTACAAATGAACAAAAAATAATGCTTAGGCTTTTGTGTCTATTTCACGATATTGGAAAAGGTAGAAAAACTGATCATCATATTTTAGGTGAGATGATTTTTAAGAGATTTTTAAAATATTTAAATTTTGATGAAGAGTTTATAAAAACTGCTACAACCATAGTAAAGTATCACAATCAAATGTCAAAAACAGCATCAACAGAAGATATTTATTCTCAAAAAACTGTATTAAATTTTATTGGTCTTTTTAGAAATATAAAAGAGATTGAGCTTTTATATGTTTTAACATATTGCGATATAAGTGCTGTTGATAAAAAATATTTTACCTCATCAATATCAAAATTACTTTTTGAGCTTTACAATCAAAGTATTTTGGCATTTTCAAATAAAGATTTAATAAAAGAGAGTTCAAGAAGAGCTGTAAGATTAAATAAAATTAAAACTTTTGAAAAGTATCAAAAACTTCCAAATTCAATAAAAAGAAAAATACCTCAAATAGCTTCAAACCAAATATTTTTAAGGCTCAAAAGTGAAGATATTTTGGATATTGCAATCAAATCAAAAGATGTTGAAACATATATTTTTAAAATTATAAATGATGAGTATTTGAAGCTTAGAATTATTAGAAAAATACCTTTAAATCTTGGTTATTTGCTTGGAAAATTACAATATTTAGATATGAATAGTATGAATATTTTTAAACTTTATGATGAGAAAAAAGCCTTTGAAATCTCATTTTCAAAACCAGCTTTAGAAGAAGAACTCTATTTAATAGAGGAAATTATTAACTCATCTTTTGATATGAGCAAATCTATAAATTTGAAAAAACCAATGATTTTAAAAAATGATATAAAAATCGACCTAAATCATAGTGATACTTTAGCTTCAATGAAGATAAATACAAAAGACCAAAAAGGGCTTTTTGCCTATATTGCAAAGGTTTTTGATGATTATAATATTGATATTGAAAGTGCAAAACTTATTACAACAAAGGGTTTTACAAAAGATTTACTACTTATAGAAAAGAATAAAAATTTTCACCAAAATATTGCAACAATCTTAGAAATTCTTACAAGCTAAACTTCTTATTAAAACTACTTGTAATTTTTGGTAAATATAATTTAACCTTTTTTAGATATAATTTAATCTTATTCAAAAAAAGGACGCAAACTTTGGAAGAATCAATTAAGAAAAGAAAATGGGTGGACTATACTTTAAAAAGTCTAGCCTTTTGGGTTATTCTTGGAATAATCGCAGGAATTATCGTAGGTTATATAAATCCTACTCTAGGAGTTGAAGCAAAACCTGGAATTGACTGGTTTATTAAAATCTTAAAGTGGCTTGTTGGACCAATTATTTTTCTTACAATTATTTATGGAATTGTAAGTCTTGAAAACTTAAAAGAGCTTGGAAGCCTTGGATTTAAGGCATTTATCTATTTTGAGATTGTAAGTACTTTTGCTTTGGCTATTGGTGTTATTTTTGGAAACTGGTTTAGACCAGGAGATGGAATGAACTTGGATGTTTCAGCACTTGATGCAAAAAGTGTAGAAAAATATACAAGTGTAGATCCAGATAAGGTTGGAGATATTTGGGAGATTATGAAAAATGCAATTCCAACAGACCCAATAACTCCATTTTTAACAGGTCAAACTCTACAAGTTTTAGTTATGGCTTTAACAATAGCAGTTTTAGTATCTTTATTTGGTGGGAAACATAAACCAAAAATTTTAAAACCAGTTGAAGTTGCACAAAACTTTTTCTTTAAAATTCTAGTTTTTATTATGTGGTTCTCTCCACTTGCAAGTTTTAGTGCTATGGCATTTTTAATTGGTAAATTTGGTATAGGTTCACTTATTCAAATGGGTAGTTTACTTCTTGTTATGCTTGTTTCTGTTTTGGCATTTGTTTTTGTTATTTTAGGAATTATTACAGCTTTCTTTAAAATTAATATCTTTAAATTTATGAGATATATTCAAAAAGAGGTTCTTATTGTATTTGCTACAAGTTCAAGTGAATCAGCACTTGCACCACTTATGAGAAGACTTGAAGCTGCTGGGGTTAATAAATCTGTTACTGGTTTAGTTTTACCAACAGGTTATTCATTTAATCTTGATTGTACAAATATATATCTTGCTTTATCAATAATATTCTTATCACAAGCATTTAATCTTCCTTTAACTATTGAACAACAACTATTTATAATTGTTATTTTAATGCTTACATCAAAAGGAGCTGTTGGAGTTACTGGTAGTGGATTTATAGTTCTTGCTGGAACACTTGGTGCTATGGGTGGAGCTATTCCTATGGTTACTGTTGCTGTTTTACTTGGAGTTGATAAATTTATGAGTGAATTAAGAGCCGTTGGAAATCTTTGTGGAAATGCAGTTGCAGCTGTTGTTGTAGGTGTTTGGGATAAAAAAGTAGATATGGAAAAATTCAAATATGCTTTAGATAACCCAAATAAAATAGAGAGTTCTATTGGTTAAGTTAATATTGCTTTGAGATTTAATCTCAAAGCAATATCTATCTTTTTAATAAATCTTTTGCACAATTTCCCATAAAATCCTCAAGTTCCACATTTGCACCATTTACAAGCAGATAATCTCTACTTCTTCTTTTGTTATACAAAATAGAGTAAATCAAAGCTGAACTACCTATTTCATCAAGAGAATCTATATCTAAACCGCATTTTAGTAGTATCTCAATAGCTTTTGTATCGTCTAAACAAACAGAAAAGTTAAGTGCATTTAGGTGAAAATTTACTTGAGAGCTAACTCTTAAATCAAACAAATCTCTAATATATTCATATCTTTTATTTAAAATCGCAAAATATAAGATATTTCTTCCCTTACAATCTCTATAGTTAATATCTAAGATATTTAACCTAAATAGTTTTATAATAGTTTCCCACTGATTTGCAGCAAGTAATCCATCAAAAACATCTTTTGAATCCTTAAGACTTAGTTTGTTGCTTAAAAGAATATTGTTACACAAAGTTTTTCCTTTTTAGAAATGATAATGAGTATCATAATATATCAAAGATTAAAATTTATTTAAATTTTAACCTTTTTTAAAAGAAATATGAAAAAAAACTATTTTAAATTACCAGAATATTTTTTCAGTAAGAACATAATAGATATAAATAGGCTAACTAATGCAGGTCCAATAATCATTCCCCAAAAACCAAATGTTGAAAGCCCTGCAACTATTGCAAAGAAGATTATTAAAGAGTTTATTTTTGTTGGTGTTTTTACAACTTTTTTATTTATGTAGTTTATGATTAGTGGTTTTATAAAAGTATCTGCTATTAAAGAGATAACAATTATTGAGTATAAAGCTATTGCTATTGCATTTGTAATTGAACCTGTTGTTCCTTCATAAATTGCAAGTGGTAACCACATAATAACTCCACCAATAACTGGAATTAAAGATGCAAAACCATATAAAACTCCAAATAAAAGGGCATCATATCCAAAGAATTTAAGGAAAACCCCAAACAAGAAACCTTCAAAAATAGCAGTTACCAAAATAGAGTAAAAAACTACACTCATAACACTTGAAGATTCATTAAAAAGAATATTTGCATCATCATTTTTTATAGGAATTAACTCTTTTACAAATTTTGCTATTTTTGTTGAATATAGTGTAAAGAAGAAGAAAAATATTAAAATCATAATCATATCAAACATAAATTTTGCAGAATTCTTACCCAAAAATGTACTTATTGATACAATTTGCTGAACACTCTTTCCTATATCAATTTGAGAAATAATATTTTTAAAAAAATCATTTAAAAATGGAAACTCTATAATTATCCCATTTACTATCTCTTTTGATTCATTTAAATTGTTTATGAGTAATGTTTGATCTACTTGATTAAAAAATGTTGCAAAAGAGATTATGCAATACAAAATAGGAATAAAAAATAGTGCTGTCATTCCCAAAGTAATCGATACTGTAGCCAATACTCTATTTTTTAAATTTCTCTCTATTTTCAAAGTTAATGAACTAGTCGAAATTGTAAGCAGAATTGAAACAATTATTGCTTTTAAAAATGGATTAAATAGTTCTACCAAAAAAAATAGTAAAACTAAAGCAAGTGCTATTAAAAAATATGCTGGTTTCAAAATAAGCTTCCTTGCTCATCATCAAATTTTTGTTTTGGTGGAGTTAATCTAAACATCTCATAAGATTTTATACTAGCAACTCTTCCCCTTGCAGTTCTTTCTATATATCCATTTGCTAGTAAATAAGGCTCTATTGCATCTTCTATTGTGCCTTCATCTTCACTTAAAGCTGCAGCTATAGTTGAAAGTCCCATTGGTTTTCCTCTATTTGAAATAAGAAGCTCAAGAAGATTTATATCCATCTCATCAAAACCATTTTCATTTATTCCTAGCTCATTTAGTGCATATTGGCAAGTTTTTAAAACTATTGATTTATCCCCAGCAACTTGTGAGAAATCTCTCACTCTTCTTAAAAGTCTTAAAGCAACTCTAGGAGTTCCTCTGCTTCTTTGCGACATCTCTAAAGCTGCATCATTTTCACAAACAATTCCTAGTTTTATTGATGCTTTTTGAATGATTTTTGCTAGTTCTTCGTGTGTATAAAACTGCATTCTAAAGTGCATTCCAAATCTCTCTCTAAGCGGATTTGAAAGCATTCCAGCTCTTGTTGTTGCACCAATTAGTGTAAATCTTGGTAAATCAATTTTTACAGTTTGAGCTGCAGGTCCACTACCAATAATTATATCAAGCCTATAATCTTCCATCGCTGGATATAAAATCTCTTCAACAGCAGGGCTTAAACGGTGAATTTCATCTATAAATAAAATATCTCCCTCTTCAAGGTTTGTTAAAATTGCTGCTAAATCTCCGCTTTTTTCAATCATGGGTCCTGCTGTTACCTTGATATTCGTATTCATCTCATTTGAGATTAAATATGAAAGAGTTGTCTTTCCTAATCCTGGAGGTCCATAAAAAAGTATATGGTCAAGTGCTTCAGCTCTTTTTTTAGATGCATCAATAAAAACTCTTAAGTTTTTTTTGATTTTCTCTTGCCCTATATAATCATCCCAATTTGAAGGTCTTAAGCTTTGTTCACTGTTTTCTTCTTCAAAAGATACAGTTTCTACTTCAACTAATCTTTGCATTAATATTCTTCTTTAATGCTTGGAAAACTTTGATTTTGTACATCTTCTCTATATTGATTTACAG
This sequence comes from Arcobacter vandammei, assembly GCF_016106035.1. GTDB lineage: Bacteria > Campylobacterota > Campylobacteria > Campylobacterales > Arcobacteraceae > Aliarcobacter > Aliarcobacter vandammei. The sequence continues at coordinate 31,988 of NZ_JADKPZ010000016.1, forward strand.
CATTTTTAACAAGTTCTGCACCGTTTAAATAGTGTCTTACAAATTTTGGTTTAAACTCTTCAAAAAAGCCTAGCATATCAGACCAAACTAAAACTTGCCCATCTGTGTCTTTTCCAGCACCTATTCCAATAGTTGGTATTTTTACACTTTGAGAGATTTTTTTTGCAACATCACTTAGGACACCTTCAATAACAATAGCAAAAGCTCCAGCTTTTTCAACTGCAAGTGCATCACGAATTAACTGTTCTTCATCTTCTTTTGTTTTTCCTCTTACTTTATAACCACCCTCACTTCTTACATATTGTGGCATAAGTCCAATATGTGCCATAACGGCTATTGAGTTGCTAGTTAAATGCTTAATTATTTCAGCTTTATCTTCACCACCCTCTATTTTAACGGCACTTGCATTTGTATCTTGATAAACTTTTGCACAGTTTTTTAGTGCAATATCTTTATTTATATAAGTTGCAAATGGCATATCTGTAATCACAAAAGCATCTTTTGCCCCTGCACAAACAGCTTTTGTGTGGTAAATCATCTGCTCTAAAGTGGCACTTAAAGTATCATTTTCTCCAGCAAAACTCATATTTAAACTATCACCAACCAAAATCATATCAGCACTATTTTTAAACAAATTCGCAAATAGTGCATCATAGGCTGTAATAACTGTTAATTTGTACTTATTTTTAGCCTCTTTTATCTTTGTTATATTCATTTTTTCAAAATTGTGTTTAATTATACTCATATTAAAAATCCTAAATTCAATTAGTTTTGATTATAGCCAAAAATATATTTTAATTCGGTTTTGGATAAAATCTATCCAATTTAAAAAATAGGATTATTATTTTGAAAAAATTAGTTGCATATATTACTACTTCTTTCCCAAACAACGAATTTACAATAGATTTAGCATACTCTTTAAAAGATAGTGGAGTTGATACTCTTGAACTAGGAGTTCCTTTCTCTGATCCTGTTGCTGATGGTCCAGTTATTGAAAAAGCAAACTTACTTGCATTAAAACAAGGTTTTAAATTAGAAGATTTATTCTATGTTTCGCAAAAAATCGCAAAAGATGTAGATACTTTATGGATGGGGTATATGAACCCATTTTATCACTATGGAATGGAAGAGTTTTTGAAAAAAGCAGAAGAGTTTGGTGTATCTGGAACAATCATTCCTGACCTTCCTTTTGAAATGGCACAAAAATATGAGCCACTTTTTAAAAAATACAACAAAACAAATATAACTTTTGTAGCACCAACAAGCCCAAAAGATAGAATAAAAATGCTAGTAGAAAACTCTCAAAAATTTATCTATATGGTTGCTTATGCTGGAATTACAGGAAGTGGTAAAAGTGAAGATTTAAGCTCAATTATTAGTAGTGTAAAAGAGTTTACAAATACTCCTTTATATATTGGTTTTGGGGTAGATGAAAAAACTTGTCAAGAAAAATCAAAAAATGTTGATGGTGTGATTGTTGGAAGTGCTTTTGTAAAACATCTACTAGATGATAGTTTAAACAATAATGAAAAAATTAAAAAAATATCTTCTCTTGCAAAAGAGATTAAAGATAAGATAAATAGCTAAATGCATATTTTTAATCAAGATTTAGAGTTTTTTGAAGAAAATCGTACTTGCTCATATTTTAGTGATGAAATATCAGATATGAGGTATCAATACCTTAATAATTGTGATATTGAAGATTATCAAAAAAAGCTAGAACGAGGTTGGAGAAGATTTGGGAAAATCCATTTTGTACCAGAGTGTAAATCTTGTACAAAATGTGTATCTATGAGAATTGATGTAAAAAATTTTGAATTCTCAAAATCTCAAAAAAGAGTTTTAAACAAAAATAAAGATACAAAACTATACATAAGACCACCAAGTGTTACAAAAGAGCATTTAAAACTTTATGATAAATATCATAGTTTTATGAATGAAAAAAAAGCTTGGCCATATAGCCCTATTGAAGTTAATGACTATATAAAATCTTATGTAGATGGAAATACAGAATTTGCAAAAGAGTTTTTATATGTAAGAGACAACAATCTAATAGGTGTTGCCTTAGTAGATGTTTTACCTGAATCTATCTCCGCTATATACTGTTTTTATGACCATGATTATGACTATTTATCTATTGGTAAATTTTCTATTTTAAGCCAAATAAAAATAGCTAAGGAGTTAGATATTCCATACATTTATTTAGGATATTGGATAGATAAACATCACTCTATGGGATATAAAGAGGAATATAAACCTTTTGAAATCTTAAAAAATCGTGCAAATTTTAATCAAGTAGCTATTTGGGAAAAATATAAACATTGATTAGAATCTACTTTAACTTATTGTTGTTTTTATAAAATAAATTAGAAAAGTTTAAATAGAATTAAAAAAATAATTAGGAATGAAAATGATAAAATATTTGATTTTACCTTTATTTGCAATCTCACTTTTTGCAATTGAAAGTGAAAAAAGTATTGAATATAACCCAAAAGTTGAATGCTTAGTTTTAGAAGATGAAAATTCGATTTTATGTAAATTTGAAGTAATAATTGACCCAGCAGAAGACCAAACAATCTCTATAAAATGGATAAATCCAAATGAAGAGATAAGCAGAACAAGAGATATAGTAGTTCCTGCAGGAGATAGTTCAGCTTATGATTTTAGATACCTTGATGGAAGGGAAAAAGGTATTTGGAATTTTAAAATAATTTATAATGATAGAGAGTACTCAAATAGCTTTGAGATTAAATAATTTCTAAGCTTTTTGATTACCAAATAAAATTATTGCAACTCCTATAAAAACTACTAAAGAGCCTACTATATCCCACCTATTAAACTCTTGTTTCTCCACAAAATATAGCCAAAAAAGTGAAGATATAATATAAACTCCACCATAAATTGCATAAGCTCTTCCTGCAAACTCCAAATTTACACGAGTTAGTAAATATGCAAAAGTTATCAAAGAAACAAAACCAAGAACAAAAAAATAGTAAGATTTATCTAGTTTAAAATATAACCAAAAACTATAACAACCAAGTATTTCAAAAAATGCTGCTAAAAAATATAAGCTAAACTCTTTTATCACAAATTATCCTTATAAACTTAGTAATACTACAAATAAAACTGGAATTGTAACAATAAATCCAAACTTACTATAAGTTGCAAAAGAGATTTTTACCCCTTTTTTCTCCAAAACATAAAGCCAAAGAAGTGTTGCTAAACTTCCAAAAGGAGTCATTTTTGGTCCAAGATTACACCCAATAATATTTGCATAAATCATTGAACTACTTCCAATATCTTTTAAAGCTATATCCATAATCATAATTGTTGGCATATTATTCATAAAAGCACTCAAAAATGCTGCTATAAAACCTGTTCCTAAAACAGCAACAGCTTCACCTTTTTGTGCTAAATAGTTTAAAATTTGTGATAATTCATCTGTAAGCCCAGCATTTTTCAAGCCATATACAACAATATAAAGCCCAATACTAAACCAAACAATTTGCCACGGAGTATCTTTTAAAATCTCTTTTGCTTTTACACTTTTTGCTAAATTTACAATAAAAAGAAAAATTAAAGCACCTCCAAGAGCAAAAAAAGAGATAGGAAGTTTGTAAATATCGCTTAAAAAATAGCTTAATAGTAAAAAAGCCAAAAATACCCACGAAAAGTAAAATAGTTTAATATTTTTTATAACACTTTTTGGCTCTTGCAAAAGATTTATATCTACAATTTTTGGAATATCTTTTTTCAAAATTAGATATAAAACCAATATTGAAACAAAAACACTAACCAAAAATGGTACAAACATATTTAAAAAATATTCCAAAAAGCCTATTTGAAAATAGTTTGCTGTTACAATATTTGTAAGATTTGAAAACACAAAAGGTAAAGATGCACTATCACTTATAAATCCACTTGCTAATAAAAATGCCACAATAGTTTTAAGATTTAGTTGCAAAACTCTCATTTTTGCTAGGATTATTGGAGTTAAAATAAGTGCTGCTCCATCATTTGCAAAGAGTGCTGAAACTAAACTTCCCAAAATTATTGAGTAGATAAACATTTTTGTTCCACTTCCTTTTGAAAACTTTGCCATTTTCAAAGCACACCACTCAAAAAAGCCAATTTTATCTAAAACCAAAGATAGAATAATAATCCCAATAAATGCCAAAGTTGCATCCCAAACTATTTTTGAAACCTCTATAACATCGGCAAAATCTACAACACCAAAAAGCAGGGCAAAAATAGCTCCAATAACTGCACTTGTACCTATTTTTATATTTTTTGGCTGAATTATTACAAATAAAAGTGTGATTAAAAAAATAGATAGTGGTAAAATCATATTTCACAAGCTCTTTTTAGCTCTGGAATTTCTAGTTTTAAATAGCTAATCTCTTTTAAAATCTCTTGTCTAAAAATATCAAGTGGAGCTTTAATACTATAATATGCCCACTTTCCTCTTCTTTCAACTTTTAAAAATCCACCATCTCTTAATATTTTTAAATGTCTTGAAACTCTTGATTGAATCATATCAAATGAGCTTTCAATATCGCAAACACAAACTTCTTTATGAGTATTTATAAAATTCAATATTTTAACTCTAGTTTCATCATTTATAGCACCTATTGTTTGTAAAAAATTATCCACTATTTTCCTTTTAATAAATTAATAATTTCATCAATACTTAATAATTTTCCACTACTTTTAACAATACCATCAACAACCAAAGCTGGAGTACTCATAACACCATAATTCATAATCTCAACTATATCTTCTACTTTTTTAACTTCGTGAAATCCACCAATTTGTGCAACTGCTTTTTTTACAACTTCTTCTAAAGCCTTACATTTTGTACAACCTGTTCCCAAAATCTCTATTTTCATCTTTTATCCTATTTTTGATTTCCAATTAATATAATACTTGCACCTAGAATACAAATACCTGCGCCAATTATATCCCAACGATTAAAACTCTCTTTTTCAATAAAAATCAACCACAATAAAGAAGCTACTATATAAATACCTCCATAAATTGCATAAACTCTTCCTGCATGTTCTACATCAATTTTTGTCAAAACATAAGCAAAAAGAATCAAAGAAATAACTCCCAAAGCTATCCACCAAGGAGTTTTTTCAGCTCTAAAATATAACCAAAATGCAAAACATCCTAATATTTCAAAAAAAGCTGCAATAAAAAATATTCCTAAATTTCCAATCATTTTATCCTACTAAATAATTTAATAAATATCCAACAATAAGTATTGAAAAACCAACGATACTAAAAAATATTGCTATTAATTTTATAGATAATATTCTTTTTAAAATCATAGCTTCAGGAAGACTTAGAGCAACTACTGCCATCATAAAAGATATTGCTGTTCCTATCAAAACACCTTTTTGAGTCAATACTTCAATAATTGGTAAAACTCCCAATTCATTTGAGTACATAGGAATTCCAGCAAGAACTGCAATTATTGGAGCATACCAAACATCTCCACCTGCATATTTTGCAATAAAATCAGCAGGAATATATCCATGAATAAATGCACCAACACCCACTCCAATTATTATATATAAATATATTTTTTTAAATATATCAATAGAGTAATACCATGACTCTTTAGCTCTATGTTTAAATAAAGTTTTATCATCAGTGTAACTTATATTATCTAAAGGTTTAACTTCAATTAAAACCTCTTTTTCCATTTTCATAGCACCAATAATAAGACCAGCTATAATTGATATAATTACTCCAAAAACTACATAAAGTATTGCTACTTTAAATCCAAATATTGAAGCTAACAAAGCAAATACAACAGGATCACTAAGTGGTGCTGAAACTAAATATGTAAAAGCTACACCTAAAGGAATTCTAGCTTGTAAAAATCCTAAGAAAAGTGGTATTGCACTACATGAACAAAAAGGAGTTATTATTCCAAATATTCCAGCTAAAATATGTCCTACAATTTTACTTTTCCCACTTAAATAAACTCTTATTTTTTCCAATGGAAAATAGCTTTGTATAAATGTAATAAAGTATATTATGCTTATTAGCAATATAAATATTTTTACTGTATCAAATATAAAAAAATGTACAGCATCCCCAAGTTGAGTACCTTTTACAAATCCTAATATATCAAATACAAATATAGAGCTTAAATTTACCAACCAATCAAACATATAAACTTCCTATAAATCCATATACACAATAAAATAAAATCAAAAGTAATACAGATATTTTAAATTTTCTAATCACAAAAAATCCAAGTATTGCAAAGAATAAATCATAAATATTTAAAATTCCACTTGGGATAACAATTGTAATTAAAACACTAAACAATATTGCAACTACACTTGCATTTATTCCCATAAGAATTTTTGAAATAGTAGGATTTGTTGAATAACTTTCAAAGCTTTTGTAAAAAGCTAAAATCAAAAGAAATCCTGGTAAAAAAATTGCAAATGTTGATATAATTGCACCTAAAAATGGTGATTCTTCAAAAGCGACAACTCCAATATATGAAGCAATAGTAAACATAGGTCCTGGAACTGCTTGAGCTAGTGAGTAAGCAACTAAAAAACTATTTTCATCTATATTTATATTGCTTTTAATCAAAGGAAGAACAACATGCCCTCCTCCAAAAACCAAACTTCCAACCTGATAAAAAGAGTTAAATAGACTTAATAATTTATCTTGATTTGCAAAAAATGGTAAAATTATCAATAAAATGAAAAAGATAAATAAAGGTAAAATATATGGTTTTTCATATTTCATTTTATTACTATCTTTCTCTTTTATAAAAAATAGAGCTACTAAACCAGAAACCACTAAAACTAAAATTTGACTAAAAAAACTTTGATTAAAAATCAAAAATAGAGTTGCAAAAACAAAAATTATTTTACTTAAAGCAGTTTTACAAAGTGTCTTAAACATACTAAAAGTTGCATCTGCAACAATTACCACAGCAAATAGTTTTAATCCACTCATCAAAGCATAAATAACACTACTATTTTCATATATATTTTGAAAAGTTGCAGCTAAATATAAAAGTAAAAAAGATGGAGTTGTAAATGCAATAAAAGCTAATATTGCACCAATCATTCCACTTTTTTTTAATCCTATTGTAAAGCCAACTTGAGAAGAGCTAGGTCCTGGTAAAAACTGACTAAGTGCTACGATTTTAGAAAACTCTTCATCATTTAGCCACTTTAATTCTTCAACAAATTTTTTCCTAAAATAACCAATATGAGATATTGGTCCTCCAAAACTAAAAAGACCTAAGATAAAAAAGTGCCAAAAAATTGATATATTTATCATTATTATTTTAAAGCCTCAACTACTTTTGGAAGTAAAATTTCCTCAATCTCTTTGTATGTAGCTTCAAATGCTTCAAAACCTTTTCCATCTGGATCTTCAAATCCAACATGAATAACTTTTACAGCTTTAGGAAACATTGGACAAGTTTCGTTTGCATGGTCACAAACTGTTACAACTAAATCATAATTGTTATTTATCACCTTATCAATAGTTTTGCTATGATAATTATGATTCCAAATCCCTTTTTCTTCTAAAAGTTTTTTAGCATTAGGATTTACTTTTCCACTAGCTTTTACTCCTGAACTATCTGCAATAACTCCATTTAGTTTGCTATTTATTAATGCTTCAGCAATAATACTTCGACAAGAGTTTCCTGTACACAATATCAAAACTTTTTTCATTTTACCTCTTTTTTGTAATTTTTGAAGTATAACAAAAAATATCTTTATATATCAAGATATATTGATATGTTTATATTAAATATTTATAGAAAAAAATTTCACTTTTATTTAATAGTTTACATCATCCTCTAGTATTTCATCTTTTAGAGTGTAAATAAAAGTCTCAATTTCAAGTTCATTATCATCTCTAGTTGCAACAACTGGCATTCGTATAAACTCTTCACCCTCAAAAATATCTAGCTTTTCCCAGTGGTTTATTAAATTATCAGAGTAAAATAAGAAGCCGTGAATTGTGTCATTTCCCATTTCAAGCCTAATTCCAGGATAGCCCATTCCTGCACTCCAACCAGCATCTATTAGCTTTCCTTTTACAGTTGCTGGGACAAATTTTCCTACAATATTCTCTAAAACATAAGCATTTGGGCAATTTGGCATAAGTGTGCCATATACAAAAAGTGTCTCTTTCAAGAGTTTTCCTAAGTTTAAGTAGTTTTATAAAAAGAGAAGAGAAAACATCTCCCCTCTTTTTTTATTTGTTATTTTTAAAATCTTCTTCTATTTTTGCTTGAAGTTTTTCTATTGTAAATCCAAACTCATCAAATAAAACTTCAGCTTTCCCACTAGCTCCAAAACTATCCATTCCAAATACAACATCTGCATATTTATAATATTCTAGCCCTCGTGCAGCTTCAACTGCATAAACTCTTGTTTTTGGATCAATAATTTTATTTATATACTCTTTACTTTGCTCTAAAAGTAAATCAAAACAAGGAACAGAAACTATATTTGCAATTATCCCATTTTTTTCCAAAGCACATGCTGTTTGAAGTGCAAGTATAACTTCACTTCCACTTGCCATTATTGTAATATTTGCATTTTCTCTTTGTTTTAGTAAGTATCCACCATTTGAAACATCTCCATAAGCTTTTTCATCTTTTAAAACTTTTAGTCCTTGTCTTGAACAAACAAATGCAGTTGGAGCTTTCATTTTAAGAGCAACTTTCCACGAATCAATATTTTCATTTGCATCTGCTGGTCTAAATGTATAGAAGTTTGGTAAAGCTCTAAATTGTGATAAATGCTCTATTGGTTGGTGTGTTGGTCCATCCTCTCCAACTCCAATGCTATCGTGAGTCCAAATAAAATGTTGTGGAATACTTGCAAGTGCTGCAATTCTAGCACTTGGTTTTAAATAATCAGAGAAAACAAAGAATGTCGCACTATAAACTCTAAATAATCCGTATAAATTCATAGCATTTGTTATAGCTGCCATTGAGTGTTCTTTTATTCCAAAGTGGATATTTCTTCCATTTGGAAAATCTCCCATACCTTTTAGCTCTGTTTTATTTGATGGAGCCAAATCAGCACTTCCACCTAAAAATCCTGGAATTGATGCAGCAATTGCATTTAATATTTTATGGTTTGAATCTCTTGTAGCAACACTACTTCCCTCTTCAAAAGTTGGGTAAATAACACTATCAAAATCTGGATTTTGTAACTCTTCTATTTTTTTCTTAATATCAGAGCTTAAACTATCATTCCAAGCATTTTGCGAAGTTGAACCAATAATTAATTTATCAAAAGCACCTTTTACTTCAGCACTTACAAAGAAATCAACTTCAGGGTCAAATCCAGCTTTTAATTTTGCTTGTTTTATCTCATCAACTCCTAGAGGAGCTCCATGTGAGTGATGACTTCCCTCTAAAGTAACTGCACCTTTTGCTATTACAGTTTTTGCGATAATCAACACAGGTTGAGTTGCATTTTTTGCTTGAATTAATGCTTTATCAATTTGATCAAAATTGTGTCCATCTATTTCTAATACTTCAAAATCAATAGCCTGAAATCTTTTTTTAACATTTTCACTCCAAGCAATACTTGTATCTCCCTCTATTGTAATATTATTTGAGTCATAGATGATAACTAAATTATCAAGTTTTAAATGTCCAGCAGTTGCACAGGCTTCATACGAAATTCCCTCTTGTAAATCTCCATCTCCACAAAGACAGTAAACTTTATGATTTATTACATCTTTCCCTAACAAATTTTGAGCATATTTTGCTGCACTTGCAAAACCTACTGCATTTGCTATTCCTTGACCTAATGGTCCTGTTGTTATCTCAATTCCGTGAGTATGACCATATTCAGGATGCCCTGGTGTTTTTGAACCTGATTGTCTAAAGTTTTTCATATCATTTATAGATACATCAAATCCCCAAAGATGAAGAAGTGAATAAACAAGTCCAGTAGCATGTCCACCACTAAAAACCAATCTATCTCTATTTAGCCACTTTTCATCAGCTGGGTTTACATTTAAGTGTTTACTTAAAACTGTTGCAATATCAGCCAATCCCATAGGAGCTCCAGGGTGTCCAGAATTTGCTCTTTGTACCATATCAGCAGCTAAAAATCTAATAGTATCTGCTTGTTTTTGTAATAGTTCTTTTGACATAATTATCCTAATTTTGAGAATTTATTTTGATTATTTTTGATTATCTTGGATTATATCGAAATAGTGTTTAATTTTTTGGAAGAATGATTTCAAAACAAGCACCAGCTTTTTTATTTCTAGCACTTATTTTTCCATACATATTTTGTTCTATTATCAACTTTGACATAAAAAGACCAATTCCAGAACCATTTTGTTTATTGTATGTAAAAAATGGCTCAAATATCTTGTCTATTGGTTTTACTTTTATACCACCTGCATTATCTTCTATTATTGTGTAGATTAAATCATTCTCTTCATAAATAGTAATTTTTATATATGGATTTTCTATTTTTCTTGCTATTAGCTCATCTTTTGCATTGTTTATAATATTTATTAAAACTTGAGAATACTCATTTTTATAGCCAATAAGCTCTGGGTTCTTTTGTAAAATAATATCTAGTTTTATATCATTTGCTTTTAGTGATGCACTTATAATATTTACAGTTGAATTTATCTGTTCAAGAAGATTAAATTGTATTTTCTCTTTATCTGTTGAGAAAAAGTCTCTAAAATCATCAATAGTATCAGACATAAATTTTGTAATACTATTTAATTTCTCAATAGCTTCCAAAATCTCACTATATTCTACTTTTTTATTTAAAATGATTTTAGCCTCAATTGGTAAAAATACGGAATTTATCTCCATTAGTGGTTGTCGCCACTGATGAGAAATATTTCCTATCATTTCACCAAGTGAAGCTAATTTTGCTTGTTGAAAAAGTATTTTATCTTTCTCTCTACTTTTATTTACTTCTTCTTCTATTCTTCTTTCTAGTTCTAAAAAATCTTCAATTTTTGTTTGTCGCATATTTTCCCTATTTTATATAAGTGAAGAAAAATCTTCACTTATATTTTATTAGATATTGTGTGTATCTATATCATCATCAATCAGAAGTTTAACATTGCTGTTATGTGAATAAACTTTGTAATCTTTACCATCAATTTTTTGATTTCCACTTTGTGTCCAATCATTTTTATCTAACTCAACAATATCGCCTTTATCACCTTTTATTATAAGTTGTTGTTTATTTAAATCAAGAATATCTTGTAAATCAACTTTTAACTTATCTGTTGTACTAGAGTTTTCAAGGTCTATCACATCTGTTGTTTTTGTAATAACTTTTGTTAAATCAATATCATCTCCCATTAGTTGTTGAACATTTTCAGCTTTTCCTGTAACAACTTTAACATCAGCCTCAATATCATATTTAACTTTATCTCCATTGTTATCACTTGCTTCAACTGTAAATACTTTTGTCTCTTCTGTAAACTTAGAAGATTTAGCATAGTATCTATAATCTCCTGTTTCAAAATCAATTGTTAGCTTGATATGATTATCTCCTGCAACTATTCCGTTTGATGGGAATGTATCTTTTGTATATACTTTTCCTTCAAATGTAATAGTATCAGCTGTGATTTTTCCATCTCCACCAATAACATTATCTAAGAAATTACCCTCAACTAAAAGCTCTTGAACTGTATCTTCTAAAGTTTGGCTCAATTGTGTAGCACTAGAAATAATTGTTACATCATTTGATACTGCATTTAAGTGTGTATTTAAAGCACTTGTTCCTATTCCAATTGCATAAGATTTATCAAAATTTAAATTCTTATATTGGCTAGATAATTCTGCATTTACACTATTTGCATTTGATTTTATTACCCATTCCCCTTTAGAATTTTTAGTCATTCCATAATTTGGTAAACCATCACTTACAAAATAAGAGATAGTTTTACCATCATTATATGGAACTGGTGTACTATTCATTGCACCTATAACTTTTAATAAAGCATCATCATAGTTTGTCATATTTATTGTAGAAATTTTATTTATTAACTCTACTGCTTTTGCTGCATCTACCCAAACTCCCTTAATTTCTGCTGTATTACTAAATGTTGTTAAGAATACTTTAACATCTCCTAATTGTGTATATTTATTTACCAAATTAACCATAGCAGCTTTTGCTAAAGTTATAGGATTCCCATTCATACTTCCAGAGTTATCAATAGTTAATACTAAATTGTATTTAAATGCATTCATCTTAGCTTGTTCAGACTCACTTACAGCATAAAGTGTTGCATCACTGTCTATTGCTGTTTTTGTGTTTTCAGGAAGAATACAATTTGTATCTCCTGTAGCTGTTGCAGTGATTTTTAAATCAACATAGTTTGTACCAGCTGGAACAGTCATTTTTACATTACTATAATCAATTGATTTATCATCTTCTGAAATTGTAACTTCCCAAACACCATTTCCTAAATTCTTCATATTTGGTAAATCAAAACTTGCACCATCTGGAACATTACTTATTGTTACACTTAAAGTTCCTTTATCTCCTGTTAATGCTGCTTCAAAATTAACATTATAAACTTCATCTGTAATTACTCCCCCATTGTCTACTACAACTTCACTGTACTCTATAGAGTGAATGATATAGTCATCATTTGTCCCATTTCCAGAGAATCTTATTTCATCAAATAAAGAGCCATTTGAAGGTTTTAAGTTAAATGGTCCATCTATAGTATCTGTTAAACCTTTTTGTGTTGTAGTTCCAACTAAAACTCCATCTTTATAGAATGAAATTTTTGCAGTTTCACTTGAAGCTAACCAAGAGAATTTAACATTTACATCTGTAACTTTATTATCAAATTTAACTCTCAATTCTTCTGACTTACCATTTAAATATCCAATTTCAGATTCATCTCCTGAAGAAGCACCTTTTACACCAAATCCTGAAACATTTGTTCCCGCAACTATAGATATTTCACCTTTAGTTCCATTTAGATTATATGCTTCAAGTGTATAACCTTTTGTTGTTACTGTAGCATTTTTATAATCTATAGTAGAAGTATTTATTACATCAATACTCGCTGTTGGAGCCATAACCTCTGTAGCAACTTTAACTTTTAATCCAACATCAAATGAAGTTAAATCTCCATTAGAATCACTTGCATTTACTTTAAATCCAACATCTTCTACACTAAATTTAGATGATTTTGCATAGTATTTATACTCTCCAGTTGTAAAATCAAATGTCAATTTAATCTTATTATTTCCTGTAATTACCCCATTTGCTGGGAATGTAGATTTAGTATAAACTATACCATCTACAACTATGCTATCGATTTTTATAGCTCCATCTCCACCAATAATATTATCAGAAACTGTTCCTGTATATATTAGTTCTTGAACAGTTCCTTCTAACGCATCGCTTAATTGATTTGCATTTGAAATAATTGTTACATCACTTGAAACATTATTTAAGTGAGTATTTAGTTCATTTGTTCCAATTCCAATTGCATAAGATTTATCAATATCTAAATTCTTCCATTGGTCTGATATTGCTTTAGTAACATACTCAGTAGCAGAACCATTTCCTTTTTGTACCCATACTCCATTAGAATTTTTTTCCATTCTAAATGTTGGATTACCATCACTTACAAAATAAGAGATAGTTTTTCCATCTAGTGGAGCTGGATTACTATTTAATGTAGCAATATTTTTTAATAATGCATCATCATAGTTTGTTCCACCACCAGCAGTTATTCCATTGATTAAGCTAATTGCTTCAGTTGGGCTTACCCAAACTCCTTTTATCTCACCATAATTATTAAATACATTTAATAGTACTTTTACATCACCTAATTGTGTATATTTATTTACTAAATTAACCATAGCAGCTTTTGCTAAAGTCATAGGTGTTCCATTCATACTTCCTGAGTTATCAAGTGTAATTACAAGATTATATTTAAACTCTTCCATACAAACTTGGTTACTCTCTCCAACCCCATAAACCGTTGCATCACTAGCTACTGAATCTTTAGATTTTCCATTATCACAACTTTCACCACCTTCTGTAGCTGTTGCTGTGATTTTTAAATCAACCCATCCAGAACCATTTTTAACATTTGTTAAAAGTAATTTATCTTTAACATCCATTGGATTATTTGAATCTACTTTTACTTCCCAAACTCCATTTCCTTTATCAACTAACTGATATTTATTTCCTGGACTTGTAAGAATTGCACCTGCTGGAACACCACTAATTTCAACTGTTAATGTTTCACTTCCATCTCTATCTACTAATGAAGCACTTATATCAACTTCATACTCTTCTATTGTAGAATTTTGAGTAGTTACATCTCCTATAGTTTTTCCATCTGCAAAAATAATACCATCTATATTATTTATATATAGAGTTCCTACTTTTATAGTGTGTTCTTTATCTGCCCATTGAGTAATTGTTCCATCCATACCAGTTTGACCTGAATGAGTATTTACATCCCAAGTATAATAAGATGAATCTTTTCCTAAATATAGTGTATCAATTCCAGCACTATCATTTATCACACCACCTTTTAAATCACCCAAAATTGCAATGAAATCATTTCCACCCATTGGTTCAATTTTTGCACCACCACTTATATCACCATTTATAACAATAATATTATTTGCACCTGAAGTTTTTAAGAAATTATTTGCATCTAAGTTTTCATTTACAACTATATTCGTTGCATTTGTTGATGTATTATTTCCAACATTTTTTACTTCAGTATATGTTCCTTTATTTACTAAAATATCTGTAATATTGTATGTATTTCCTCCAACCTCAACAACAAAACTACTTGAACTACTTGTAGATGTTTTTGTAACATCAATAGATGTTGTTGGAGCATCTGCTACAGCATTAATAATTATTTCAGTAGTATTTTCAACTGTAGCCCATTTACTTCCATCATGAACTAAGAACTCAAAGTTTCCATCAACATCAGTGTGTAGTGTAGGTTTAAATACCAGTTTTCCACTATCAATATCTGCTCTACTTATCTCTTGTCCTGCTGTTATAGCTACACCATTTAATAATAATTGTCCATTTGTTGGTAATTCAACTATTTTAACTTTAGTTATAGTTGTTAAAGGTGTACCAAAGTCATTAATACTTAATTTATACTCTGTATCTTCACATATTGTAAAACTATCATCTGTAGATAATTTGAAATCGTTATCAAGAATTGTACTTGTTGCTGTATCTTGTGTTCCAACTTTTATATTCTCAAACGATGTTACATCTTTATCTAAGTCTGTGATTTTTACTACTAAATCTTCACTTCCTTCTGCAAAC
>NZ_JADKPZ010000017.1 GCF_016106035.1 Arcobacter vandammei
AAAACTATCTTTACATCTGTATCTACTATATCTTCTACTTCTATTTTTTCATTACTTACAAATGTTATTTCATATTCATATACTTTATTTACTCCACTTCTCCCTTCTAATGAATAGATTGAATAATTCCCATCTGTATTTTCATATAAATCATTACTATCTTTTAAATAATAGTTATTTGTTTTATAGTTTAATAGTTCTAATCTCGCTTTTATCTCTTGGGTTTGTTTATTATTATTTATTAAGTCTATTTGGAATTTATTCATGGAAAGCTCTTTATAAGATTTATATATTTAATATTTCAAATTAGAAAATTAAATAATTAAGAATATTAGTACAAAATAATTTATAAAGATATTAAATTTGAGATTTTTTTTGATAATTCAAAAAATTTAGCTTAAATCGATGATATTATTTATATCTTAACCCAAAGCTTTGCTTTGAGTTATCTTTTGTGATTATCGTAGTGTTTTGGTTTATAATGTGGTTGTGGTGGTCTATGATGGCTTGGCTTGTAGTTTGGTCTTGGTGCAAAATGATATGGCCTATAATATCCTCTATCATAAAATCCACCAACATAATTTATTGAAATTTGTGGATTTGCCCTATAATATGGGTCATTATAGTAGTAATTATTTACAACTGTATTGCTTCTTTCATACCCACCATCATAATAACCATTATTATATTGAACACTATTTGGGTTTCCATAATAGTTATTTGAAACATAGTTTTCATTTGCTCTTGTGCTATTTGCTACAACAGCCCCTAATATTCCACCAGCAACTTTTGCAGCATCTTTTCCACTTCCATGACCAATTTGGTTTCCAATAGCAACACCTAAAGTTGCACCTATTACAGTATCCAATCCTATTGAGTTATTATTTGCAAAAAGTAAAGAGCTTGAAATTAAAAATATTGATACAACTTTTTTCATAAACTATCCTTTAAAATTATAATTATGAAAGATTAGCTTTGATTTGTGAAAGTATTGTGTAAATTTATTTTAACTTTCCAAATAAATTATACTCTTCCCAGTAACTATCCAAAGCTTCTCTTAAAGCTTCATCACTTAATTTTGTCTTTTTCTTCAAACCAAATCTTTTTATAAGAGATTCAGACATCAAACTTTTTTCTAATGTTGGATTTTTTATAAATTGAAACATAGCCTCTTTTACATCATTTTCACTACTATATTCAAGTAAATATCTATAAAAATATTTATCAATACTAACAGGAATTTTATTGTGACAAGCTACACAATTTTTTTCATATATATTTTTTTGATTTGAAAATGAGAAACTAAATATTAAACATAAAAAAACTACTACTCTTGCCATTTTATTTTTATCCTTGTTCCTACATCTACTTTTGATATAACATCTATTTTAAAATCATACTCTTTTGCTATCATAGATACTATATTTAGCCCTATTCCAAAGCCACCTACACTTTTATCAAATCTTTTGTATCGTGTAAATAAGCTTTTTAAGTTCTCTTTACTAAGCCCTTTTCCGCTATCTTCTATAACTAAAAGCTTCTCTTTCAAACTAACTTTTATAAAACCTTGGAATTTATTATATTTTATTGCATTTGATAAAATATTATCTATTAATTTTGCTATCTTTTTTGCATCACAAACTATTTTAATATCATCTTTTATATCCAAAATGAACTCTATTTTCTTACTACTTGCTATTGATTTAAAAAAATCAACTCTTTGGTTTAAAATCAAAGATAAATTAAGCTCTTCATTATTTGAGATTATTTGATTATTTAAAGATATAAATGTCAAATCTTCATAGATATTTGATATAGTTTTAGCCCCTATTTCTATACGATTTATCTTTTTTGCTAATTTTTCATCTATACTATTTTTATCAATCATCTGTATATTTGACAAAATTGCAGCAACAGGAGTGTTAAGTTCGTGTGTTGTATCTTTTATAAATCTATCAAGCATTAAAATAGACTCTCTCATAGGTCTTAAAAATAGCTTTGCAATAAAATAGCCAATAAAAAGTAGAATAAAAAATGATAATAAAAACCAAAAAATTATTCTATATTTAATTTTAATAAACCAGATATTATCATCTTTTATTTCAACTATCACATATTTACTTCCCAAATAAAAGGCCTCTGGTTCTTTTATTAGATGAATATATCCATCTTTTAAATAGATAACTTCATCAAGTTTCACATCTCTCATATTTAAAGTTGAAAAAATCATCTTTTTTGAGCTATCGAAAATTGCTGAATTAAACTTTTCATCTCTTGGATAAATATCCGATTTATCAATATTTATATGTAATTCTTTTAAGTTTAATATTTGATGATTTGAGTAATTTTGTAAGGTTTGTCTTTTATCTTGAAGCATTAAATCTTTTTTAAATTGATAATATAAAAAAGAGATAACACCAAGTATAACTAAAACTAAAATTGAGTAGATTAAAGAAAACCCAATAATAGTTCTAGTTTCACTCTTGGATAAATCTATACCCGAGTTTTTTAAGGCTAACAATTGTATCTTTTCCTAAAATTTTTCTAAGATTTTTTATATAAGTTCTCAAAGAGTTATCACTATACTCTTCATCATAATCCCAAACAAAATCATAAATTCTATCGTGAGTTAAAAGTTCATTTGGGTGTTGTAAAAATAGTTTTAAAAGTTTTAGCTCTTTTAGATTTAATTTAATCTCTTCATTATCGCATTTTAGCTCACTTGAAATTGCATTAAAAGTGATATTTGGAGCAAGATGAATTAGTTCATTTTTCTTTGCAAACTCTTTTTTTATAAGTGTTTGAACTCTTAATTGAAGCTCTTTTAACTCAAATGGTTTTCTAATATAATCATCACAACCACTTAAAAACCCCTCTTCCAAAGAGTCCATTGAGTTTAATGATGTGATAAATATAGCAGGAGTTGTTTTTCCATTTTCTCTTGCTTCTTTTAAAACTTCAAAACCATTTTTATTTGGAACATTTACATCTAATAAAAATAAATCAAAAGTTTGCTCATAAATTTTGCTTATAGCATCTTCTCCATCATAAACACAAACTACATCAAAACCTTCATCTGTAAAATATTCAGCAACTGTTTCGCTTAAATTATAATCATCTTCAAGCAATAAAATTTTACTCTTCATCTTCAATTATCTTTCTTTCTGGAATCTCTTGTAATCTCTTTTCATATTGAATTTTCTCATTTAAAGTCATTTTTGGAACTCTAAATTCAAGCTCTTTTTGAAAAGCAACTCTATCTTTCTCATCAACGAAACCAATAATTTCAATTAGTTCTTGAGTACTCATTTGGCTAAAATTCTCTTTTGCAAAAGCCAAACCAAATAATAAAAAAATAACTAAAAAACCTTTTATCATAAAACCCACTTTTTTATTTTAATAGTATAAAAGAACTGTATAATAATTGTTTATTGTAGCAAAAAAACAAAATTATTAAAAGTGATTGATTTAAATCAATGAATTATTTAATTTTTTTGTTCTAATTTGTATTTAAATTAGAAATTTAATTAATCTTTAACATCAAATAAATTATTATTCTATATCTTAGCCTTAAAATACTATTATGGAGCTAATTTGAAGAATATTAAAAAATTATTTTTTATACTTATATCTATTGCTTTTATTGAAACATCTATATTTATTTTTTTAAATAATTTAAATTTACAAAAAGAAAATAGTGTAAAAGAAAAATATATAAATAGATTAAATACCCATATAAAGGCTATTTTAAACTCAAATGAAAGTATATCTTCTATTATTATAAATGAAATTATAAGTAAAAAAGAGATACAAAATATTTTAAATAATATAAATAGTGAAGATGAAAATGTACAAAATCAAACTAGAGAAATATTATTAGAAATAATCACACCAACATTTCATAGATTAGTTTTAGAAGGTTTTAATCAATTACATTTTCATAATAAACAAGGGAATAGTTTTTTAAGATTTTATGGGAAAGATACTTTTGGAGATAATGTAATAAATCTAAGAAATAGTATAAAAGAAGTACATAAGACAAAAAAACCTCAATTTGGTTTTGAAGCTGGACTAATGCAAAACGGTTTTAGAAATGTATTTCCAATTTTAATAGATAATAATTTTATAGGAACTATTGAACTTTCAAACTCTTTTGATAATATTCATCATACTTTACATAAAAATTTTCCATTTGAGTATAAATTTATAATTTTAAAAAGCTATTTAAATTCAAATATGGATGAAGCTCAAATTAAGAAAAATTACATAACTTCACTTATTAATGATAATTTTTATGAAGAAAAATTTAGTGATTGTAATATAAAAATAATAGATAAAAATATTTTAGATAAGATTAATACCAAAATGAAATTTGATATAAAAAATAGATTAAATAATTTTGAAGAGTTTGTTACAAATATCAAATTAGAAAATAATAACTATATATTAAGTTTTCTACCATTAGAAAGTTTTGATAAAACTACAAATATTTATATAGTTTCATATTTAAAAGACAATGAAATTGCTGAAATAAAAAATAATTTATATATAAACTTCTTTATAGTAAATTTAATTATTATCTCTTTAATAATTTTATATCTTTTAAGAATAAATTTTCTTGAGAAAAATATTTTTATAAAAAAGGCTTATACAGATGCTTTAACAAATCTTTTAAATAGAGCAAAATTTAATTTTGATATAAATGAAATAATAAATAATAGAAAATTAGAAAAATATAGCATAATCATGTATGACATTGATTTTTTTAAAAGAGTTAATGATAACTATGGTCATGATATTGGTGATATTGTTTTAAAAGAGTTCTCAAATATCACAAAAAATAGTTTAAGAAGTGATGATTTAGTTTATAGATGGGGAGGAGAAGAGTTTATTGCTCTTATTAAATCTACTTCAAAAGATGATTTATTTAAAATAGCTGAAAAGATTAGAGTTAATGTTGAAAATTATAATTTTACAGGTATAAAAAATATCACTAGTAGTTTTGGAATTACAATAGCATCTAAAAATGATTCTATAGATAGTTTAGTAAAAAAAGCTGATGATGCTTTATATAGAGCAAAACAAACTGGAAGAAATAAAGTTGTTTTCTACGAAGATTTATAAATTTAAAAAGTTTTAAAACTTTTTAAATTTTCTTGCTTTTTACAAAAACTTTAGTTATTAAAACTCCAAGAGGAACTATACTAAGCCCAATAATAAAGCTAAGAGGAAGAAGAAGTTTATTATTATTTAAAGCAAAAAAGCCAAAAATCAAAAATCCATATCCTAAAACTCTATAAATAGATACAAATCCCCCTGCACTAAAAACTGTATTTTTCAAAGAGTTTTGTTTTACTTTTCTCTTCTCATCATTTATTATCTCTTTTATCTTTTCAGGTGTTAGTTGTTCTTCTGGTATCTCTTCATATTCACTATATAAATCATAAGGATCATCTATTTCATCGATTTTATCTCGTTCATCTGCACTTATTTTGTTCTCTTCAATATTTTGTAATCTATTTTGAATATTTCTTTTATATGACAAAAAAGAAGCAAGAGTTACAAAAAGTGAAGAGAAAAATGCAACTTGAAGATTTAAAACCCAAATAGAGTTTTGGAAAACAAATCCATAAATAGTAAGGCAAAGGTTTAAAACTATAAAAACCTTTGCAAAAGATAAAATATCTCTATTTATCATCGTCTTCATCATCAAATGACTTATCCCCATATTTTGCTCTATGGGCATATCGTGGGTCATTTTCCATTCCGTCATAAACTTTTTGGGCTCTTTTATATGCTCTATATACATTTAGCCCTGCTGCTACAATTCCCCAAAAAATTCCAAGCCAAAGTGTCCATGTATAACCTGTAAGATGTTTAAGACCTAAGCCAATTGCTACTCCAATAACAATAGCAGCAACCATAGAGATACCAACAGATAAGCTATCAAGTGCTTCTATTTTATCTCTATGTTTTGGTTTTTTTTCTAACTCTTCCATATAAGCCCTACTTTATATATGAGCAACAGTAATCTGTAAGCTCTAAAACTTTTATATCAAAACTTGAATTAGCAGGAACATCAAAAGAAGTTCCTGCTTCATATCTTTGCCAAGTGTCGCTATGCTTTAATCTAACTTCAACAATACCTGATATTATCTCCATATTTTCAGCCTCAACTGTACCAAAAACATACTCTCCAACATTCATAATTCCTAAGCTTTTTTTCTCACCATTTTCAATAAAAGTTCTACTTGTAACATTTCCATCAAAATAGATATTCGCTTTTTTTACTAATTCTACATTTTTGTAATTTTGCATCTTTTTTCCTATAAATTTTTCATAACTTCTTTAGCTGCTTTTAGACAAGCATCTATATCTTTGTTTGTAATTTTTGTGCAAATAAATCCTGCTTCATATTGGCTACAAGCAAAATAGAAACCTCTTTTAAGCATTTCATGGTGAAAAGTTGCAAATCTTTTAAAATCACAGTTTCCAACCTCTTTGAAGTTTTTTGGCTCATTTTCACAAAAGAAAAACCCAAACATACTTCCTCTTGAGTTTGTTTGAAAACCAATGTTGTTTTCATCTGCAATTTTTTTAAGACCGTTTAATAATCTTTTAGCTTTTTTATTTAAATCATCATAAATCTTTGGATTTTTCTTTAATTTTCTAAGACTTTCTAAACCTGCTGCCATAGCAACTGGATTTCCACTTAGAGTTCCTGCTTGATAGATTTTTCCCTCAGGTGAAAGATGACTCATAATCTCTTTTCTTGCTGCAAAAGCACCTACTGGCATTCCTGCACCTATTACTTTTCCAAAAGTTAAAATATCAGCTTTTATATCCAAAATCCCACTTGCACCTTTTAAAGATGCTCTAAATCCACTCATAACTTCATCAAAAATCAATAATGCTCCGTATTTATCACAAAGCTCTCTACAAGCTTTTAAAAACTCATTTGAAGCAGGTACAAGTCCCATATTTCCAGCAATTGGCTCAATAATAATACAAGCAATATCATTTGACTCTTCAAAACATTTTTCAAGTTGTTCAATATTATTGTATTCGCAAAGTAGTGTGTGTTTTGTTAAATCAGCTGGAACTCCTGGGCTACTAGGACTTCCAAAAGTTGCCATTCCGCTTCCTGCTTGAACAAGTAGTGAATCACTATGTCCATGATAACAACCCTCAAATTTAATAATATCATTTTTGTTTGTAACACCCCTTGCAAGTCTTATCGCACTCATAGTAGCTTCTGTTCCAGAACTTACAAATCGCACCTTATCGATATTATCAAACATCTCTACAATCTCAGAGGCAAGTTTTGTTTCAAGATTTGTAGGAGCTCCAAAACTTAAGCCTTTTTTTGCAGTTTTAATTACAGCTTTTTCAATATCTCTATCACAATGTCCAAAAATCAGTGGTCCCCAACTTTGTACAAAATCCACATATTTGTTTCCATCAATATCGTAAATATATGCACCTTTTCCTTTTTCTATAAAAGGAGGTGTTCCACCAACACTTTTAAATGCTCGAACTGGTGAATCAACTCCACCTGGAATTACTTCACAAGCTTTTTCATAAGCTTTAATAGACTTTTTAAACATTAATTTTCCTAATAATAATTTATTATTTATTGTACAATAAGATATATTAGCAATACTTTATCTACTTACTAATCACTATTTTAAATATTTTTACTATAATTCGAACTATGAAAAATATAGTTTTAGCATCTTTAGTATCATTGTTAATCCATCTTCTTTTTTTCTTAAATTTTAAATATGAAAAAAATGAACAACAAAATGAAGAGAAAAAGTTTGAAAAAACAGATATTAAATTTGTAAAACTTGAAGAGAAAAAAGTAGAAGTTCCTGTAGAAAAACCAAAAGAAGAGCCTATTTCAAAACCAACTCCACCACCAACTAAAAAAGAGATACAAAAACCTATTATTAAAGAAGAAAAAGTTGTTAAAAAAGTAGAAAAACCAAAAGTTTTAGAAACTCCTAAAAAACCAGTAAAAAAAGAGATTGAAAAAGCAAAAGAGTTTCAAAACAAAGTTTTAAAAGAGCAAGTTGTAACAGATAAACCAAACATTCAAGATAAAACTTTAGAAAATTTTTTATCTCAAAAAGAGCCTGTAAATAAAGAGGTATTAACTGAGTTAGAAAAACTTTATGGAAAAGAGTTTGATACTTTTACAAAGGTTCAAAAAGCATATTTGGAAAAAAATTTAAATAATTTTCAAATAATTACTCAAAGAGTTTTAAATCGTATGGGTTATCCAAAACTAGCTGCAAAACTTCAAATTGGTGGGGTTAATATTGTTGAGTTTATGTTTCATCCAGATGGAAGTATCACAGGGCTTAAAATCACTAATTCATCTGGATATACAATACTTGATGATTATAGTTTAGAGTTAATAGAAATAGCCTATAAAGACTATCCAAAACCTACAGAAAAAACAAAAATTAAGTTTCAAGTTTTTTATAGAATCTTTTAAAATAGCTACAATTTCCTATCATAGCTATACAAATCCATATATCTAAAAGCTATTAAATTTTCCAATATAGCAATAGTTACAACAAAATTTATAAAAGAGCTTCCACCATAAGAAAATAGTGGCAAAGGAATACCAACAACAGGGGCAAAACCAATAACCATTAAAATATTTACACTCATATTTAAAAAAATAAGTAAGGCTAAACCACTTGCAAAAACTTTGACTACAAAATCTTCTTTAAAAAAATAATTTATAGACAAAAGATGAAATATCAAAAGAGAGTATATTACTATCAAAGTAATAGCTCCCAAAAACCCATATCTTTCAACTAAATAAGCAAAGATAAAATCGCTAGTTGAAATTGGCAAAAATTTTAGTTGAGTTTGTGTAGCTTCATTGCTATCTTTACCTGTAAGCCCACCTGAACCAATGGCAATAACACTTTGCTGAACATGATAACTAGGTTTTTCAGCAACAATAAAATCATGAATTCTCTTTTTTTGATAATCTTTAATCCCATAACTATAAATAAAAGGAGAACTAACTCCTAAAAAAATAATAATTGTAGCCCAAATTTTCCAATTTACTCCAACTAAAAAAAGTATTCCATAACCAACTAAAAGTAAAACTAATGCTGTTCCTAAATCTGGCTCTTTTGCAATCAATACAAAAGGTAATAAAATATAAAAAGAAAAATATAAAAAATCTTTAAATCCATAGCCATTTTCAGGTGGTTGTCTTACTTGGATTAAATAACCTAACATTAAAATAAAAATAGGTTTTATAAGTTCTGAGGGCTGAATTGTGGCATGAACAAATGGCAATTCTATCCATCTTTTAGCACCCAATTTTGAAACACCAAAAAGTTCAACAGCTACAAGCAAAATAATTCCAATCCAATATAAAAATGGAATAATTCTAAGTCTTCTTCTAATTGGTAAAAAAAATACAATTATAAAAACTATCAAAGAGAGTGAATAGTACATTAGCTGTTTATTAGCTAGTAATTCGTTTGTTTCACTAATTAAATGATATGATAATAGTATCAAAGGTAAAACAAACATTATTAACAAAAAGTCAAAGTGTGAAATAATTCTTTTATCTAGTAAATGCATAACAAAAGAGTATCATAATATGTATAAATATTTTATTGCAACAAATATAGAAAGACTTGATAAATTTCTAGCTTTAAATATAGAAGCATCAAGAAATCAAATAGAGCAATTAATCAAAAAAGAGTTTGTAAAAGTTGATGAAAAAATCGTAAATAAAACTGGCTTTAAATTAAAAGAAAATCAAAAAATTGAGGTTTTTTTACCACAAAAAGAGCTTTCAAATACAAAAGATGAAGAGTTTATAAAAGAGTCTTTAAAAGATAAAAATGTAGAGATAATTTATGAAGATGATGATATTTTAGTCTTAAATAAACCTTATAATTTAACTGTTCACGATGCTCCTAGTGTAAAAGATGCAACTTTAGTTGATTGGCTAAAACTAAAAAATATTTCACTATCTACAATAAGTGGCGAAGAAAGACATGGAATTGTCCATAGACTTGATAAAGGAACAAGTGGTTTAATAGTAATTGCAAAAACAAATGAAGCACACACCTCTTTAGCAAAGCAGTTAGAAGACAAAAGTATGGGAAGATATTATCTAGCTCTTATTGATATGCCGTTAAAAGATAATTTAATTGTGGAAAAACCAATAGCAAGAAACCCAAATAATAGATTAAAAATGGATATTATAGAAAATGGAAGATATGCAAAATCTGCATTTTATAAAATATTTTTAAGTGATAATGAAAAATATGAGCTAATATCTTGTAAACTTTTTACAGGTAGAACTCATCAAATTAGAGTTCATCTAAACTCACTAAATAGGCATATTATAGGAGATACTTTATATGGATTTAAGGGCGAATTAAATAAAATAAATAGATTTTTTTTGCACGCATATATCTTATATCTTACTCATCCAACAAAAAATATAAAGATGAGCTTTTGTGCAAATTTACCAGATGATATGAGTAATTTTTTAAAAACTAATTTTTCTAAGGATTTTATAGATGAAAAAATTGATACAAGCAACATCATTAACAACTTTTCTAATCTTAGCTAGTGGTGGTTGTAGTAACCCATTAGCCTCATTAAACAGCCCAACTACACCAACTGTAAACCAATCAGTTCCAACTGTAAACTACTCTTCAATCAAATCTCTACCTGATATGATTTCAATTGGTTTTGAGTGGCAAAAAGTAGATGATCCAAGAGTTGTTGGATATAACTTTTATAGAACAGAGATAAGTAAAGGTGAAACAACTTTAAAACTTATAGCAAAAATTGATAGTAAACATGCAACTCACTATGTTGATAAAGGCTTAGAGCCAAAAACAAAATATGCTTATCAAATATCTTCAAGATTAAGCGATGGAAGTGAATCACCTACAACTGATGCCTATATAGCTGAAACTCTACCAAGAATTAAACCAGTAGCTTTTGCTCAAGCTGTTTCAAATCTTCCAAAAAAAGTAAAACTTCTTTGGGAGCCACATCCTGATCAAAGAGTAAGTTATTATAGAATTGAGAAATATAACACAACTTTAAATGAATGGATATATTTAACAACAATAAATCAAAGATTATCAGCTGAATATATTGATACTGGACTTAGTAATGCAACAGCTCATAAATATAGAGTAAAATCATTTACTTTTGATGATGTAGAATCTGCCCCAACAAAAGTTTTAGAAGCAACAACAAAACCAGCTCCAAAACCTGTAACTGGGGTAAAGGCTTCAAATAATATTCCAAAAAAAGTATTTTTAACTTGGAATGCTTCAGCAACTTCTGATGTAGTTCAATATGAGATTCATAGAAGCTCTTATGAGTCATTTGGTTATAAAAAAGTAGGAACAGTTCAAGCCCTAGAATATACAGATAATATCGATTCAGATGGGAAAACTTACTACTATAAAATAATTCCTATTGATAAAGATGGCTTAGAAGGTGATTTTGATTACACTCCTACAAAAGGAGAGAGCTTAGGAAAACCTGCGAAACCTACACTATCTCAAGCAACACTACAAGGTGGAGTTGCTGTTTTAAATTGGTCTAGTGTTTCAAAAGCAGTTTCATACACTGTTGTAAAAAAGACTAAACAAAATTTCTTTCAATACAAAACAACAAAATTTGACAATATAAGTGGAACAAGCTTTCAAGATAGTGATATTATAGATGGAGTAGAGTATAAATATAGTGTTAAATCTGTAGATGAGTTTGGATTAGCTTCTGATGAATCAAACGAAATAAGTTTAACAAAAAAATAATTATACAAGAGAAAGAATGCCACATATACTATTTGAAAAAAAAGAGTTAATATCTACACCCTCATCTATTGATGGTGTAGATTTTGAGTTTATAGCAAAATCCTTAAATTTTATATCAAATGATAGAAAAATTGAGTACAAAGTTGCAACAAAATATAAAGAAAAAGAGTTTTTATTAGCAATTAAAGAAAAAGATGAAAACTATATTATAAAGTCAGATAAAGTTACAAGACTTTCACCTGTTGGATTGATAAAAGATGGTTTAAATGCCTATGTAAAAGAAAATGGTGCAAAAGTTCTATTTTCAAATACAAATAGTTTTAAACAAGATAACAATGAAGAAGAGAAGCATAAATATTTAAAAGATATTAACTATTTTGTAGATGAGTTTAAGACACAAAAAGAGATAAATATAGAGATTGGTTTTGGAAGTGGAAGACATCTTTTATATCAAGCAAAACAAAATCCAAATATTCAGTTTATTGGGCTTGAAATTCACTATCCATCAATTGAACAACTTTTAAAACAACTTGAACTTCAAAATATAACAAATGTTTTGGTTGTAAATTATGATGCAAGACTTTTTATGGAGTTTATAGAATCAAATCAAGTTGGAAAAATCTTTGTTCATTTTCCTGTTCCTTGGGATAAAAAACCACATAGAAGAATTTACTCAAATGAGTTTGTAAATGAGGCTTTAAGGGTTTTAAAAATTGGTGGAACACTAGAGCTTAGAAGTGATAGTAGAAACTATTTTGATTTTTGTTTAGGATTACTTACAAACTTACCAAAAGGAAAAATAAGTATTGATATAAACAAAGATTTAGAGGTTTCTAGTAAATATGAAGATAGATGGAAAAAACAGGGGAAAAATATCTATGATTTAGTTTTAACTTCGCATGAATTTGATGAAAATATAGATTTATCTTATGATTTTTCTTTTGAGAATAGTTTAGATTTAAAAGAGATTATCACAAAAATTCCACAAAAAGCAGTTATATTTAATAACTTTTTTGTACATATTGAAGAGTTGTATGAAATAATAGGAAAAAATAACTCATATTTAATAAAAGTAACTATGGGGAATTTTGATAGACCAGTTACAAAATACATTATAATACAAGAGAAAAAAGCATCATATTATCAAGGAAACCCGCTTCCTACAAGCTCAAATATAGATGCACATAAAAAATTAAAAGAGATTTTATTTAAATGATTGAAGCGACAAATATCTATTTAACTTATGATGACAATAAATATATTATAAAAAAAGGAAATTTCTCTATAAAACCAAAAGAGTTTATCTTTATTGGTGGAAACTCTGGAAGTGGAAAATCTACACTTTTAAAATCTTTTTATGGAGAAATTCCTATAAAACACGGAAATTTAAAAATAGCAGGACAAGAAGTTTTTGGAATTGGTGGAAAAAAATTAAGACTTCTTAGAAAAAATATTGGAATAATTTTTCAAGATTATAAACTTGTAAATGAGTTTACAATTGAAGAAAATATTATGATTCCACTAAAAATAAATGGTTACTCAAACGAAGTTTCAAAAGAACAAGCAAATAAACTTTTAGCTCATGTAAGACTTAGCCACAGAGCTGGTTATTATCCAAATGAACTAAGTGGTGGAGAGCAACAAAGAGTTGCAGTTGCAAGAGCTTTGGCACATAATCCAAAAATTATTATTGCCGATGAACCAACTGGAAACCTAGATGATTATTCAGCTGATTTAGTATGGAATTTATTAAAAGGTGCAAATGAACAGTTAGGAATTACTGTTGTAGTTGTAACACACCGAGTTCCTAGAAATTTAGGTATAAAATTTAGACAATTATCAATAGATGATGGGATTATTTATGAAGTCTCTTAAAAATATTTTTGCATTCTTAATTCCACTATTATCAATGTTAATAGCATTTTCAATATATTTATTAATAAATAATGTAGTTACAAACTATCAAAGTAAGATTTCAAAAGATTACTCAATAATAGTAGTTTCATCTTCTGTTTTAACTAAAGAAGCTATGCCAAAATTAGCTGGTATAAATATAGATTCTATTGTAGCTTTACCAAATGATAAGATTATTGAAAATATAAAAACAAATCTTTCAGATAACTCTATTGAGTTATTAAAACAAAAACTACCAAATTTTTACCAAATACACTTGGAAATTTTTCCAACAAGTAGTGAATTAGAAGAGATAAAAAATATTCTTTTAAAAAATAAAGATATAAAAAAAGTAGAAGTTTTTTATAAAAATCATAATCAAATCTATCTACTTTTACTATTAATAAATAGTGTATCTTTTATATTATTTTTTATTATTACAATATTCGCAATAATTATTATTGCAAAACAGATAAAACTTTGGTTTCACGAACATAATATTAAAATATCTATTTTAAGGCTTCATGGAGCTTCAATAATTTATAGTGCTACTTCTATTTTAAATTATGCAATGCTTAGTGCTTTTTTATCTTTTATTATTAGCTCTATTTTCTTGATTTATGTTTCAAATAATATAGGTGTTTTGTTTCCTCAAGAGTTGCAAGAGATTGTTGATATAAAAATAAATTTATCTATAGAGATTATTAAACTATTTTTACTATCATTTTGTATCTCAATTTTTACCATTTTTGGTGTTTTATTAAAGTATAAGATTAGCAATGATTAGAATATTTTTTACACTAATTTTCTCTTTTTATTTGTTACAAGCATCAACTATTGATAAAAAAATACAACAAAATAAAAAACAGCTAGATAGTACAAAAAAAGAAGAAGAGACAAAAAGTATAAAAATCAAAGAACTTGCTGATAAAATAGAGTCTCAAAATAGTAATATTTCAAATCTTGAAAGAGATATAAAACAGGTAAATAGTGATATTGATGAGCATCAAAAACTACTTGAAGAGTCAAAAAATAAGCTAACAGAATTAAAATCTAAATCAAATAAACTAATACAAGAAAAAACTACAAGTGAAAGCCAAATTGTAGATACTATTGTAGAAGAATTTTCTATTTCAATTGCTTTAAAACTAGCTTCAGAGGACTCTTTACAAGAGTTAATAGATAATGAAATATATACTCTTTTAGCACAACACTCTAAGGATAAGATTTCTAAAATCAATAATAATTATAATGTAATTACAAATGATTCAACAACAAACCAAAAAGATATAGAAAAAATTTCATCTTACATAAATGATAGACAAAAAACAAAAGATAAATTAACAAGCTTAAAGAAACAGCACTCTAGCTCTTTAGGAGATTTAGAAAAACAACACAAAGCTTATCAAGAAGAGTTGAATAAAGTGGTAAAAAACCAAGAAAGTATTAAAGATCTTCTTTCTCAACTAAATATTTTAAAAGCAGAAGAGATAAAAAAAGCTGAAGAGTTAGCCAAAGCAAAAGAGGAAGCAGAGAGAAAAAGAAAACTTGAAGCTTTAATGAAAAGCAAAAAAAATGAACCAACAAAAGAAGAAGATTCTACTGTTAGCGAAACTAAACCAGAAGTTCAAACAGCAGAAACTAGAAACCAAAAGTTTGCAAAAAATTTAAATCTTGATGTAAAAAAAGTTGGTTCATCAACAGATGGTATTAAAATTACAAAATACAAAGGTTCAAAAACAATAGCTCCTTTAAAATCTTTTAAAGTTGAAAAAAATTTTGGTACATATTATGACCCTGTTTATAAAATAAAATTATTTAATGAATCTATTGTTTTAAGAAGTACAGAACCTCAAGCAAAAGTAGTATCAGTTTTAAGTGGTAAAGTTGTTTATGCAAAGAAAAATGTTGGAATGCTAGATAATGTTGTAATCATTCAACACGAAGGTGGGCTTCATACAATATACTCTCACTTAGATGATATAGCCCCTACTTTAGTTGTTGGAAAATGGGTTCAACAAGGCTCTGTTGTTGGAAGGGTAAATGAGAGTTTATCTTTTCAAGTTACAAAAGATTCAGCACATATAGACCCAAAAGATTTGTTTAAGATATGATTTTAAAAAAAATTATTATAAAAGACCAAAAAGAGCTTTATAGACATAAGAACTATCTTCTTTCTTTGGATTTAGAGTTTGATAGTGTAAAAAAAGAGTACTCAAACAATAGTGAATTAGAGCTAAATATAGAACTTGAATTAATCGATTTTCTAAAACATCATGAGTTTAAATTTAGCTTTGTAGAAGATGAAATAAATGATTCTAATAAAATTATTTTAGCTTCATACAAAACAGTAAATATAGATGAAAATAGCATTTTTATAATAGAAAAAAAAAGCAATAAAAAACTATATCTAATTCATAAAGATGAAGATAAAATTTTAATTATAGATTTAGTAAATGAACTTGTAAAATCATATAAAAGTAGCAGAGAAACAAACAAATTATCTATTGAAACACTTAGAATTTTGGCTTCAAATCAAGATGATTTTAAAGAACTTTTTTCAATATTTTCTATCTTAGAAAATCAAAATAAAGAGGATTTATTACTTCTTGATAGATTAAAAAAATTTAAATATTTTTGTATTTCTAAAGTAAAAGAGCAACAAAAAGATATGTTTTTATGCAACTGTGTAACTGGTTTTTTCCCAGAAACTAGCTTTTATATAAAAGGTGATAGGATTTTTTCTGATTATACAGGATTTTTACTACCTTTTGATTTAGAATTTAAAGTTTGGAAATATCTATATCATAATAGAAATTTTATTGGTATTTACAAAGAGCCAAGCTTACAAGAGCTATTTTTTGGAAGAAAAATCTATACTTTAGATGAGTTCTCTCAAAAAGTTAAAAGATTAATAGTAAATGCAAGATTTACACAAAATAATCTAATCCAAATTACACTATCAAATGGAATTACAACACAAAAAGTTTCAAAAGAGTTTACAAAAGAAGAACTTCTAAAAAGAGTTATTGAAGCTAGAGATTAAGCACTTAATTTATAAAAGAGCTTTGAACTCTTTTTCTATTTGTCTATAATTTGGCGAGTATTTTTCAACCAATCTCCAAAAATCTTTTGAGTGATTTTTATGTTTAATATGAGCTAGTTCGTGAACAACTATATACTCCATAATATACATTGGATATTTCATAAGTAAAATATTAAAATTCAACTCATTTTTATAATTACAAGATCCCCAAGTTCTTTTATTTTTTCTATATGAAATTTTTGTAGGAAATAGTTGCATAAGATTTGAGTATTTTTCTACTAATAGGGGAATTATTTTTTGAATTTCATTCTTATAAAAATTGTCTAAATTTTTTATTTTAAAATTTTTCAATTCTTTTTTTTCACCTAAATATAAAAAGAATCCTTCCTCAATTGTTTTATTTTCAACTCTTTTTATATTTTCTAAAATCCACTCTTTTTTTCTATTAATTAAATCTTTTGCATCATAAATTGTGAAATATCTATTTGCTTTTATTTGCAATAAATTTTTAGATAGGATTCTCAAATAACAGTGTTTTATATGCTTTTTATTTTGTAATTCAACACTTATTACATTTTCATTTAAACTAATTTGAAAATTCAAAAAAAAACCTTTAAGTAAATTTTAGATAAAATCCGCACGATTATACCATAAGTGTAATGATAATTAAATTTTAGGAAGACTATTATGAAAATTGCAGATAGAATGGAGAAACTAGCTCCTTCACTTACTTTATCTATAACAGCTTTAGCAAATGATTTAAAAGCTCAAGGTAAAGATATTCTAAGTTTTAGTGCAGGTGAACCTGATTTTGATACGCCACAAGTTGTAAAAGATGCAGCTATTAAAGCAATTAATGAAGGAAAAACTAAATACACAGCTGTTGAAGGTATTAAGCAAACTAAGCAAGCAATTATCAATAAATTAAAGAAAGACCACAATTTAGATTATAAGTTAGATGGTATTGTAATAAGTAATGGAGCAAAACATTCACTATTCAATTTAGCACAAGCATTAATTGATGAAGGTGATGAAGTAATTATCCCAAGTCCATATTGGGTTACTTACCCAGAATTAGTTGTTTATAGTGGAGGAATTCCTGTATTTATTGAAACAGATGAACATACAGATTTTAAAATTACTGCTAAACAATTAAAAGAAGCAATTACTCCTAAAACAAAAATATTAATGTTAAACTCTCCTTCTAATCCAACTGGCTCAGTTTATTCAAAAGAAGAGTTATTAGAATTAGCAGAAGTTTTAAAAGGAACTAATATCATCGTTTTATCTGATGAAATGTATGAAAAACTAATCTACAAAGGTAAAAAATTTACTGCTACTGCTGAAGTTTCAGAAGATATGTATAATAGAACTGTAACTATAAATGGTCTTAGTAAATCTGTTGCAATGACTGGTTGGAGATTTGGATATGTTGCATGTCCAGATGCAAAATTAGCAAAAGCTATGTCAAAACTTCAAGGTCAAGTAACTTCAAATATAAACTCTATGACTCAATATGCAGCTATTGTAGCTCTAGAGGGTGATGCTGATAAAGATATCGAAATGATGAGAATCGAATTTGAAAAAAGAAAAGATTATGCAGTAAAAGCAATAAACGATATTGAAAAATTATCATGTTTTGATCCAGATGGTGCTTTTTATTTATTCATCAACATTAAAAAGTTTTCAAATGATTCTATGAAATTCTGTGCTGATTTACTAGAAAGTAAAGGAGTAGCACTTGTTCCTGGCCTTGCTTTTGGAATGGAAGGATATGTTAGACTATCTTTTGCCACAAGCATGGAAAATATTAAAGATGGAATAAACAGAATTAAAGATTTTGTAGAAAATAATTAATATGTCTCCTCAAAAAAAAGCAACCGTTGTATCTTCTACCGTTGCAGCAATTCTTACTATTATAAAATTAGCAGTAGGGCTATTTAGTGGCTCTGTTGCTGTTTTAGCCTCTGCCATTGATTCAATTTTAGATATGTTTGTATCAATTTTCAACTATTTTGCTATTTCAAAATCAGAGAAACCAGCTGATAAAACTTTTAACTATGGTAAAGGAAAGATTGAAGCTTTAGCATCTGTAATTGAAGGAACAATTATTTCAATGTCAGGGCTTTTTTTATTATATCAAGCATTTTCAAAATATAAAAATGGAGAAGTATCAAGCTACCTAGAAATTTCAATTTATGTAATGATAGCTTCTTTAGTAATTACAATTGGACTTGTTTTATACTTAAACTACATAGCTAAAAAAACTCATAGCATGGTAATAAAAGCTGATGCTCTTCATTACAAAACAGATGTTTTCAGTAGTATTGCAGTTTTATTGTCACTTTTATTAGTGTCTTTAACAGGATATGAACTTTTCGATGTAATAATTGGTAGTTTAATAGCCTTATATATCATCTATTCAGCTTATAATTTAATTCATAGTGGAATCATGGTATTACTTGATAGAGCGTTGGATGAAGAAATGGTAATAAATATTATTTCAATATTTATGAGTCATAAAGATGTTCATAGTTTTCATCATCTAAAAACTAGAGAAGCTGCAAATAAGATTTTTGTAGAAGCTCATTTAGTTTTTTCGGATACATCAATCTCTTTAGTAAAAGCACATAAAATTAGTGATTTAATTGAAGATGAAATAGAAAAATTAAATGACAAAAAAGAGTGGCATATTACAATACATTTAGATCCTTATGACGATTCAAAAGTTCAAAGTAAATAAGTTTTAATACTTTTTATTTTGAATTACCTCTTCAAATAAACAATCCACATTATTATTTTATATATTTATAAAACATAATTAATATACATCGACTAATAATAGAAAACTTTACAAATAAAAAAGCCCAAGATTAAAAATCTTGGGCTTCAAATTCTTTTAATATATAGAAATTATCTAGAAGTTAAAAGAGTTGTTAAGTGGTCTGCAGTTACTTGATGGAAGTTTAAGTATTTATAAACTCCATCTTTGTTGCTCTCATTGATTTTTTTAGCAACAATATCTAAATACTCTTGAACATTTGGAAGTCTTCCTAAAAGTGCAGCAACAGCAGCAACTTCAGCAGAACCTAAATAAACTTTAGAATCTTTTCCAAGTCTGTTATCAAAGTTTCTAGTACTTGTACTAAATACAGTTGAACCAACACCAACTTGTGCTTGGTTACCCATACATAAAGAACACCCTGGAATTTCTATTCTAGCACCTGCAGCTGCAAATGTTGCATAGTATCCCTCTTGAGTTAATTGTGCTTCGTCCATTTTAGTTGGTGGTGCAACCCATAGTTTTGCTTTAGCAACACCCTCACCTTTTAATACTTCTCCTAAAGCTCTAAATAATCCAATATTTGTCATACAAGAACCTACGAATACTTCATCAATATTTTTTGGTCTGTTATCATCAGCTAAGATTTCAGATAAAGTAGCAACATCATCTGGATCATTTGGACAAGCTAAAATTGGTTCTTTAATTTCATCTAAGTTAATTTCAATTGTAGCTAAATATTCAGCATCTGCATCTGGCTCTAATAATTGAGGGTTTTTAATCCACTCTTTCATTTTATCAGCTCTTCTTTGAAGAGTTTTAGAATCTTCATAACCTTCTTCAATCATTTTTTCAATTAATGCAATATTTGAAGATAAGTACTCAATAATTGGTTCTTTGTTTAATTGAACAGAACAAGCTGCTGCAGATCTTTCAGCAGATGCATCTGATAATTCGAATGCTTGCTCAACTTTTAAATCTGGTAAACCTTGAATTTCAATAATTGTTCCAGCAAAAATATTTTTCTTATTTTTCTTAGGAACTGTTAAAAGTCCTTGTTTAATTGCATAGTATGGAATAGCATTTACTAAATCTCTTAAAGTAATACCTGGTTGCATTTTACCTGTAAATTTAACTAAAACAGATTCTGGCATAGTTAAAGGCATCATACCTGTAACACCTGCAAATGCAATAAGTCCTGATCCAGCTGGGAATGAAATACCAATTGGGAATCTTGTATGAGAATCTCCACCAGTTCCAACAGTATCTGGTAAACATAATCTATTTAACCATGAGTGAATAACACCGTCACCTGGCTTAAGTGTAACTCCACCTCTTGAATTAATGAAATCTGGTAAAGTATGTCTTAATTTAATATCTGCTGGTTTTGGATAAGCAGCTGTATGACAGAATGATTGCATAACCATATCAGCACCAAAAGATAATGCAGCAAGTTCTTTAATCTCATCTCTTGTCATTGGTCCAGTTGTATCTTGTGATCCTACAGTTGTAGCGATTGGCTCAACATACATTCCTGGTTTAACACCCTCAACACCACAAGCACGTCCTACCATTTTTTGTGCTTGAGTATAACCTTTTCCATTATTTGCTGGTTGCTCAGGAGCAATAAATGCTGTTGAAACACTTAATCCTAAAGCTTCTCTAGCTTTTGCAGTTAAACCTTTTCCAATAATTAATGGAATTCTTCCACCTGCTCTCATCTCATCTGTTAAAGTATTTGGGCTTAATTTAAAAGTAGAAACAACTTTTCCATCTTTTAAGATTTCACCAGCATATGGTTTTAATGTAATAACATCTCCTGTTTCAATACTATCAACATTTGCTTCAATTGGTAAACATCCTGAATCTTCTGCTGTGTTAAAGAAAATTGGTGCGATAATTGAACCAATTACAACTCCACCTGTTCTTTTATTTGGAACACCAGCAATATCTCTTCCCATATGCCATTGAACAGAGTTGATACCTGATTTTCTTGAACTTCCAGTTCCAACAACATCTCCAACATATGCAAGTGGGTGTCCTTTTGCTTTTAATTCAGCCATTTTATCAAGTGGTTTTTCCATTCTTGATTGTAACATTGCAGTTGCGTGTAATGGAATATCTGCTCTTGTAAATGCAACAGTTGCAGGAGATAAATCATCTGTATTTGTTTCACCTGGAATTTTATATACAGTTAAAGTAATCTCTTCTTCAAGTGCTGGTTTATTTGTAAACCACTCAGCATTTGCCCATGATTCAATAACTTCTTTAGCTTTTGCATTTCCAGAATCCATTAATGATTTTACATCATTAAATGAGTTATAAACAAGAATTGTATTTTTTAACTCTTTAGCAGCTGCATCAGCAACTTCTGCAACTTTTAGTGCTTCAACAAGTGGTGGTACATTATATCCTCCCATCATTGTTCCTAAAATTTCAATAGCTTCAACTTTTGAAATAACAGAACATGCAACTTTACCTTGAACTATATCATTTAAAAAAGCAGCTTTAACATAAGCAGCATCATCAACACCTGGGTTGATTTTGTTTTTAAAAAGATTTAATGCATATTGTGCATCTTCAACTTTGCTAGCTTTTAAAAGCTCCACTAAATCAGCAGTTTGAGCAGCTGTAAGAGCAAGACCTGGTAATCCACCTTCACTTGTTCTTTGTGCTTCGTGTGCTTTATACTCTTGTAATAAACTCATTTTTTCTCCTATTAGATTTTAGAATTTGAAAAAATTATAGCACAAAGAGTTTAATTATATTGTACAGTTTCTGTAAAGATTTGTACAAGTTTATATTTTGTAAATAAAAGTTACATATTGCAACTAATAAAGCTTTTTAATCAATATCAAATATCAAAAAGGAAATTCGTATATTTAAACTATGTACAAGATTTGTACAATAATATATATTTTTGTTCATTTATTTTTTTGAGATAATTTAAGAGTTTACTTATTAAAAGTAGAATAAGATAATAAAATTTATTATACAAAGGAAGTTGATGAGTAAATTTAAACAAAGCATCTTATTTTTAGCTACTATTTTTATCTTAACTGGATGTACAAGTAAAACTCCATATACAAACCGTTCTCAAATGATATTTGTATCAAGTAGTGAAGAGATGGCTCTTGGAGAAAAATCTTATAAAGAAGCTTTAAGTGAAGCAAAAGTTATAAATAACACACAAGATTCAAAAAGAGTTAAAACAATTGGTCAAAGAATTGCACAAGTTTCCCAAAGAAGTGATTTTAAATGGGAATTCAACTTAGTTGAAGATAGTCAAGCAAATGCTTTTTGCCTTCCAGGTGGAAAAGTTGTAGTTTATACTGGAATTTTAAAATTTGCAAAAAATGATGACCAACTTGCAACTGTAATTTCTCATGAAATAGCTCATGCACTTGCCCGTCATGGAGCTGAAAGAATGAGTCAAGGAATGATACAACAAGGTGTTGGAATGGTTGGAAATGTTGTTTTAGGTGCAACTGCTCCTCAATATCAAAATGCTTTTAACCAAGCTTATGGTTTAGGAACAAACTTAGGTGTTATGCTTCCTTATGGAAGAATGCAAGAAAGCGAAGCTGATGAAATTGGAATACATCTAATGTATAAAGCTGGTTATAATATAAATGAAGCGGTAAATTTTTGGAAAAATATGAGTGAAGGCAAAAGTGGTGGAAGTGATTTCTTTTCAACACATCCAAGCTCATCTACAAGAATAAGTGATATTCAAAAAGTTATAAATAAAATTCAAAGTAAAAAATAAGAGAGCCTAAAAACTCTCTTGCTTTGATATATACATACTTTTATCTGCTTTATCGAGTAGCTCTTCTACACTAAGACCATCATAAGGATAAATACTAAGTCCTAAACTAAAAGAGAAATTAATAACTATATTAGAACTATAAAGTAGCGGTATTTTATTTGAAAGCTCTTTTATCCTCGAAATTGTTTTATCTAAGTACTCAATAGACTCTATATTTTCAAGTAAAATAACAAACTCATCCCCACCCAATCTTGCAACTGTATCATGCTCTCTTAATGCATTTTTTAAAACTTCTGCAACATGTTTTAAAAGCATATCTCCTATATGATGTCCAAAATTATCGTTTACAGCCTTAAATTTATTTAAATCTATAAAACATAAGGCAAATATTGAGTTAAACTCTTTTGATTTTCTAATATTATCTTCAATTTTTTGTAGTAAATATTTTCTATTTGGTAAACCTGTTAAACTATCGTGATTTACAGCATATTCAAGCTCTGATTCTATTTTTTTAAGATAAGTTATATCTTGGCAAATTATAATTTTATTTGAGTCTTCATTTCCTAAAGATATTACATCAGCATGAAAAAAAACTTCATTATTTTCAAAGTTTCTTGCTCTAAAAATACTACTTATTGAGTTTAGATTTGATCTATTTTCTCTTGAATGAAAAAATTCCGAAAAGTGCTTTCCAAGTAATGCACTCTCATCTAAACCAAAGAAACTAGTACACGCACTATTTACATCTATTAAAATTCCTAATTTATCAATCTTAAAACTTATTAGTTTTTTATTAATTGCATTATAATACTCTTGCGATTTATCTTTATTTTGATATTTTCTTAAATTATCTTGGTTTATTTTTTGCATAGTTTCAAGATAATTAATTGAACTATTTAACTGTTTTGTAAACATTGCAATATAATATTTCTCTTTGTTTATTTCACAAAGCTCAATATTAACATCATAAAAAATCTCATTTCTTGAAATCATAGGAATATGGATATAAGTTCTAAGATTTTTATAAACTTCTTCTAAAGACTCTTCTAATCCTATAAACTCCCAAAAAATATCTCTTATTTCAATATCTTTTTCTATTACAACATCTTCTTCTACAAAAATAGTCATATTTTTTGTAAATTCAAAAACCTTAAAATCTCTATCAAAAATAATATATGAAATATTATATTTATTGCAAACTATTGGTAGAACTAAATCTTTATTTATCATTTTAAACTACCTTTTATAACTTCAGAATTTAGAAGTTCAAAAATATCTTGTACACAAATATCATCTTTTGCTGAAGTTTTATAGATTTTTACAATATTTAATGATAAATTTTTAAACTCATCTTCATTTATAGGCTCATATTCTAAATCACTTTTATTTAATGCTATAAAAATTGGAGATTTTGCTGATGATTTTTCACATATTTTTATATGTTCAGCTATTGATTCAATACTCTCTTGTCTAGTTATATCAGCAACAACAATAAATGCTTTAGCACCATTTAAATGGTGTGAAAATATTGGCTTAAACTCTGTTTTTCCTTCAATATCCCAAATCATCATTGTTGAAGTATGTTCAATATCATCTATTTTTTGATTTAAAACTTTTTTAGAAATTGCAACTCCAATACTACTTTTATAATCTTCGCTAAAACTATTATCAACAAATCTTCTAATAAGACTTGTTTTCCCTGTACCAAAATCACCAACTAAAACTATTTTATAACTAAACATTTTTTATTTCTTCCATTTAAAAATAACTTGTCTTCCTTGTTCAGGATACTCTTCTTCTATCTCTTTTGGAATCTCATTTTTACCAATATCTATTAGTTTTTGAGAAACATTTCCTTTCAATTTGAGATATTTCATAATAGATTTTGCTCTTTGTGAAACTAAAATTTCATTTCTTTCATCTGTTCCTGTAAAATCTCTGAAAGCATATATTTCTAAAACCAAATCATCATCAAGTTTATGAAGTAAATTTGTAATATTTATAAGTTTGTACTCTTGATTTGGCAAAATCTCCGCTGAATTTAAATCAAAATGTATAACTTCATCTATATTTGGTGGAACAATTTTTATATCAAACTCAATATTTTCAAGACCTTCAACCAATGAAAACTGATTCTCGACATATTTTTTTTCTGCTTTACTTATCACTGAACCAAGAATCTTTAAGTTTGGATAAGTATAACTATACTCTATTTTATTTCCATCTTTTTGATTTAGTGCCATTCGTAAATATGTTATTTTATCATAAATATCTTTTGGATTATTTATATAATCAATAACTTGAATATTATTTTTTATATTCTTTGTATTTTCTAACTTATAAATCTCATTTTCTGCCATATCTTTATAAATAGTGTTTGGTACAACTCCATTTATAAAAATATCTCCATTTTTTACATTTGCATCAAGTCTATATATTGTTAAAGCTGGATTTTTATATAAAAGCTCATTTGCTTTTTTCTCTAAGCTATTATCAACTATATACAAATAGATAAAATATGCTAAAAATGACAAAATAGCAAGTGGAACTAAATATATTATAGGATGAATACTACTATCTTCTTCTATATACTCTTCATAATCTAAAAGTGGCAAAAGTATCTTATTAATACCTTCGAGTGGTAAATCTTCTAAATTTCCTTCAAATTCTCTTATTTTAGAACCATATTTAGAAACAACTAAAGCTAAAGTTTCTTCAATTTTTCTATATGTATTTTTTGTAATAGCACCATCAACAATAGCAGCCAAATAACAAGTAGAGCTACTCTCAATTATAATCTTACTTCCACCATAATCAATAGTATTTAACTCTTTATTTTCATCATTTTGTAAAACCCAATCATTTACAAAACTTCTAATTGCTGTAAGCATCGATGCAACCATTTCAGGCTCATTTATAGTACTATTTGAATTTTCCAAAGTTGTCATTACAACTCCACTATTTTTATCAATTAAAAAAAGTGTTTTAATATATGATTTATTGCTCTCTTGTATTAAAAGTTCTGTTTCACTAATACCTTTTATTTTTGCTCTAAATTTTCTACTAATTACTTTAAAAGAAAATCTATTTTTTATTCGCTTATTGATTGAATTTATTAAGTCTTCAAAAGTTCTGGATACATATTTTGTAAGCATATTTCCAATAATTGGATATAAACTATCAACAACATCATCTTTTGAAGATTTAATACTCTCTTTTATAGCACTTGTTACAACAGGAGATACTCTTTTTTTTATATGTTCACTACTATTGTGTTCATATTCCAGTTTCTCAAACCGTTTTTTTAGTTCATTTAAGTCTTTAATCTCATCTTTTAATAAAAGTTCTTTTAACTTTTGTAATTCATTCATCTACAAACTACTCTTGTATTTTTGTTTCTTCTATTAGATTTAATTGACTTCCTATATTATTACCTTTAATTCTTAAAGCTGCTTCCATCATAATTTCAGCTGCATCATCTCTTGAAAGTTTAACACTATTCATTTGAGCTAGTTTTTCTTCAATAAACTCAAATAATTCTAACTTAAGGAAATTTAACTCTTCACTTAAAGATTTCTTACTATCATTTTGGTCTTTTGTTAGTTGCTCTATTTTCACACCTATCTCTTCATTTAGTAAATCAATATTGTGTTGAGTTCTTTTCTCTTGTTTTAAATTAGCATCTTTTATATCTGCTAATTCATCTTGCTGAGTTGTTGTTAAATTTTTAATTCTTTTAGAGATTAATTCAACTTCATTTTCAAGTTTCTGATTAAACTCTTTTTGACTAAACTCAATTTTAGATTTTAAATCATCAAAAGACCTTTTAATATCAAGCTCAAGTTTTTCAAATCTTTTATTTAGCTCTCTTGATTGAGAACCAAATAAAATTTCTCTAATTTGATCCACATTTCCTAATTCGCTAGTTTCATTCGATACTTTTTTATTATCTTGCATTTTAACTCCTTAAAATTTCAACTTATGCTATATTTGTATAAACAGCCTGAACATCATCGTCATCTTCAAGTTTCTCTATTAATTTTCCTATATCTTCTTGTTGAGCTTCACTAAACTCCTGAGGATTATTTGGTATTCTTTTTAATTCAGCTTTTGTAAGCTCAA
This sequence comes from Arcobacter vandammei, assembly GCF_016106035.1. GTDB lineage: Bacteria > Campylobacterota > Campylobacteria > Campylobacterales > Arcobacteraceae > Aliarcobacter > Aliarcobacter vandammei. The sequence continues at coordinate 27,444 of NZ_JADKPZ010000017.1, forward strand.
TTCCTAACTCTTCAAATTTACTATTCATATTCCCAAAATCTGTATAATTTGCATAAGCTAGACAAAGCCCATCTTCTTCTTCAAGCTCTTCAAGTCCAGCATCTATTAATTCCATTTCTAAATCTTCTAACTCATAATTTGCTGGTTTATTAAACTCAAAAATAGCTTTTCTATCAAAGAAAAATTCTAGTGAACCTGTAGGTACAACTTGACCTTGAGTTTTATTAAAGTACATTTTTATATTCGCAACTGTTCTTGTGTTGTTATCTGTTGCAGTTTCTACAAAAATTAAAACACCATGAGGTCCTTTTCCTTCAAAATTTACTTCAGAAAAGTTCGCTGCATCTTTTCCTGTTGCTCTTTTAATTGCTGCATCTATATTTGCTTTTGGCATATTTTCAGCTTTTGCATTTAAAATTGCAGTTCTAAGTGCTGAATTCATCTCAGGATCAGGAACTCCGCTTTTTGCTGCAACTTCAATAGCCCTTGCTAGTTTTGGAAATACTCTACTCATATTTCCCCATCTTTTCATCTTTGCCGCTTTTCTATATTCAAAGGCTCTTCCCATAAAATAACTCCATTATAATATTCATAAAAATAGGCATAGATTATAGCAAGATTTTAATAATTTTTTAGTAAAGCATTTTATAATAAAAACTCCATTAAAGTTTATTTGTACTAATTTTATATATAATGCTTATTTTATTTTAAAGGATTTTAATGAAAAAACTTATTTTTGTAATACTATTTACACTTTCAAGTTTTGCTACTGAAGGAAATTTTCCTGAAGATATAGAAGATGAATTTAAGCCTGTAAATAGTGTAGTTTTTGACCCTTTAAGTGGCTACAATAGAGCTATGACATCTTTTAATGATGGCTTTTATACAAATATTGCTTCTCCTGTTGCAAAAGGTTATGCTTATGTTGTGCCTGAAGTTGCAAGAACAGGAATTAACAACTTTTTTACAAACCTTATGTTTCCGATTAGATTTGTAAATAATATACTACAATTCAAATTTGAAAATGCAGGAAAAGAGCTAGGAAGATTTTTGACTAATACTGTTTTTGGACTTGGTGGTTTTATGGATCAAGCTACAAATACTTTAGGAATGAAAATTTATAAAGAAGATTTTGGACAAACATTAGGATATTGGGGAGTTGGAGATGGTTTTCATATAGTTTTACCATTTTTAGGACCTTCAAACTTAAGAGATGTTATAGGACTTAGTGCTGATTTAGCATTAGCACCTACAAGTCAATTAGGTCATAATACAATACCTTATAAAATCCCTCAAGATAATCTTCAAGAGCTTGGAATTGATATTTTATATAAAACAAATGATTACTCTTTTAACCCTGATTTTTATGAGATAATCAAAAAAGATGCAATTGATTTATATCCTTATTTAAGAGATGCTTATAATCAAAAAAGAGATAAAGAGATAAAGGAATAGTATGTTTAAAGGTAATTTTTTAAAATTTTTAATAATTTTTTCACTAATAATTTCTAGTGCAAATGCACTTCAAAAAGATGAAATACAAAATGAAATGCAAAAAAGAATTGATAAAGTTTTACTTGTATTAAAAGATAAAAATATATCAAAAGAAGATAAGAAAAAAGATATTATAAATATAGTAAATGATGCTTTTGATTTTGAACTTATGGCAAAAATTGCTTTAGGTAAAGAGGCATGGGCTAATTTGGATGAAGAGAAACAAAAAGAGTTTAGTACAGTTTTTGAAGAGAAAATCAAAAAATCATATAGTGATAAATTAGAACTTTATAATGACCAAAAGGTAAAAATTTTATCACTAGACCCATACAATAATACAAGACTTCAATTAAAAACAGAACTTGTAGGGAAAGAGGGAAACTATAGTATAAATTACAACTTTTATGAAAAAAATGGAGAGTGGTATATTTATGATATAGATTTAATTGGTGTTAGCATAATTCAAACTTATAGACAACAGTTTGCAGGGCTTCTAAAAGAGAAATCTTTTGATGATATGTTTGCACAGTTTCAAAAACAGTAATTTATGTATAAAAAAATCTACGATACTTTAATCTTTAAGTATCCCTTCTTATTTTTGGTCATTGCTACACTTTTTGTAGGCTATTTGTCATATAACTCAAAAAATATGCAAATAGATGCAAGTGCTGAAACACTTCTTTTGGAAGATGATGAAGATTTAAGATTTTTTAGAGAAAGTTTTAAAAAGTATGAAAATTCAAATTTTTTAATAGTTACTTTCTCTCCAAAAAAATCTCTTCTTGATGATGAAACTCTACAAATAATCAAAAATATATCCGATGACTTTTTAAAAGTAGAGAATATTGCAAAAGTTGATTCTATTTTGACTGTTCCACTTTTGCAATCTCCTATTCGCCCTATTTCTGATTTGGTTGCGGGAGTTGATAGCTTAAGCTCAAAAGAGTTTGATAAAACTTTAGTTGAAAAAGAGTTTTTAAACTCTCCACTATATAAAAATGCTCTTGTAAGTAGTGATTTTAAAACAACTGCAATAATTCTACACCTAAAAGATGATAAAGAGTACTTTAACTTTATAGAAAAAAGAGAGAAACTTCTAGCAAAAGAGAGTTTAAATGCAAAAGAGAAAGAAGAGCTTGAAGAAAATAGTATAAAATTTAAAGAGTACAGAGAGCTTTCAAGACAAAAAGAGACAAAAGATATAGAAGAGATTAGAGAGATTATCAAAAACTATGAAAATGATGCTAGAATATTTTTAGGTGGGGTTAGTATGATTGCAAATGATGCAGTTCATTTTGTAAAAAACGACCTAATTATCTATGGTTTTAGCCTTGTTTTTATCTTTATTTTTATTTTATACTATATTTTTAAAAGTCTTAGATGGGTTTTTATAGTTTTATTTATCTGTTTTATCTCTATTTTAAGTACAGCTGGAATTTTAGGAATATTTAACTGGGAAGTTACAGTTATATCTTCAAACTTTGTGGCTCTTCAACTAATTATTACTATGTCTGTTGTTGTGCATTTAATTGAAAGATATAAAGAGTTATATTTTAAATATCCAAAAGCTAGTCAATATAAACTTACTATTAATACAGTTTTATCAAAACTAATACCATCTTTTTTTGCAATTATTACTACTGTTGTAGGGTTTTCATCTTTGGTTTTATCAAATATTGAGCCTGTTATTAATTTAGGGCTTATGATGAGTGTTGGAATTTTAGTATCTTTGGTTTTGGCTTTTATCTATTTTCCTATTTTTCTAATACTAATTGGTAAAAAAACTGAAGTAGAGAAAAAAGAGAAGTTAGTATCTTTTATTCCAAAATTACCAAATGTAGTTTTAAATCACGGTGGAAAAATTATTTTTGTAGCTATTTTGACTACAATTTTTTCTGTTGTAGGAAGTTCTAAAATCTTTGTTGAGAACTCTTTTATAAACTATTTTAAATCTAGTACAGAGATTTATAAAGGGATGAAAGTAATTGATGAGAGTTTAGGTGGTACAACTCCACTTGATGTAATAATCAAATTCAAAGATGAAACAAAAGAGCAAGAAAATACAAAATCTGATTTTGATGATTTTGAAGATGAGTTTGTTCTAAAAAAAGATGATAAACAATATTGGTTCTCTCAAGATAAAATGGAGCTTATTACAAAAATTCACGACTATTTAGAGAGTATTCCTGAAATCGGGAAAGTTCAATCTTTGGCAACTTTACTTAAAATTGGAAAAATTCTAAACAATAATCAAGATTTAGATGGAATAACCTTGGCTTTAATTTATAATCAGTTACCAACTGATTATAAAAAGCTTATTTTAAGTCCTTTTGTAAATATTGAAGCTTCTGAGGCTAGAATAAATATGAGAATTATAGACTCAAATGATAATTTACGAAGAAATGAGCTAATAAAAAAGATAAACCACGATATAAACGAGATTATAGTAAATAAAGATACAACTTTTAGACTTACAAATCTTATGATTTTATATAATAATATGCTTCAATCTTTATTTGATTCACAAATAGCAACAGCTGGAGCTTCTTTGCTTGTTTTAGGAATTATGTTTATGATTTTATTTAGAAATATAAAAATGGTTTTTATAGCTTTAAGTGTAAATTTAATTCCTATTTCATTGGTTTTTGGAATTATGGGATGGCTTAGTATTCCACTTGATATTATGACTATCACAATTGCTGCAATTGCCTTAGGAATTGCAGTTGATGATACAATTCACTTTATGCATAGATTTGATTTTGAATATAAACAAAGTCACGGAGATTATGCAATTTCAATAAATAAAGCTTTAAACACTGTAGGACATCCAATGTACCACACAACTATTATAGTTGTAATTGGTTTTTCAATTTTAATGTTATCAAATTTAGTTCCAACTATATATTTTGGACTTTTAACAGCTGTTGTAATGATAAGTGTTTTAATAGCAAATCTGATTTTACTTCCAAAATTATTGATTATTTTAAAACCATTTAAAAAGGATAAGAAATTATGAATGTAGCAATTTATTGTGGTTCTGCTTTTGGAAATAAAAATATTTATGAAGAGAAAACTATAGAATTAGCAAAAAAACTAGCACTTAACAGTATAAATATTGTTTATGGTGGAAGTAAGCAAGGACTTATGGGAATTGTCTCAAATGAATCGCTAAAAGCCAATAACAAAGTTATTGGTGTTATTACTTATGACTTAGCTTCAAAAGAGATTGAGAATATGGATATTACAACTATTTATAAAGTAGAAACTATAAATCAAAGAAAAGCAAAAATGGAAGAATTAAGTGATGCTTTTATAGCACTTCCAGGTGGTTATGGAACTTTTGATGAGATTTTTGATGTAATAAACTCTGCACAAATTGGTTATCATCAAAAACCTTCCGTTTTCTTCAATGTAGATGGATATTACAATAAACTAATAGAGTTTTTACACTCTTGTGTTGAAAATGGATTTATAGCCCAACGATTTGTAGATATGTTAATTGTTAGTGATAATGTGGATGAGATTATTGAAAAAATAAAAAACTATGAAGCTCCCAAGTCAAAATGGAGTAAATAAAAAGATTGAAAAAATTTATTCTTTTTGATAATGATGGAGTTCTAGTAGAAACTGAAAAATGGTATTTCGAAGCAAATAAAAAAGCTCTTAAACTTTTAGGATTAAATCTTACTATGGATTTTTATCAAAATATTATGGTAAAAGGTGGAAGTGCTTTTGAACTTGCACTTCTTCATAATATTGATAAAAATATTATAGAGAAACATAGAAGTTTAAGAGATAGCTTTTATCAGGAGTTTTTACAAACAAAAGATATAACAATTACAAATGTACAAAAAATTTTAAAAGAACTTTCAAAAAAATATAAAATGGCAATAGTTACAACATCAAGAAGAGTTGATTTTGAGCTAATACATAATAATCGTGGGATTGTTGATTTTATGGATTTTGTTCTTTGTGTAGAAGATTACAAAAGAGCAAAACCACATCCTGAACCATATTTAAAAGGATTAGAAATATTTGCTGCAAAAGATTTCGAAACTATAGTTGTTGAAGATTCTCAAAGAGGTTTGGAAAGTGCAAAAAAAGCAAATATTGATTGTATAGTTGTAAAAAATGAGTTTACAAAAAATCAAGATTTTAAAAAAGCTGATTTTTTTATAAATAATTTAGAAGAATTAGTAAGTTTACTTTAACTTAGCAATTTTGAGAAACTTAATTCTCAATTGCTATTTTTAGGTATTTTTCAAGCTCTTCTTGTGGTACTTTTCCAACAAATCTATGTACAAATTTCCCACTTTTAGAAAATAAAAACATTTCAGGAACTTTTTTTACATTTAACTCATCTGCTAATCTTTGATTATCACTTCCCATTGTAATAGGATAATTTATTTGATGCTCTTTTATAAAATCTTTTATCTCTTCAAGAGTTTTTGGGTCTTGAAAAAGAACTGAAACTATCTCTAAATCATCTTTATTTTTCTCTTTAGTCTCTTTTAACATTGGTAAAGATTCAATACAAGGTGGACACCAAGTAGCAAAAATATCTATAATAACAGCTTTTTTATCTTTAAACTCATCAAAATCCAAGCCCTCTTCTGTGCTTGTAAAACCTATGATTTTTTCATCTGTTGTAATTAAGCTATAAGTTTGTGATTCAAATTTTTCTACTTCTTCATTTACTTTTGTTTTTGAAACTGCACTTGAAGTTATTGGTGTTTTAGAATCACAAGCTGTAAAAAACAGCCCCACAAAAGCCAAAGTGCTAAAAACTATTTTCTTCATTCATACTCCATTTTTGATAACTCTTCTAAAACAAATTTAATTTCATATTGCTCAAAAAATATATTTCTTGATAATTCATCATTAACTTTTTTTAGAAACTCTATTTTATTATTTCTTTGTAAATCTTTATTATCTTTTGACTCTTTTAAAACTTGCAAAAGAGCCGATTTATATCTGTTTATTATATCTAATTTAGTCTGTGATTTTTTTAATATATTTTTATTATTTATATATAAAAAAACAACAACTAGAATAATTGTCAAAATAATAGTAGCTAAATAATCCATTATTTATAAATCTCTTTTTCTACTAAATCAAATAATGCTTTTTGAGATAGTTTTTCAAGTAAAACACCATTTACAAAAAGTGTTGGAGTACCTGTAACTCCCAAAGAATTAGCATCTTTTCTATCTTGTGCAATAATTTCAACAATTTTTGGATTATTCATATCTTGTTTTAGCTTTTCCAAATCTAAAGATGGAATTTCACTTAAAAATGTCCATAAAAGTTCTGGCTTATCAACATTTGAGTAATGAGATGCCCATAAAGCGTGTTTTTCAAACATCATATTTAAAACTTCTTCATATTTTCCTTGAACTCTTGCGGCTTCAAGCATTTGAATAGTAAGTCTTGAATTTTTATGATTATCCAAATATTTTATAACAATTTGAATATCATCACTATACTCTTTGTAAAGTTTTTTAACAACTTGGCTAAATATAGCACATGATTCACACTCTGGGTCTAAAAATTCAACAACATAAATGCCTTTTTTATTATCTCCCATTTTAAAGGAGTAATCTCTTAAAAGCATCTCATCTTTATTTTCTATTGAAGAAATATTATTTGTTGTATTATTTTTATAAAAAAATATAGCTAAAACAAATAAAATAATAACAATAACCAATGAGCCAAAAACAATCTTTTTATTTTGCATCTCTTTCCTTTTTATAATTTTTTTGTACTTTAACCAAAAAAGAATAACAGAAGATTAAAGAGAACTTCCCTTTTTATAGATAATCAAGGCTATAAAAATACTCAAGAATGCTACAAAAGACATCAAAGGTATAGTAATAAATCCAAAATAATTTAAATAATCAACACTACAAGGAACACCATTAACACAAGGAGATAGAGTTTCTGGAATTATTTTTAATATCAAAAGATTATGATAAATTGAGATTAAAAGCCCAACACAAGCCAATGGAAAACTATATTTAAATACATTTTTGTCAGGATATAAAAGGTTTAATAAAAATATAAAAACAAGTGGATACATAAAGATTCTTTGATACCAACACAAAGAACAAGGGACAAAATTCATTATTTCTGAAAAGAATAAGCTACCAAGAGTAGCTACAAGAGAAAGTAAAAAAGCAAAAAAAATCAAAACAATAATCCTTATATCGATATTTAATAAGTTTCATTGTAACAAAAAAATGTTAATATTCGCCATTATTTTTAAAAAAGGAAAACGAGTTGAGATATATTATCTTAGGTCTTATTATGGCTGGACTTTTTCAAGTCTTTTTTTGGATTACACAAGACAATCTTGTAACAATAAAAGACAGCTCTATGGACAAAATAGAGTCTCTTTCTTACTCTCCATATGAAGGGTATGAAAAAAAACTTTTGTCGAAACAACAAATTTCAAATGATGTAGATTTACTACAAAACTTTACAACAAAAATTAGAACTTATGCTACAAAAGAGGCTTTTGAAATATTGGAAGCTTCAAAAGATAGTACAATGCCTATAGATTTAGGTCTTTGGATTAGTGGTGATCATCAAGAAAACTACTTAGAAATAAAAAGAGCTTTACAAATTTTGGAAAAGTATCCTACTAGAGTTGAAAATGTAATCGTAGGAAATGAGGTTCTTTTAAGAGCTGATATAAAAGAAGAAGAACTTTTTGCTTATGTTGATTTTATGAGAAGCTTTACAAAAAAACCAATTACAGTTGCTGAAACTTGGGATGTTTGGGAAAGAGTTCCAGACTTAGCAAAACATGTTGATTTTTTAACTATTCACATCTTACCTTATTGGGAAAAAATTCCAATTGATAGATATAATGATTTTTTATTAGAAAAATACTCAATAGTTGAAAAAACTCATCCAAATAGAAAGATAGTAATTGGTGAAACAGGATGGCCTAGCCACGGATACAACAACAATAAAGCTGTACCAAATATAAAAAATCAAGCTCAAGCAATTAGAAGTTTTATAAATTTAGCTCATGAAAAAAATTGGCACTACAATATAATCGAAGCCTTTGATCAACCTTGGAAAGGTTATGATGAGGGAAATGTAGGACAATATTGGGGAATATTTGATACAAATAGAACTTTAAAATTCCAATTGATTGGAAAAGTTGAGCTAAACCAATATTGGTTATATCAGATGATTGCTGCTATTATAATTGGTGCATTACTTACAATTTTCGGGCTTAGAAACCAAAAAATAAATATTAGCCATGCTTTTGCTTATGCAATTGCTGCACAAGGAATGGCATTTGGTATAGTAATGGCTGCAATTTATCCATTTATCAACTATATGAACTTCGGTATGTGGGTTATGTGGGGAATGGGAAGTTTTCTAATGATTCCTCTTGTAATTATAACTTTAGCAAAAGCAAATGAGTTATTTCGTTCAACTATTGGAGTTACTCCAACAAGACTTGTTCCACTTGATTTAAAATCACAAAATGCACCACTTGTTTCAATTCATGTTCCTGCATATAAAGAGCAACCTCATGTTTTAGCTGAAACTTTAGAGAGCCTTTCAAAACTTACTTATCCAAATTTTGAAGTTTTAGTTATCATAAATAATACTCCAGAAGATTTTTATAAAACTCCAATAAAAGAGCTTTGTGAAAAATTAGGAGATAAGTTTAAATATCTTGATATAAAATGTACTGGATTTAAAGCAGGTGCTTTAAATATGGCACTTGATTATACAGATAAAAATGCAGAAATTATTGCCGTTATTGATGCAGATTATAAAGTAGAATCTCCTTGGCTTGTTGATTTAGTTCCACTTTTTGATGATCCAAAAGTGGCTATCGTTCAAGCTCCACAAGATCATAGAGATGGAGATGAAAGTATCATAAAAGCTGCAATGAATGCAGAATATGCTGGTTTCTTTGATATTGGAATGGTTGATAGAAATGAAGAAAATGCCATAGTTGTTCACGGAACAATGGTGATGGTTAGACTTAGTGCTATGATGGAAGTTGGTGGTTGGGGAACTGATACAATAGTTGAAGATAGTGAACTAGGACTTAGACTTTTTGAAGCTGGTTATATAGCTCACTATACAAATAGAAGATATGGTTACGGGCTACTTCCTGATACTGTTGAAGCCTTTAAAACTCAAAGACATAGATGGGCTTATGGTGCTATTCAAATTCTTAAAAAACATTGGAGAGAGTTTAAACCAAGTTCAACAAAACTTAGTCCTAGACAAAAAAATAAGTTTGTTACAGGGTGGTTTTTCTGGTTAAGTGATGCTATGGGTCCAATTATGGCTGTTATGAATATTATTTGGGTTCCTGTAATAATCTTTGTTGGAGTTACTATTCCTACAATTCCACTTACAATCCCGATTATCACAGCATTTATAGTAAATATTTTACACACATTTATTTTATATAGAACAAAAGTAAAAGCTACTTTTAAAGATATTTTCTTAAGCTCAATTGCATCTATGAGTCTGCAACTAATCATTTTTAAAGCCGTATTTGACGGATTTATAAAAGATGGATTACCATTTAAACGAACAGAAAAAGGTGGAAAAGCAAAAAAAGGTTCAAGCCCTATAAAATATGAGATGATTTTAGGGTTTTTACTTTTAGTTGCATTCTTTGCTCTAATCTTCACAAATCATACAGGTATTATAGAGATTTATGTATTTGCTGCAACAATCTTTATTCAAACTATACCTTACTTAAGTGCCATTATTATGAGATGGTTAGAACTTTACTCTTTAAAAAATCAGAAATCTTAAAAGGTTTCTGATAAAACTACATATACTATTAAAACAAAATATCCAAAGTTATAAATACTTTTTTAGTAGAATACAAAACTAAAAAAAGGAAATATTATGAATATATTATCAAATAAAACAAATTTAAAAAAAGCTTTAAGACAACAACAAAACGAGATAAACGATTACACTATTTATAAAGCCTTGAGCCTTCATCAAAAGGATGAAAACAACAAAAAAATATTTAACATAATTGCAAATGAAGAGAAAAGCCATTATGATTTTTGGGTAAAGATTACAAAAAAAGAGTTAAAAGCTCAAAAAATTGTGGTTTTATTTTATATTTTTCTTGTAAAGATATTTGGAACTTCTTTTGCACTAAAAACTTTGGAAAGAAGAGAAGCTGGTGCTGAAGAGTTTTATAAAGAACTTTTTCATATATATCCAGAAGCAAAAACTATATATAAGCAAGAAACAGAACATGAATTTGCCTTAATTGATATGTTGCACGATAAAAAGTTAGTTTATGCAGGGGCTATAGTTTTAGGAATGAATGATGCTTTAGTTGAACTTACAGGAACTTTAAGTGGTATTGCCTTTGCCTTTGACAAAAGCCTAGTTGTAGGACTTACAGGGCTTATTATGGGAATTGCAGCTTCACTATCAATGGCTGGTTCAGCTTATCTTGAAGCAAAAGAAAATCCAAGTGAACTTATAAAACCTTTGACTTATTCACTTTATACAGGAGTTTCATATATCCTTACAACTGCTATTTTAGTAGCACCATTTTTTATTTTTGATTCAATTTTAAAGTCAATTATAATGATGTTTATTTGTGCATTTTTGGCAATTGTCTCTTACAATTTTTATATAAGTGTTGCAAAAGATTTAAGCTTTACAAAAAGAGTTTTACAAATGTCAGCTATTACTTTTGGGGTTGCAATTATCTCTTTTTTGATTGGATATTTAGTAAAACACTATTTTGGAATAGAGATTTAAAAAATAGGCTTTATATAAAAAGCCTATTTAATCATATTTATATAATTTTAAATCACAACAATTTGTTGCTTCTTCTACAAGTAACTTTCCAATTTCAGCATGAGCATGAACAAACTTTTTAATCCTTAAATCACTTAAAAGATGTTTTTCATCTAAGGATTCATATTTCAAAATAATATTTGCTTCTGGGCAATATTTAAGTATTGCATCACAAATTAAAATTTTATTATAAGTTTCATTTATTGTCATAATAATACTTGATGACCGTTCAACTCTTAAAGCTTCCAAAACAGAGTGTTTCTCTAAATCTCCAAAAAATGCTCTATATCCAAGCTTTGTTGCTAATTGAACTTGTCTTAAGTCATTTGAAACAATAACAAAAGGTAATTTTCTATCTTCTAAATCTTTTGCAACAACTCTTCCTAATATAGAAAAACCACAAACTATAATATGTTGGCTCTCTCTAATAGGTTCAATATTATCACTTTCATATAAATCTTTTGCCAAAGCACCAGAAATTTTGTAAATATTATTCAAGAAAAATGGAGTTAAAATCATAGACATTACAGATATTAATACCAAAAAGTTAGCTGTTTCGTGTGGTATTACACCTTGATTTGAAGCTAAAGTAAAAATAGCAAATGAAAACTCCCCTACTTGACAAAGAGCAATAGCTGTTTTTATAGAAGTATTTTTATCTGATTTTCGTCTTATTATTACATATACAGCTAATGCTTTTAAAAGCATTACAAGTAAAAATAGCCCTACAACTATATGGATGTTTTGTAAAAAATATACAATATCAATTTTTGCACCCACAGTAAAAAAGAAAGTTCCTAAAAGTAAATCTTTGAAGTTTAAAATATCTGACTCAACTTTTATTTTAAATTTTGTATCAGCAATAATCATTCCAGCCAAAAAAGCACCCAAAGAGTAAGTAAAACCTAAATATTCAGCCAAAAGTGAAGCACCAACAACAATAGATAAAACTGCTCCTATAAAAAGCTCTTCTAGTCTTGTATTTGCAGAAAATCGAAGTAACCAAGTAATAATTCTTTTACCAAAAATAAACATAAAAAATAGAATTATAGCTGCACTCACAGTAGTTTTAATTAATACTTCTGTTATAGATAAAGTATCATTTGTCATAAATGAGATTAAAAGTAAAATTGGAATTACTGCTAAATCTTGAAATATTAAAATTGCTGTACTTTTTTCTCCATAAGGTGTATAAATATCTCTTGATTGTTTTAAATATGGTAAAACAATAGCTGTCGAAGATAGAGAAAATGCTAGTGAAACTATCAAAGATATTTCAATTGTCAAAGCAAAAACTAAATGAGCTACAACAAAGATTAAAATTGCACTTATTACTACTTGTAAAAAACCATTTAAAAGCAAAATCTCTTTCATTTTTTTAATTTTATCTATACTGATTTCAAGTCCAATAGTAAACATCAAAAAAACAATTCCAAACTCTGATATTGCATCAAGAGAACTCATATTTACTCCCTTAAAATGAAAGCCATAAGAGATTATAATTCCTGTTAATATATATCCTATAATTTGAGAAACTCCAAATCTCTTAAGAATAATATTTATAACTGTAGCTAAAAAGATAGCCAAAAAAAGGGTTAATAAAAAGTGTTCCATGCTACTTCTTTGTGTAAGATTTCAAGATTATAACAAAAAAACTCTTGATTTTTTTAAATCAAATAATTTTTTATTTATCTTTGCTATAATCTTTTTTTAAAAGGATAATAAAATGAAAAAACAGTTTTTAATAAACATAGGCAATAAAACAAGAGATAGGCAAGTTGATAGCATAAAGAATGAGATTAGAAAATATATAAAAAGAGAGAAAAGTAAAAAACTTCCTGAAGGTTTTAATACTTGGTTTTTTAATTGTAGATTTGGAAAAACACAAGAAGAATCAAAAGAGATAAATTTTGCAGAGATTATTAAAAGTGTAGATTTTGCACAAAATGAAAACTATGAAAGCTTTTATTTGGAGATTATTTCAAAAGCGATTTATAAAGAGAAAAAAGCTTCAAATGAAAATGAAGAAGAAATTTTAGAAAATTAAAATTTAGCAATTTTTGGATTGCTTAGAAATTTAATTTTTGTTAATATTAAAAAATTTAAAACCCAAAAAATAAAAAGGAAAAAAGATGAACTACATAACAAAAGATAATTTGAAAACAGCTGATATTGAGGTATTTGATATTGTTGAAGCAGAGCTTGTAAGACAAACAACTCACCTTGAGATGATTGCTAGTGA
>NZ_JADKPZ010000018.1 GCF_016106035.1 Arcobacter vandammei
TTGGACAAATTCTAGTGCTTTTTTACAACTCATTGTAAATAATCCTTTTTAAATAACGATAGTATCGAACTTAGCTTAAGTTTTCAGCAACCCATTTTTTTCATTAAGCCTAGAATGTGATATAAAATACTTAATTTGCAGTATTATAAGTATAAATTTGCTATTTGTCAAGATAAATACTATAAAAATGGTATTTATCTTTTATTTGTATTTACTAAAGCTTCACAACCTTAGCCCCAAATCCCCCACTACTAGGATGTGCATCTTCAAAGCCTTTTACTTTTGGGTGTTTTTTCAAAAACTCTTTAACTGCAAAGGCTAGTTTTCCAGTACCAATTCCGTGATAAACCAAAACTTCTTCAAAACCAGCGAGTAAGGCATCACTTAAAAACTTATCAAGATTTTCTATTGCTTCATCTGCTCTAAGACCATGTAAGTCTAGTTTTATATCTCCATTTTGTGGTTTTTCTACTTTTACACTTGATTTTATTTTTGGTTTTGGTGGAGGATTTCCACTTCTTTTTAAATCACTTAAAAGAACTTGCATTTTCATTCCAGCATCTGTTTGTATAAATGCTTTTTGACCCTTTATTGAGATAATTTCACCTTTTGTATTGTTATATTTTACTCTATTTCCAACTTCAAAATTTAAAACTTCATCTTCAACTTTTTCAACTTCAATTTCACTTACAAGTTTATGAGAGATATTTAAATGCCTATGAGAATCACTAATTAGCTTTGTTTTTATGGCTTTTTTAGCCTCTTCTCTGGCATCTTTATACTCTTTATGAAGTTTTGATTTCTCTTTATTTATGTGAGCATCAAGCTCCTCTTTTTGCTCTTTTAGATTATTTGAAAGTCTTTGATAGTTTTCTATTTCACTATTTAGTTTTGCTATTTTTTGCTTATATTCAAGCTCTAAAGCACTACTTCTTTCAATCAACTCATTTAATCTATCTTTATCTTCCCCATAAACCTCTTTTGCTCTTTTTACAACTCCAATTGGAATTTTATATCTCAATGCTGTTTCAAAAGCATAAGATTTTCCAATAGTTCCTTGTAAAAACTCATAAGTTGGTCGCTGATTCTCTTCATCATAAAGTGCAGCAATAAGCTCTACATCAGGATTTGCAGCCATTAAAGCAGCCAATCTTTTGTGGTGAGTTGTGATTATTATTTTTATATCATTTTTAATTAAATCTTCAATTATTACTTTAAACAGACTTGCAGCTTCATCTGAATCAGTTCCTAGTTCTATTTCATCGACTCCAACTATTGCATTTTTTACTTCAAAAAGTTTTGAGAACTCTAGCATTCTTCCAGCAAATGTTGAAATATCATTTTTTACACTTTGTGGGTCATCTAAAACTGCATTTATAGCTTTAAAATTACTTACAACTGTGCTTTTATTTGCATTATAAGGAAGCAGATATTTTGAGAGGAAAATAGCCGATAAAATCGACTTTAACATCATAGTTTTTCCTCCAGCATTTACACCTGTTAGCATTATTACTTTTTTGCTAAAATCAACTGTGATTGGTTTTGCTTTTTCAAGTGCTGGATGACAAAAATCAACCAAAATATTTTTACTATCTTTTGATGGCAAGATAAAGTTTTTATCACCTATTTTTGCAAAGAAAATTCTAGCTATATAGTGGTCAAATTTGTCAAACTCTTTATTTATAAACTTTAAAAAAAGAAGATTTTTTTCTAAAATATATGAAATATCTTTACAAATTTTATATAAAACTTCCTCTTTTTTGTTTTCTAAATCATTTCTTTTTTGTTTTAATTCACTAATTGAGTGAGGAACAACATAGAAAAATCCAGCATTTGACCGCTCAATTACACTTCCACTTAAGGTGTGATTAAATCCACCACGAACCAATAAACACTCTTGTTCATTTATATAATGAACTTGCATATCAACTAAATAAGGCTTTAATTTTGAAGAGTTTACAAGTCTATAAAGGCTCTGTTTTGTCTCTTCTTTGTTTTTATTTATAGCCTCTTTTATATTGTCGAAATCTTCATTTATTCCGCTTTTTAAATTTGCTTTTTCATCAAAAAAATTACAAACATTTAAAATGTCATTTGGAATAATAATTTTTTCTATAAGTTCAAGAAGTTTTCCCTCAAAATTAAATCTTTTAAGGTACAAAAAGTAGTTTATTATTTTTATAAATTCATATATTTCATAAACTTTCAAAACTCCTTGTTTTTGCAAGTGCATAAGTTGTGAATCAAGATTTTCAACTTGTTTTGGTGAATTTATATCATACTTTGAAAGTTCTTGGATTATTTTGTAGTGAATATTTATATCACCTTCTAAAATAATAGATTTTTCTCTAGCAAAAAGCTTAGAGAAGTTTTCTATATAGTCGTTTAAGTCTAGTTTTTTTATCAATTTTTTCATAAGGTGGATTATAGCAAAAGGCTAATTAATCAAGCATTTCTATTTATAAAATCTTTTGTGCTTTTATATATACTCTTTTTGGAGCTGGATAACCTTCAACTGTTTTAGAGCTATCATTTGGATCTAAAAACTCTTCTAAGCTTTCATCAAAACTCCAAATTGTAGCTCTTTGCTCATCTTTTGTTGTAACAACTGTTGCAAGAACTTCAATATTTTCAAATCCAGCTCTTACTAACCAATTTTTTAGTGCAGGAATTGTTGGAATAAAATATATATTTGGGATTTTTGAGTATCTTTGGTTTGGTGTTAAACAAATCTCATCATCGCCATCTATCATAAATGTATCAATTATTATCTCTCCTTTTGAGTTTAAACCTCTGTTTAGTGCCTTTAAAGTTCCAACAGGATCAGCTCTATGGTACAAAACTCCTAACATAAAGATAAAATCAAACTTGTGATTATAAGCCTCTAAATGCTCAACTCCTAGCATTTCATAAACAATAGGTGATTTTACAAAGTGATTTACAAACTCAAATTGATGTAAAGTCAAAGGAGATGGATCAAAACCAATAAGCCTTTTTGGTTTATCTTCTAGCATTCTAAACATATAATAACCGTTGTTACAACCAATATCTGCTACTATTTTGTCTTTTAGATTAAAATGTGGTCGTATTAGATTATATTTTAAATTACTTTGCCATTCGCTATCAATTTCAAGCCCAAAAAGATTAAATGGACCTTTTCTCCAAGGAATTAAAGCTTTTGCAGTTTTCTCTATGATTTCAAACTCTTCATTTGTTAAATCATCTCTTTTCCCTACACTAAACCAATCGCCATAATCAATGCTTAATTCTGATTTCTCTATCTTTTGTGTATTTTTCAGCTCTTCAAACCAAGGAAGAACATTTTTCCAAGATCTACACTCATCTTTTTTCTTTTTTAACTTTTCAATATTCATAAGTGCAATTATAGATACTTAACTCTTAAAATTAAAGGAGTTTATATTTTTTATCTATTTTCAAGATTTATATTATTGAAAATATTAATAGGTGCTGTAAAAACTCTTTTAAAAATATTAACAGGTGCAGAAAAACTATCTTTTACAAGATTTGTTGAGATTTTTGGATTATCCAAACTTCCATAAACATCTATCAAAGTTTCAACCCTCTCTTTATCTCCCAATAAAATATAATTTACCAAAGGGATATATCTTACAAAACTTGTATAATCCTTTAGAAATATTAGGTTTATTTTTGAATATATTGTAAAATCATTTAAATCAATAACTCCAAAGCCTTCAAAATCTATTCCATTTCCAATTGTGTTTAAATTCTCAATTTTTATAATATTTTCATCTTTATTATAAGAAAACTCCATATTACCTTCTTTTAAAGTATATACACCAATATTTTTTAACCCAATTCCAGCAGTAGGAAGTGCCAAAAGTGGATTAAAAGGTAGAGTAATAAGCTGTGCTGCAATTGCAGGAGTTGTTTCAACAAAGGCTAAAAGGTTACTTAAAATTGATAGATTTGAAAGACTACTATCTTTAATCAAAAGCTTTCCGTCTAATAAATGATAGCTCCCTTTTGCATAAAAATTTATAGTTCCACCATTTATTATTTGTTTATCAACTAAAGAGTTTAAAAACTCTTCGCTTAAATTTACTGCAAAAATATCAATTTTTTCATCTTCGTACTCTTTAAAAGATAGCTCACTTTCTTTATGTTTTAAATAAATAAATTTCTCTTTATCATCTAAATTAATTATATAATTTTCAGCCAAGATTTTATAATCTTCATTTACTATAATATTTGAATTATTAGCATTTATTAATATTTTTTGATATTTTAATTTATTTGAAGTTTTAAAATCTAAAACTACATCAAGATTTGATAAATCAAGTTTTAAAGAGTCATCTTTTAGCTCAATTTTCAACTCATCATTTAAAGCATCTATTTTTGTAATACTATTTTTTATCTCTCCTTTTACATCGAAATCTTTTACAAAATTATCATCTTTTTTCAAAGGAGAATCAAAATCTTTTAATGAAGCTTCAAAGTTTATCTCATCTTTTGCTATAAAAACTTTTGCACTTTTTAGATTGTAAGTATCATCTTCTTGTATAAATTCACAATTTTCTAAATTTACATCTATTTTCTCATTAAAATCTAAATTTTTACTATTTGAAAAAGTATCAAGAATTGTTAAATCTTTTAAAAATATATCTATCTTATCTTTTATATCTACTTTTATATCCTCATTTTTTGAATGAATAGATATATTATTATCTTTGATTTCTCCCAAAATATAAAGCTCTTCTAGTTTTTTATTATTTTTGTAAAGTGGAAAATCAAAACCAGTAATTAAAGCTTCAAAATTATAATGTTTGTCATCCATAATTTTTAAAACCAAATTCCCTGATTTTATAGAGTAATCTTGTAGAAGTTTTGAGTAGTTATAAACTTTAGAAACATCTTCAACAACCACAAAAAGCTTATCTTCAAATTTTATATTAGTATGTAAATTTAGTAAATGAATATCAAAAGTTTTTAGAAAATCCATAGTTATAGGTGTTTTAAAATCTCTTATATCTAAAATATTATTTTTCTTAGTATCTTCTATGAAAAGCTTATTTATATGCACATTTCCATCTATTTTAAGATTATTTGTATTTATTTTTAAATCAGCATTTGCATCTATCATATCATCAAGTAAAAAACTAGCATCTTTTACAAAAACAAAATCATTTTCTAGTAAAACTTTTGCACTTTTACTTCTAAAAGCGAAGTTATCAATCATAATTTCACTATTTTCAACAAGAAATTCACCTTTTGAGTTTAAATCTTTTTTCTCATCATAAGGAAAACTCAAAAGCAATTTAGCCTTTGTTGTACCAGATTTTTGTAAAACAGGTAAAGTTATATCATAAGCTTTTAAAATCCCCAAAATATCACTATCTAGTTTTGAGTTTGTCTCAATATTTACATCAACAACACCATTTATCTCATCTGTTAAATTTCGTATAGTTACATAAGAGTTTATAAGTTCTTTATTTTTAAAATTTGCATCTATTAAATCAAAATGTAAAGTGTTATTCTTAAATTTTACTTTGACATTTTGTGTAATTATTTTATCAACATCTTTGTGAAACATAATTTTTGCATCTTTGATATGTGCTTCACCTTGAAGAGATTTTTCTATTATCTTATTTTTATCTAAATCAAACTCTCCGTAAAACCAATCGAGCTTAAAATCTCCACTTACATTATCATACATCCACTCATTTGCAGTTTGTGGTAAATCTAGCAAAGGCTTTAAAAAGTTCAAGTTTTCAAAATATTGACTTATTGTAAAAAATTTTAATTTCTCTTTTGAAATATCAATATTTGTTCTAGCTACAACTCCTTTATAGTGAATATCACCATAATACTTAATCTCATTTTTAAAATAATCAAGTTTTATAAGACCTTCTAAAAGAACATCATAATCTTTTAAATACAAGGATTGAATATTAAATTCAACTTGTTTTGAAGATTTATTTAAATTTGAAACAAGATTTATATATTTATTATCTAAATATAAATCATCATTATCCAAAAAAACTGAGAACTCATTTCCATCTATTTTTAAACTTTTTATATATATTTCTTGAAAAAAACTTATAGCTTTTGGAAGTAAGTCAATATTCTTTTTTATATCATCAATAGAGGAACTAACTTCACTCTTTTTTGTTGTGAACTCTATACTTTCAACTCTTACAATCAGTTTTTTATCCAATTTTATATAGAATTGCGACACAAAAAGATTAGCAAAGGAAAAAGAGTTTATTTTGATACCTGAAAATAGAATTGAAAATAATATTATTGTAGATAAAAATAGAAAAAGAAGTAGAGCTTTTGTAGCTTTTAGCATTATTGAAATTGTCCTTATATGTTCGATTGTTCTTCTATACTATTTGACTCTACCTATGACATCATCAAAAGTCCTTTTTATTCCAAAAGGTAGTACTAATAATATCATAAATTACTTAAACAAAAGTGGCTATGAGATGAACAATTTAGATGCTATTGTTATAAAAACTACTGGTTATATACAAAGTGGATGGATTGATATAGGAGAAACACATCTTACAAAAATGGATTTTATACATAAATTAATAAACTCCAAAGCCGCTATGAAAAACATAACTTTAATTCCAGGTGAAACATACTATATTTTCTTAAAAAAACTTGCACGAGAGTTTGATTTAAATGAGCAAAAATTATTTAAAGTTTATAATGAATTTGCATATAAATTAGATGGAAATATTCTTGCTGATACTTATTCTTTACCATTTGGAATGAATGAAGATTATATTATTTTATATCTATTCTCACAAACAGACAAAAAATATGAAGAGTTCTCAACTAAAATCTTTGGTTCTTACGACAAAAAAAAGTGGTACAACTATATAACTTTAGCTTCAATTATTCAAAAAGAGGCAGCAACAACAAATGAGATGCCAATAGTTGCAAGTGTTATTCATAATAGACTAAAAAAAGGTATGGCACTTCAAATGGATGGAACTTTAAATTATGGAAAATATTCAAATAGTGTTATAACGGCTGAAAGAATAAAAAATGATAGTAGTTCGTATAATACTTATAAATATAAAGGTTTACCAAAAGACCCAATTTGTGCTGTTAGCCTCGATTCAATAAAAGCTGGAATATTCCCTGTAAAAAGTGAATATCTATATTTTGTAAGAGATAATAAAACAGGACTTCACAAATTTTCAAACTCTTATGAAACTCATAGAGAGAATATTACTGCTAATGTTGGAGTTGAAAAAACATATACAAAAGTAAAAGAGGAAGAGACAAAAATTGATACCCAAGCTCAAGATATTATGAAAACTGATATTACAAAACAAAAAGCACCTTCTATAAAAGACCTATTTAATAGTATAAATTAGGTGTGAATATTTGAAACAATCAAATATTCACACCTCTTAAATTACACAATTTCAATCCTTTTAAATCTAATTAAAGATAAAATCTTCGCATATCAAAATTCAAAATTTAGGATAAAACATGGCACAAATTATTTACACAAAAGTTGATGAAGCACCAGCTTTAGCAACATACTCTTTTTTACCAATCATTGAGGCTTTTACAAAAAGCTCTGGTATTGAAATGGTACAAAAAGATATTTCACTAGCTGGAAGAATTATTGCAGCTTTCCCTGAAAACTTAACAGCTGATCAAAAAATTGGTGATGCTTTAGCAGAACTTGGAGATTTAACTCAAGACCCAAATGCAAACATTATTAAGTTACCAAATATTTCTGCTTCTATTCCTCAATTAAAAGCAGCAATTGCTGAACTACAATCAAAAGGTTACAAAGTTCCAAATTATGATGAAAGTGATGATACAATTGCTAGATATTCAAAAATTTTAGGATCTGCTGTTAATCCAGTATTAAGAGAAGGAAATTCAGATAGAAG
Source organism: Arcobacter vandammei (assembly GCF_016106035.1). GTDB lineage: Bacteria > Campylobacterota > Campylobacteria > Campylobacterales > Arcobacteraceae > Aliarcobacter > Aliarcobacter vandammei. The sequence continues at coordinate 7,905 of NZ_JADKPZ010000018.1, forward strand.
AGCTCCTGGTGCTGTTAAAAACTATGCAAAAAACAACCCTCATAGAATGGGAGAGTGGAAACAAACTTCAAAAACTGATGTTGCTCATATGAATAGTGGAGATTTTTATGGTAATGAAGTTTCTACAACTTTAGATAAAGCTGATAATTTCCAAATTGCTTTCATAAATAAAGCAGGAGTAAAAACTGTTTTAAAAGAGAGTTTAAAACTTGAAGCTAAAGAAGTTGTTGATGCTACAAATTTAAGTGCAAAAGCTCTTCAAAAATTCTATCAAGAAGCTATTGATGAAGCTAAAAAAAGAGATGTTTTACTTTCTTTACACCTAAAAGCTACAATGATGAAAGTTTCTGATCCAATTATGTTTGGATTTGCTGTTAAAGTATATTTCAAAGATTTAATTGCAAAACACGGGGCTACTTTTGATAAAATAGGAGTAAACTTCAACAATGGTTTAGGAGATTTATACTCAAAACTAGACTCTGTTGATGAAGCTAAGAAAAAAGAGATTTTAGCTGATATTGAAGCTGTTTATGCTGCACAACCAAGACTTGCCATGGTAAACTCTGCAAAAGGTATCACAAACTTACATGTTCCTTCTGATGTTATTATTGATGCTTCTATGCCTGCTATGATTAGAGGTGGTGGAAAAATGTGGAATAGCGAAGATAAAGAAGAAGATACTTTAGCTGTAATTCCTGATAGATGTTATGCTACTTCATATCAAGTAATTATTGAAGATTGCAAAAAACATGGAGCTTTAGATCCAAAAACGATGGGAACAGTTCCAAATGTTGGTTTAATGGCTAAAAAAGCTGAAGAGTATGGAAGCCACGATAAAACTTTCCAAGCAAAAGAAGATGGACAATTTATTGTAACAAATAGTGCTGGAGAGACTGTATTTAGTTTTGATGCAGATAATGGTGATATTTTTAGAATGTGCCAAGCTAAAGATGAACCAATTAAAGATTGGGTAAAACTAGCAGTTACAAGAGCTAGATTATCAAATACTCCTGCTGTGTTCTGGTTAGATGAAAAAAGAGGTCATGATGCACAAATGATTAAAAAAGTAGAAACTTACTTAAAAGATCACGATTTAACAGGTCTTGAAATTTCTATTAAATCTCCTGATGAAGCTATGCAATACTCTTTAGATAGAATGAGAAAAGGTCTTGATACTATTTCAGTTACTGGAAATGTATTTAGAGATTATAACACTGACTTATTCCCAATTTTAGAGCTTGGAACATCTGCAAAAATGCTTTCTATTGTTCCATTAATGCAAGGTGGAGGACTATTTGAAACTGGTGCTGGAGGATCTGCTCCAAAACACGTTCAACAATTCCAAGAAGAGAACTACTTAAGATGGGATAGTTTAGGTGAATTTATGGCATTAGCTGCTTCATTTGATCACTTAGCTAATACTCAAAACAATAAAAAAGCTGCTGTTTTAGCAAAAACTTTAGATGATGCAACAGGAACTTTCCTATTAAATGATAAATCTCCAGCTAGAAAAATTGGAAGTATTGATAATAGAGGAAGCCACTTCTATTTAGCAATGTATTGGGCAAATGAGTTAGCAAAACAAAATGATGATGCTGAACTTAAAGCTGAATTTACTCCAATTGCAAAAGCTATGAATGACAATGAAGCTCAAATTTTAAAAGAATTGACTGATTGTCAAGGAAAACCTGTTGATATGGGTGGATACTATTTACCAGATGATGCAAAAACATCTGCTGCTATGAGACCATCAGCAACATTAAATAAAATTCTTGCATAATTTAAAAAAGAAGAGTTTCTCTTCTTTTTTAATAAAAAATAACAAAAATCTTCTACCTTACTTTTAAAATCAAAACAAAATCTTGATATAATCATCAACTTACAAAAAAGGCAATAACTTGAATAATAAAACTATAGGAATAGTTGGAGTTGGAAATGTTGGTTCAACTTTAGCTTTTAATTTAGCAATTAGTGGTTTATGTAATAAAATTTTACTAAAAGATATAAAAGAAGATTTTACAAAAGCTATGGCTTTAGATATTTCTCAAGCTGCAAAAGCTTCAAATAATAATACGACAATCAAAGCTTGTTTAAACAAAGGTGAGTTTAAAGATTGTGATATAGTAATAATCACAGCAGGAATTGCAAGAAAACCAAATATGAGTAGAGAAGATTTACTTTTAATAAATGCAAAAATTATTGAAGATATTTTTGATGATATTTTAGAGCAGAATAAAGAAGCTATTTATATAATAGTTTCAAATCCTTTAGATGCAATGGTTTATGTAGCTTTAACAAAATCAAAACTACCAAGAAACAGAGTTTTTGGAATGGCTGGAGTTCTTGATAGTGCAAGATTTAAACACTATATTGAAGAAAAAATCAAAATTCCATATAAAAAAATAGATGCATTAGTAATAGGAAGCCATTCAAATACAATGCTTCCTTTGGTAAATTTTGCAAAAGTTGATGATAAAAATTTAAATGAGATTTTAACAAAAGATGAAATAGAAGATATTTTAGAAAATACAAAAAATGGTGGAGCAAGAATTGTAGAGCTTTTAAAAACTGGTTCAGCATATTTTGCACCTGCTAACTCTTGCTTTTTAATGTGTAAAGCTATTTTAGAAGATAGTAAAGAGGTTTTTCCTGTTTCTGCTATGCTTTTAAATGAGTACAATTATAGTGGTTTTCCTTTGGGAATACCGTGTGTTTTAGGTAAAAATGGAATTGAAGATTTCATAGAATTAAGTTTAAATGAAAATGAAAAAAAAGAGCTTGAGAACTCTACTATTACAGTAATAAATAGCATTAATATACTAAAAAAATAACATTATTGACTAGAGTCAATACTTCTTTTTCTCCTTTATATTAGAATAACTCAATTTATTTCAAAAGGAGAAATTATGAAAAAAATCGTTTTAGCAACAACTATTCTTACAGCCTGTTTTGCCTTTGCAAATCCTTATGCAAAATGTGCAACTTGTCACGGTGCAAATGGAGAAAGAGTAGCTTTAGGTAAATCTAAAATTATTAAAGATATGACAAAAGAAGATTTTGTAGCTTCTTTAAAAGGTTATCAAGCTGGAACTTATGGTGGAGCTCAAAAAGCATTAATGGTTGGTCAAGTAAAAGGGATGGATGAAGCAACTATGAATGCTATTGCGGATTTAATTATTAAATAATTTTTCATAAAAAGTAGCCAAATTTGGCTACTTTTGTAAATATTATGCTATATTTGAAGACAAAAAGTCTATTTTTTTAAGATTTTTTGAACCTTTTTTATTAAACTCACTCTCTATTTTTGCCCTATTTTTACAAATATATTCTAAAACTAATGGTTCTTGTTTTTGTATTAAATTTAAAATAGCCAATTTCATAGATGTATAAAACTCATCTTCTTTATAGATATTCTCAGCAATTTTCTCAACTACAATTCTTTCATCATTTTCAAAATAACTATTTTCTAATAAAATCAATACAATCTTTGCAACTTTATAATTTGTAATATGTCTTAGAAATTTGTAAAATTTAATTGATAAATCAAGTAAATATTCACTATTTCCTATCTCTTCAATTTTTGTTATTTTATTTGTTTTAAGAAATTCTATTAAATCATCATCACTAAAAGCATAGTCTAATAAATCAAGAATTTTCCTTTTATCTTGCTTTTTCCATTTATAATATGTAGGTGCTGAAAATTCAAAAAGTTCAGTTATTATTTTTTCTTTTGTCAATGTAAATCCTTAAATTATTTTTATATTATACTCAATTTGCTTCCTAAATCAGCCATTCCTTGAATATAAATAGAGCTTGTAACAACACTATCTACTCCTGTTTTTGCGTACTCTTCAATATTTTTTAAATTTATTCCACCACTTGCAATAATCTTTCTATCTTTAAAATATTGATTTCTATACTCAATAATTTTTTTAATCTCATCAAAAGGTACTTTATCAAGTTGAAGCACATCTGCATTTGATTTTAAAAGATTTACTGCATCTTCATAGTTGTTTGACTCAACTATAATCTTCTTTTCAGGCATCAAATTTTTAAACTCATCAATTTTTGAATAAAACTCAAAATCATCTTTATACACCTTTCTATGATGTGGGAAAAACAAAATTGTTTCACTAAGATTTAATCTATGAACTTTTGCACCACCATCTAAAATAGCTTTGATACAGAATTTTTTTGCAAAAGGATAAGTTTTTCTTGTAGTTAATACTTGGCAATTTGGATTTATTTTTTGTGCAAGTTCAACCATTTTATTTGAATAAGTAGCTATTTTTGAAGCATACTCTAAAAGTAGCATTATAGTTCTATAAATTTTGTGAATTTTGTTGTAATCTCCACTAAAAGATATTAAAATCTCACCTTTTTTTAATTTTTCTTTATCTTTTGCACAAAAAATAACTTCACAATCATTAAGCAAAACTAACCTTTTTGCCAATGATACACAAGAAACAACAATATCATCTCTTGTAAAAATCTCAAAATGTGCTTTTTTGTCATCAATATTTTGTAAAGATGTTGTTAAATCTAAATATGGAATATCATCTTTTAAAAATTCCATTAATTCAAAATCACTAAAATCTACCATAAAAGCTCCATTATTTTACAGCATTATATACTTAAGTAAATAATGTTTAGCTAAAGATATAAGTAAAACTAGTTCCGTGATTTTTTTCATCAACACTTGAAACTACTTCTATTTCCACACTATTTTTATCACAAATATTTTTTACAATACTAAGTCCTATTCCAAACCCACCTGTAATTTTATCACCTCTATAATATCTCTCAAAAATAGTGCTTGTATCACTAATTCCTACTCCTTCATCTTTGAAAATTAGTTTTATGTTATTATCACTTTTTTGTAGGCTAATATAGATATTTGAGTCATTTTTTGAGTATTTTATGGCATTTGAAAGATTATTATCAACCAGCCTATAAGCCTCTATTTCATTAAAATAAATCTCTATATTACTTTCAATATTTTTATGAAAAATAATATTTTTAGATATTGCTAAATCATTGAAAAATTCCACTCTTTTTTCTAAAAATAGTGAAAAATCTATATGGTTTTTTAGCTCTTTTACTTCATGTTGTTGCATATAGTACTCTAAATCTTCATATATTATTGTCATATTTTTTAGTGCTGATTTTACTCTTAAAATATTTTTATCATTTCGTAATTTTAGTGATAACATATCTGTATTTATTCTTGCAACTCCAATAGGAGTTTTAAGCTCATGCATAGCATCTTTTAAAAATTCATCAAGATAAGTATTTAATTTTTTATATGGTTCAATGCTTTGTTTTATAACAAAAAATGAGAGTAAAAAGATAAAAACTATCACAACTAAAAGCAGAATCAAAGCATTGTAAATAACTTCACTATAATCAATATTTTTACAAACAATTAAAGATGAAGCATCTAAAATATTTTGGCTTAGATACTCTTTATAGCAAAATTTACCGCTAAAACTTCTATAATCTTCATCAAAAAACTCTAGTGAAATATTTGAGTGGAAAATCTCTTTTTTGTTTTTATCAAAAATGCTAGAAAAGAAAATATTTGACCTAGGATAGTAAAAAATATCATTGTTTTGTTTCTCAAAATTCTCTATACTTAAAATAACTTGATTTGAATAGTTTTGTAAGTCCAATTTATCTTTAATATTTTGATTTTTTATTGTTGCATCTATATAAAAATATATTGGAATAAAGGCAATTAAAAGGCTAATACAAACTTGTATTACAATATATTTTAACTCACTTTTACCGTTTATCAATTTTGTACCCTAAAAATCTCTTAGTTTTTATAAAATCTTTACTCGTTTTTTCTCTAGCTCTTTTTATACACATTCTAATATCTGCATATGATATATCTTTGTTTTCCCAAACATTTTCGTGTAAGCTCTCAATAGATACAAAAAAACCACGATTTTGCACTAAAAAAGCTATAAGTTCAAGCTCTTTTTGTGATAAATCAATAAGTATATCATCTTTATAAAGTGCCATTTTCTTTATACTATATTTAAAACCAAATTCAAGCTCAATGGAATCATCACTTGCTTTGAAATGATTTTTTATAAGCTGTTCCATTCTAAATTTTAGCTCAATCATATCAAAAGGTTTTCTTATATAATCATTACAACCTAATTCATAGCCACGACTTAAATCTTTTATATCTGTAAGTGAAGTTAAAATAATTATTGGAGTATCTATACTTGCTTCTCTTACATATTTCACAAGAGAAAAACCATCCATTTTTGGAACTCTAATATCTAGTAAAAGCAAATCATATTTTTTATCAAAAATAGCATTTAAGGCATCTTCGCCATTATCAAAATCATCAACTACAAAATCAAGCTCTTCTAAAAACTCTTTTATAGAGATTTTATACAAATAATCATCTTCAAGAAGCAAAACTTTTATCATCTTATTATTATCTCTTTTTTTTGAATATCTTTTAAATCTTTTTTCTCTTGTTTTATATTTATCTGACCAAAATAGTCATAATTTGGTAAATATTTAAAATTATTTATATTTTTATCAAAACTTATAACTAAAACTCCAACACTAGAATTTTCAAAACTTCCCAAAGGAATTTGAGTAATTATTGTATCTTTTGTTTCATAGTAGAATTTGTTATTTTTCAAATATTGTGGGTTTTTGCTCAAAGTTTCAAAAAAAGTATTATTTAAACTATTTTGTAAAACAACAAAGTTCTCTAAAACTTTATTGTTTTTATGATAACTTGCAATATCTAAATATTTTGCTTCAAGTAAAACTAGAGAGTTTATTCCAAAAGCTTTAAGTCTTTCAACCAAAGGATTAAAACCTACAATAACTTCAATAGAGCCTATAAAATGGTTATTTCTATCAAAAATTGGGGCAATAGCCTTTATATTAAATCTTTTTCCAAGTTCACTTGAGACATAAGGCTCTTTCGTCTTTTTAACCTTTACAAGTCCTTCTCTAAAGCTTTCTAGTTTTAGCCCAAAATCTTTATCTTCCCAACTTCTTGTAAAAACTTCTAAATCTTTTGTGTGAATTTGTATATCAATATTTTGTTTTGTATAAGTTTTTATAATCTCAATTAGTTTCATAAGCTCTTTTTTTAACTCTATATTTCTGTTTTTACTTAAATTTTCTATAATATCTTGATTTTTAGAGAACATTAAAGCTAAAGACAAAGCTTGATTTTTTTGATTTTCTAACTCATTTTGTGCAATTTGAACTTGATTTGAAACCAAAATATCTAAAGTTTTTTGATTTAAAATATTGTTGTATTTGTATAAAAAATAGAACAAAGTAGCCATAAAGAGGATAAATAAAAGAAAAGTTTTTTTATATGATTTAAAAAGAAGTATCATAAAGATACTCCTTTTTTATTTATTTGTTTTAATAAATTGTCCAAATGGTCCAGTTCTTCTTTCAATTGAATCTTTTCCTTCAATATATGTATCAGGTGCTTTTACTTTTGCATCTGGGAAATCTTTTTCTCTATTATCTTTTTCAGGTCTATCGTGCTCATCTAAGTTCATATAAACTGCCACATTATAAGCCTCTTCATCTGTTAATATAGGATTTTCGTGAGTTGCTCCTAAAGGCATATTTGCTTTTATAAAGTCCATAGCTTTTAAAGTTCTGTACATTCCAGCACCTTTATTGTAGCTATCAGGTCCCCAAAGTGGTGGGAACATATAACCATTTGCTACACCTTCATTTTTAACACCCTCACCATTTGCTCCATGACATGATGCACATTGTGCTTCATACACAGCTTTTCCTTTTACAGGATCTGCTTTTGTTGTTTGAATCATTTTTCTATTTACTTCAGCTAGACTCGTACCCTCAACTTTTGCACCAAGAGGCACTCCTTGACTTAACCAGTACATATAAGCTTCAAAAGCTTTCATCTCTTTACTATCAAGAGGAAGTGCTTTTCCATTCATACTTCTTTGCATACAACCATTTATTCTATCAGCTAGTGAACCAATAACATTTTCTCTAGGACGATATTGTGGGAAATTACCATAAATTCCTACAAAAGGTGCTGAATATGCTTTTGTTCCAGCTTCCAAGTGACAACTTTGACATGATAGGTTATTTCCTGCATATCTCATTTTCTCATCTTCAACTTCAGGACCAATATGTTTATAAGTATGAACAACTAGCTCTTTTCCATATCTGATTAAATCCCCAAATTGGTTGTTTGGAATAGTGCTTTCATCTGGAATTTTATATTCAAGTTTAGCACCTTCATATTTGTAACCAATGTTGTTTCTTTCACCTATAAGTTTTTTTTCAAACTTTACAACCTCATCTGCAAATAATGAAGAAAACGAAACTGTACCTAAAAGTGCAACTGTTAAAATCTTTTTCATAAATAATTCCTCCTAACTATCTATATTTAATAGCACTATATAGAATATATGTAACTTTAAAGTAACAAACTATTAATCTATTAGTGTTAAAACTATTTTGCAAAGTGGATGTTTCAAAGTTTTACTATTTTCTCTATCTTCCCATAAAACAACATACTCAACAATACAAGATTTAACGACAAAGCCCTTACTTAATTTTTCTTTAATAAGCTCATCAAATCTATTTGAAAAAGCTGCTACAATTTTACTATCTTTTGTTAAAATAAAATTATCATATTTTCCTTCTTCTATAGTTAAATTTTCTCCTGCAACTATATCTTTACTCCCATATTTTTTGCTATCAACTCCTAGTTTTATATCAGATAGTGACATAATATGAGTAAATATTTTTTCATCTTTTAAATACTCTTTTTCATCAAAAAAATAGTTTATATACTCTTTTTTATTCTCTATATCTTTGCCTTGTCTTAAGATAGACAATTCACTTTTTGCCCTTGTCATTCCCACATAATAGACTCTTTTTTCATCATCATCTTTTGGATTTTTATCAACTATTACATAGACTTTATCAAACTCTAAACCTTTTGATTTATGAATAGTTGAAACCAAAATACTCTTTTTATAGTTATCAAAATCTTCTAACTTAATCTCTTCAATATAACTTATCCACTGTGAAACAAAATAGTCATCACTTTGAGTTAAAAACCTATCAACTATTTTATATAGTAGTTCAATATTTGTTGAAGTTTTATATCTATTTTCAATAATTTGCAAGGCTTTTTCAAAAAATATCTCTTTATAGCTATTTTCATTTTTTATAAATTCATTTAAAATTTTATTAAACTCGGCTAACTCTACAATATTTTTTAACTCAAACTTCTCTCTATCTATTAAAAATTTAGCATCAACTCCATTTTGATGCAGTTTTGAATAAATATCCATTACCTCTTCATTTGTTTTTGCTAATATTGCAATATTTTCTTGTTTTTCATCATTTTTAATTAACTCAATTAAAGGGTTTATATAGTTTGGTGAAATATAAGAATAGACATTTACAACACCTAAATTTGGACTATTTGAATATAATCTATTTGTTTTAAATCTTGTAGTAACTTTTTCTATAAACTCATTTGAGTACTCAACTATATTTTTTTTACTTCTAAAATTACAAAGAAGTTCAAACTGCTTAAATGACTCTTTATCGTTTTCATTTATTGAAAACTCCTCTTTAAATCTATTTATATAATCTATATTTGCTCCATTAAAGCCAATAATACATTGGTCATCATCACCAACTGCAATAATTTTTGTATCACCCTCATTTGCATTATAAATAGCTTTTACAAATAAAAAACTCTCTTCATTTATATCTTGATACTCATCTAAAATTAATACTGCAATATGTGGTAGATTTAACTCTTTTTCATTAATCTGTCTTGTTGCTTCAACTATTGCATTTTGTAGGACTTCATTGCTATTTTTATTTGCAACTCTTGCAATTAATTTTAAAGCATAGGAGTGAAAAGTTTGAATCTCTACATCATAAGATAATGCTCCAATTAAATCATTTAATCTTGATTTAAACTCATTTTTTGCACTTTTTGAGAATGTTAGCATCATAAACTGCTCTGGTTTTATATCTTCAGTTAGTAATAAAGATGCAATTTTATGAACCAAAACTTTTGTTTTTCCACTTCCAGGACCTGCCAATATCATAATAGCTTTTGTTTTTGTATCTTCAATTATCTGTTTTTGTTCAATTGACATTTTTTTGAAAATCTTATTGTATCTTGTTTCAGTAATTGGTTTTGAGATTCTCTCTTTTATTAATTTATATTTATCTTTAAAACTTTGATATGAAATTGTAAAATAATCTTTCAAAAACTCTTTTGCTTTTTGTCCATCATTTTTTAATTTTTTTGCATACTCTCCAATAATATGGATTGATTCTACTTTTGTTTGATAGTGTTGTTCAAGTCTTTGTTTATACTCACTTTGTGTATATTTTCTTTTTGCAAGAAACTTCTCTTCTTTATGAATTATCATTGGTGAATAGTTTATAAATCTTCCTTTTAGAAGCTCTATTACTTTTAAATGGTGCATATATAGTAGTGCTTTATCAATATCATCTAATTTAAACTCTTGATTAAAACTATCAAATAGTTTTTTTAAAGAGAATGTAATCTCTTTACTACTTTTATCATCTAGTTCTTTTATTAACTCATATAAAATCTTCCTAGAAATAAGCTGTCTTTTTTCTATTTTCTCTTTCAAAAAATCTAAACTCTCAATTTTATAGTACCAAATATCTTGCTCTCTATTTACTCTTGAAAAAATAAAATTTACTCTATCACTCCAAGATTTTATAATCTGCTTTATTGTTTCTGATTCGTTTTTATCTGATATTTTTAGGAAATTTATCTCTTCATTTAAATCTCTTATTCTTATTTTTTGTACATTTAAAAGTTTTAAATACTCAAATAAAGCTAGTTCCATTTTAGAAGTTTTCTCAAATATTGCTAAACTACTATTTCTTATTTCAAGGCTTAAATCTTTATTATCTCCTAATAATTCAAACTGTTTTAGCTGATTAATTGCTAAAGATATTTCAGATTTTTTATACCCTAAAAGATGTGCTATCTCATCTACTTGAATAGCTTCTGGTTTTCCTCTTCCAATAATTGTTTGTAAAACCAAAACTAATCTTTGCTTTTCATCTTCGCTTAAATCAGAGTTTTCTAGTTTTTTATGTAGTTTTTCCATACTTTTAGAGGCTATTGAATCTGCAAAAAAGCTAGTTTTATTTCTTTTTCTATTTATATAACCTTCTCTTTCAAGCTCTAAAAGTGCTGTTTTTATTTTAGTTGAATAGTCAAAACTACTATCTTCAACATCCCAACCAGCCTCTTTTGCAATTTCAAAAGCTGTTTTACTTATAACATCAGATTTACAATTTTTCAATACTTTAAAAATAGAGTTAATCTCACTTGCTGTTAATTTTGTTCTATTTAAAGTCAAAAAATGTTTATCTAAATCATCTTCATCAAATAATATTGGACAAAAAGCCTCAAGTTTTTCATCTCTTGCACCTCTTCCAGCTTCTTGTGCATAGTTTTCTAAACAATCAGATACTTCATAGTGTATTACATTTGTAATATTTGCTTTATCAACACCCATTCCAAAAGCAGTAGTTGCAACAATTACATCAATACTATTTTCAATATAATCTTTTAAAATTTGCATTTTTATAGTTGAATCTAGTTTAGAGTGAAAAGATTTTACACTTTTATTTGTGTCTCTTTGTAGGTTTTGGGCAATTTCATCACACTTTTTTGTAGAGGTTGGAATATAGACTAATGTTGCACCATTGTGTTCATTTATTAGTTTTAAAAGGTCTAAATATTTATCTTTACTCTTTGATGATATTGCTTTATATTGTAGGTTTTTTCTTTCAGGAACTGCTAAATATTTGTTTAATTTTATACCTAAACCATCAAGAAAATAGTTTTCAATATCACTAATTACACTTGGTTTTGCTGTAGCAGTAAAACAAGAAATTGGAATAAAATCTTGAAAATTCTTTTTAGATATTAAATCTTTTATAAATTCACAAATATAAAAATAATCTTGCCTAAAATCATTTCCCCAAGTTGATAAACAGTGTGCTTCATCTATTACAAATCTTTCAATAAATCTATTTTTTAATATTCCAAAAATTGTATTTGATCTTAGAGATTCAGGTGCAATATATAAAATATCAGCTTCACCATTTACAACATACTCTATAGATTCAGCTCTTTCAAGTGGACTCATAAAGCCACTTATTGCAACTGCCTTGTAGTTTGCAACTTTTTGATTAAAACTTTTTATATGGTCTTCAATAAGTGCTTGAAGTGGAGAGATTACAACTGTTAAACTTTTATAATGTTTTGCTTTATAAATTGCAGGTAACCAAAAGGTAAAAGTTTTTCCACCACCTGTTGGTAAAATTGCCAAAAAGGATTCATCATCTAAAGAAGCTTCAACTATCTCTCTTTGCGATAAGCTTGGATTTTCTAATAAATTTGCATTGAGTCTAGGAAATGGTCTAAATGAACTTATTCCAAAAACTTCACTTGAGAAATCTATAAGTTTATCTTTTGCTATTTTTATATCAAAACAGAGTTCTTTTTGTATATCAACTATATTTGGAAATGTATATAAAATTTTTGCAGGATGTGCTTTTATCTCTATATATGGAGTTAAAAGTGCTAAAATATAAGCTAATTCAACTCTATTTGAATTAATTAACTCTTTTAAATATTCGTGATTTCTTATACTTTTACTATGTTTTATTTTTATTAAAGAGTATAAATCTTCATTGTTTAGTTTTTCAAACTCAAAATAATCACTAATATATTTAAAAAAACCACTAAAATATATATTATCTTTCAAAAGTGAGTAAAATATATTTTTACTATCAACAGTTAAAGTTTTAAATTTCTCAAATAATTTATCTAAAAGTATTGAACTTATTTTAGAGTCTTCAACAGGATTATTACTAAAATCATCTTCACTTTTATAATCTTTTGGAAGACTATGTAGTGTTTTTTCATTAAACAAAAGAAGAGAAAGTGGTAGAGTATCAATAAAATTATATTTTGCTAAATCTTGTAAAATAGATGTATGTTTTAGAATTTTTAAATCAAAATCAATAAAATTGTGCCCACAAATAAAATCACTTTTACATAAAGATAAAAAATTTCTTAATTCAACTACATTTGTTGTTCTTAATTCACTATTTTTATAAACAGCCCCTAACTCTTTAATCTTATTTGTTGTTAATGATGCTTCAATATCACAAAATATTATATTTTTCATTTTATTCCCCTAGTTATTCTTCCTGCATATTTATATAATCTTCTCTTGCCCTAGCCTATATATTGCAAAATCGTATCTAATAGGGTCATTTTTATCAAACTCTTTTAATTTTTGTGTGATTTCAAGTGCTGATTTTAGATTATAAGTTCTGTTTTGTAAAAGTCCTAATTTCTGGCTTACTTTAAAAGTGTGAGTATCAAGAGGTAAAATCAGATCACTTTTAGAGACATTTTTCCAAAACCCTAAATCAAGATTATCATCTCGAACCATCCATCTTAAAAACATATTCCATCTTTTATATGGTGCATTGCTAGGTTTTATTAAGCCCTTTTTATCTCTTTTTAAAGCATTTCCAACTAAAAAATCAAATCCTTGAGAAGAGTGATTTGCCTTTTCTTTTATCTTTTGTATAGCAAAATCAATCCCTTCTAAAACAGAGTTTTCTTTTTTGTAACCTTGCAAAAAAAGCTCTTCAAGGCTACTTTCTTGTTTTATCTTTCTAAAAGCTTTAAAAACTGCTATAACATCGGCACTATTTTGAAATCTATAGTAGTGGTTTTTTAGATTTTCTTCTATCTCTTTTTCACTTTTATTTAAAAGCGAAAAATCCAAACTATCCAAAAATTTCACTATCAGTTTTGCATTTCCATAAGCAAACAAAGCACACAAAAGTATTGCAAAATCATCATCTTGTCTTTTTGCAACCATTAGAGGATCTGGTTTATCATAACTTAACTCAAAAGCACTATTTCTCTCATTTGCTTCAATATCCAAAAGCTCTTTTAATTCTATATCTTTTTTTGTCATTTTTAGCCTATAAATTGTTTTGGGTATAATAGCCAAAAATTAGTTAGGATGATTAAAAAATAAGATGACAAATATATTAATAACTGGCTGTTCTAGTGGAATTGGGCTAGAAACTGCACTTTTTTTGAAAGAGAATAATATAAAAGTATATGCTAGTGCAAGAGAGCAAAAAGATGTACAAATGCTAAAAAATTTGGGTTTAAATGCCTTTAAAATTGATGTTAGAAATAAAGAAGAGATAGCTTTTGCTTTAAGTGAGATTTTAAAGCAAGACAAAAAACTAGATTGTGTTTTCAACAATGCAGGTTTTGGGCAACCAGCAGCTTTGGAAGATATAAGTGTTAAAGTTTTAAAAGAGCAATTTGATACAAATTTTTTTGGACTTCATGAACTTACAATTCAAGCTATGAAGATATTTAGAAGTCAAAACTATGGAAAAATAATACAACATAGCTCTGTTTTAGGAATAATAAGCCTAAGATTTAGAGGAGCTTACAACTCTAGCAAATATGCTATTGAAGGACTTTGTGATACTTTAAGACTAGAAACGGCAAATAGCAATATTTTTATAAGCACTATAAACACAGGTCCTGTTACTTCAAAATTTAGAGAAAATTCACTAAGAAATTTCAAAAAACATATAGATATAGAAAATAGTTTTTGGAAAAGTTCTTATGAAAAAGAGTTAAAAGCAAGGCTTGAAAGTAGCGATAATAAAGGAGCTTTTACACTTCCACCAAAAAGTGTAGCCAAAGTTGTTTTAAAAATATTAAAAAGTCCTAAGCCAAAACCAAGATATTATGTTACAAAAGCAACATATATTTTAGGTTTTGCAAAAAGAGTTTTAAGTCAAAAATGGCTAGATAAATTGCTAGTTAAAATCTAAACTAGCTCTTTTTTATTTGCCATATTTTGTAAATAATCACTTATTTGTATCAAACAAAAAGTTATTATAAAAATCATAAGCCCTGGGAAAAAGCTAAGGTGCCAAGCAATATCAATAACAGCTTTCCCATCGCTTAAAATACTTCCCCAACTCATTTGTGGTGGGTTTACTCCAAGACCCAAAAAAGATAGTCCAGATTCAGCCAAAATAGCACCAGCAACTCCAAATGAAAAAGAGATTAAGAATATTGGAGCTAAAAGAGGAGCGAAATATTTTAAAATAATTTTTATTTTACTTACATCTGTTATATTTAAAATCTTTATAAAAGGCTTATTTGAAAGAGCAAAACTCTCACTTCTTATCATTCTTGACATTCCCATCCAGCCTGTTATTGAGATAACAAGAATTAAAATAACACTATTTGCTTCAATATATGAAACCAAAGCTAAAAGAAGAAAAAAAGTAGGAAAAGTAAGAAACAAATCAATAATTATTGTAATAGTTTTATCTACATTTCCTTTAAAATATCCAGCAGTTATTCCAATAATTAGCCCTAAAAAAGAAGAGAAAGAAGCAGCCAAAAAACCAATAATAAGTGAAGTTTGTCCACCTTCTAAAACTCTTGCAAAAACATCTCGCCCTAGCCTATCTGTTCCCATAATATGTTCAAAAGAGGGAGCTAAAAGAATTTTATTTGGGTTTAAATCATAAGGTGAAACCGTATAAAATAGTGGAACTATAAACATAGATAAAGAGATAAAAATCAATAAACCTAAATAAAATCTAAACATTTAAACCGTATAACTATAATATGATAGTGAACTTTTTCCAAATTTTCTAGTTTTTTCTAAAGAAAATTTACCTAAAGTTTGTGGAACTTCAAGCTTTGAAACATGCTCAACTATTATTTTAAAAATATTATCTGTTTCAATATTTGAAATCATTCTAAATGATTTTTCATAAATATCTTCCATTCCATCTCTAAAATCAAAAGGTGGATCTACATATAAAACTATCTCCTCTTTTGAGTTTTTCAAAAATTCCAAAATAACAGGAGTTTGTACAAAAGCATTTCCTTGGATAGTTTGGCATTTTTCAATATTTATACTTTTACAATTTTTAAGAAGTATAGAGTAAGAGTTTTTATCAAGTTCTATAAAATAAGCTCTTTTTGCTCCCCTACTAATTGCCTCAAGTCCAATAGAACCGCTTCCTGCAAAAGATTCAATAAAGATTTTATCAATTATATCAAACTGCAAAACATTAAAAACTGACTCTTTAAGCATTGCTTTTGAACTTCTTGTAACATCAAGGCTTGGAAGCTCCAAAACCTTACCTTTGTACTCTCCTGCTATTATTTTTGTTGTTGGCTTTTGTTCTTTCATTTTTTTGCCTTTTTTTGTGGATTATCTAGCATAGCTTTCAGCTCTTAACTCTCTTATTACATTGATTTTTATCTCACCTGGATATTGAACTTTCTCTTCTATCTCTTTTGCTATTTCAGTTGCTAATAGTACTGCTTCATCGTCATTTACAAGCTCTGCATTTACAATAACTCGCACTTCACGTCCTGCATTTATAGCATAAGCATTTGTAACTCCAACCTTACTTGTAGTTATATTTTCAATCTCTTCAACTCTTTTTAGGAAGCTTTCAAGAACTTCTCTTCTAGCTCCTGGTCTAGCTGCACTTAGGGAATCAGCTGCACAAACAGCTGCACTTTCTACATTTATAGGTTCTTGATGACCATGATGAGCATAAATTGCATTTATTACAGTTTCACACTCTCCAAATCTCTCACAAATTTCAGCTCCTAAATCAACATGGCTTCCTGGTGCTTCGTGAGTTAGAGCTTTTCCAATATCGTGCATAATTCCAGCTCTTCTTGCTAAAATTGCATCTCCACCCATTTGAGCGGCAATAAGTCCTGCTAAATGTGCAACTTCAAGAGTATGAGCTAGTGCATTTTGTCCGTAACTTGCTCTATATCTTAATCTTCCAACAAGTTTTATAAGCTCTGGGTGCATAGATTTTATTCCTAGTTCCATAACCACATCTTCACCCTCTTTTTGAATATTCTTATCAAATTCTGCTTTTACTTTTTTGTAAATCTCTTCAATTCTTGCAGGTTGAATTCTTCCATCTTCAAGTAGTTCTTGAATAGTTTTTGTAGCAATTGCCCTTCTATATAGATTAAAAGATGAGATAGTTATTGTATTTGGAGTATCATCAATGATAATATCAACTCCTAAAAGCATCTCAAGGGCTTTAATATTTCGTCCCTCTTTTCCAATAATTTTCCCTTTTGTCTCTTCATCATTTAAAGGAATATTATTTATAAGCCTTTCAGCTGCAAACTCTCCTGCATATCTTGTAACTGCTTGAGATAAAATATTATTTACCTCTTGTTTTGAGTTTTGCTCTGCTAGTTTATATTTTTTTCTAAAAATAGATGAAATTTCAGCTCTTGAATCCTCTTCTACTTTTTTTAACATCAACTCTTTAGCTTCACTTTTTGTAAGTCCACTTGCATTTTCAAGGATTTTTATAGCTTCAAGAGTTTTTTGCTCGTAAGTTCTTTTTTGCTCTTCAATACCATCTTTTAAAATAGATATTTTTCTATTATTTTCACTTATCTCTTCTTTCTCTTTTTTGATAAGTCTTAGCTCATTTTCAAGATGTTCATTTAGATCTTTCTCTTTTTTTTCTATCTTAAAGAGCATTGTTTCATACTCTTTTCTAGCACTTTTGAACTCTCTATCACACTCTACTTTTGCCTTTAATTGAGCATCTTTTAAAGCAACTTCAGCTTCATGCTCAATTATTTTTGCTTTTGCTTTTGCCTGTTCAATAAAGACTTCAAACTTTGCTTTATTTATTTTTTTAGAAACAAACAAAGTAATTATTGAACCAAAAAGTCCAGCAACTACAACTATTATCATATTTTCCATTTAAAACCTATCCCGTAATTATATAATCTGCTTCTATATCGTAATTATCACTTAAAATTTTTTTACTCTTACAAAGTACTAATTGAGTAAAAACTATTGTAGGTTTATATTTCAATCTATAAAAAAATCTATCGTACATTCCTTTACCAAAGCCAATTCGCTTATTTAAACAATCAACTCCAACAATAGGAACAATTGCTAAATCTATCTTTTTTGCTTTTAAAAAAGAGTTTTTTGGCTCATAAATACCAAATTTCTTCTTTTCCAAAGGAAGTCTATATTTCACCATTTTAAAGCTATCATCTTGCATAAAAGGGACATAAATATCCTTTTTTGCTCTTCTTAATTCTAAAATCAATGGCTTAATATTTACTTCTAGTTCCAAAGGAATAAACAACAAAATATTGTTTGCACCCTCTTTTCTTATAATATTTTTTAATTTTTCTACAATTTTTTTACTTTTTGAATACATTTGTATAGATGAATAAAATTTCAATCTTTTTATACTTGATATTCTAAAATCACTTTTGTGATTTGTGTTCATATTTAAGCCTCACTTAGGTAAAATCACTACCTAATGAACAATTTTATCTAAAGGAATTAAAATGAAGTTTAAAACTTTAGCATTTTTCTCAATTTTATCAATTTTATTTTTTTCAGCTTGTGATTCTAAAGATAAGAAACAAGATGAAAACAAAGTAAAAATTGAGCAAAATGTACTAAAATCAGATTTTATGCTAAATACCCTAAATGGCGATATTATAGAGCTTAAAACAGATACAAATAGCATAAATATCAAAAACTATGAAAATAAAATAGTTGTTTTAAACTTCTTTGCCTCTTGGTGTCCTGCTTGTAAGATTGAAATTCCAGCACTTATAAGATTACAAAATGAGTATAAAAATGATTTAGTTGTACTTTCTGTTTTACTTGAAGAGTTTAAAAGCGATGAAGAAATTAAAGCTTTTGTAAAAGAGTTTGGAATTAATTATAACATTACTATTGGTGGAGAGAATTTTGATTTAGCGAAAGCTGTTGGTGGAATAAAATCTATTCCAACAACTTTTATTATAGATAAACATGGAAAAATATATCAAAAAATTCAGGGTTTAGCACCTTATGAGATGATAGAAATTGATATTAAAAAAGTTTTAGAAAAGTAGTAGGGGAAATATGTTTAGTTTTTTTAAAAAGAAAAAAGAGCCTAATTTAGAGCAAGAAAATAAGGTTTTAGAACAAGAAAGTATAGAGCAAGAGCCAAAAGAAACTTTAGTAGAACTTGAAGCGGAAAAAGTTCAAGAAGAGAAAATTGAAAGCATAGTTGAAATAAAAGAAGAAGAAGAGAAAAAAAGCTTCTTTTCAAGAGCTTTAGAGAAAACATTTGCAAGTATAAAAAATGTAGTTCCACAAAAAAAAGAGAAAATATCTTTTAATGATATTGAAGAACTTTTAATTGAAGCTGATGTTGAGTATGAAATTATAGAAAAAGCTATGAATGGGCTACCTTCTATGATTACAAGAAAAGAGTTAAGACATAGACTTGTAATGCTTTTTGAACACGCTCCAAAAGTAGATTTTTCAAATCTTCCAAAACCTTATGTAAGGCTAATCATTGGAGTAAATGGAGCTGGAAAAACTACAACAATAGCAAAATTGGCAAATAAACTAAAAAATGAGGGACAAAGTGTTATTTTAGGAGCTGGAGATACTTTTAGAGCAGCTGCGATTGAACAACTATCAACTTGGGCAACAAAAATAGATGTTCCAATAATAAAGACAAAACAAGGACACGATGCAAGTGCAGTTGCATATGATACTATTAGTTCAGCACTTGCTAGAAATATTGATAATGTTATTATTGATACAGCTGGAAGATTACAAACTCAAACAAATTTGAATAATGAACTTGTAAAAATAGTAAAAGTTTGTGGAAAAGCTATGAGTGATGCTCCTCATCAAAAACTTATGATTTTAGATGGAACTCAAGGAAATAGTGCTATTGCTCAAGCAAAAGCATTTAATGAAATTGTTGGTATTGATGGAATAATAGTTACAAAACTTGATGGAACTGCAAAAGGTGGGGCATTGTTTTCTATCTCAAATCAACTTGAACTTCCTATTTTTTATGTAGGAATTGGTGAAAAACAAGATGATTTAATTGAGTTTAGTCCTGATAATTTTGTTGATAGCCTATTAGACGAAATTTATATTTCAGAATAATTAAAAAGGAGAGAGTTGTGAGAAGAAAAATTAAGAGTTTTTTTGAAGATTTTATAATAGTTGTAATTTTAATTGCCGTTATTTATGGAAGTTACAGCTACTTTTTTGATGATTCAATGGATAATTTTGAGGCAACAACACAAACTATGGTACAAACAGCTGAAGAGCCAAAAGAAGAGATAAAAGAGCTAACTCAAGATGAAGCAATAAAAGATGTAATTACAGATGAACATCCAGATATTGAAACAGAAAATAGAACACCTCCTGCTTTAGTTCAAAGTAGTTTAGAAAACAGTAAAGAAGAGCCTAAAACAGATAATAAAGAAGAACTAACAGATAATAAAGAAGAACTAACAGAAAATAAAGTAGAAAAAATCATTGAAGAAAAGATAGAAAACACTACTTTACAAAGAAAGATAAATTTAGTTGAAAGCTCAAAACTTGAGAAATCAGCTTCTATAGAAGAGCAAATTGAAAAAGAGAAGTTTTATAAATCTTTAAAAGATAAAATTCAATTAAATATTGAGAAAAACTTTGATATTTCATCTATAAATGAGCCTGTTTTTGCTGATATTAGAGTAACTATTCTAAAAGATGGAAGATATGAACAACTAGTTATGACAAATGGAAATAGTGAGTTTTTCAATAAAATAAAAAGCTCAATTTCCAACTCTTTTCCAATAGAAATAAATAATAATTTAAAAAATATATTTCCTAGATATTATAGATTAAAAATAGAGTTTAATTAAACTCTATTAATCTTTTTGGTTTAGAAAATAAAAAGCCTTGTGCTATATCCACACCTAAATCTCTTAAGATGTCAGCTTGTTGTTTTGTCTCAACACCTTCAGCAATAGTTTTAAAATCAAAACTCTTTGAAATAGCAACTATTGCTTTTATTATTTCAAGATTATTTTCATTTAAATTATCAACAAAAGATTTATCTATTTTTAATATATCAATTGGTAACTGTTGAAGATATTTTAAAGATGAGTAACCTGTACCAAAATCATCTATTAAAATTTTAAAACCTATTTTTCTCATAGCAACCAATATTTCACTTATCTCTTCTACATTTTTTATTAAATATGTTTCTGTTATTTCTATACCTATTTCACTTGCTTTTATATTTGTTGTATTTAGAATTTCTTCTATTTTATCCATAAAATTTTCTTGCATTAATTGAACAACAGATACATTTATACTAATCATTTTTAGATTTAATTTCTCTTTTAAGATTATGAAATCTTCACAAGATTTTCTAAATACAAAAAGACCTAATTCATAAATAAAGCCTATTTCTTCAGCTATTGGAATAAATTTATCAGGAGTAATATTTCCCAAAATTGAGCTTTCCCATCTTAAAAGAGCTTCTGCACTATAAGCTTCATTTGTCTGTAAAGAGTATTTTGGCTGATAAACAACATAAAATTCTGAATTTTTTAGACCAACAGGTAAAGCTTGTTCTATCTCAAATCTTTTACTAACTATTTTTGTTAAATCTTTTGTATAAAACTCATATCTATTTTTTCCATTTTGCTTCGCTTTATACATAGCTGTATCAGAGTGCTTCATCAAAGTAGAGTAATCTTCGCCATCTAAAGGATATTTTGAAATTCCAACACTACAACCAACATGTAAAGAGTGTTTATTTATATATACTTTTTCATTTACTTTCTTTATAATGTTTTTAGCAGCCTCTTCAACCTCTTTTTCATCATCGTATTCAACAATAATAGCAAATTCATCTCCACCTAATCTATAAACACTATGTTTTTGAGCTAAGGTATTTTTAAATCTATAAGCAATCTCTCTTAATAGTAAATCACCTATATCATGACCTAAACCATCATTTATAAATTTAAATCCATCTAAATCTATAAATAAAATTGAAAATTTCTGATTGTTTGGTTTATTTAAAAGCTCAAACATATCTCTTTGTAAAGCTCTTCTATTTAGCAAAAGAGTTAAACTATCATGATATGCTAAAAACTCAACTTTCTCTTTCTCTTTTACATAATTTGTTACATCCAATTTTATTGCCAAATAACCTTTTAGTAATCCATCAACAATAATTGGTGTAATAGATGCTGTTTCATAGTATATTTCACCTCGTTTATTTTTATTAATAAACTCCCCTACCCACTTCTCTCCTCTATTTAAAATACTATTCATATTTTTATAAAATTCATCTGGTAAATCTCCAGATTTTAAAATTCTTGGATTCTCTCCTATTGCTTCATCTTTTCTATATCCTGTAACTCTTTCAAAAGCATCATTTACATATATAATAATTCTATTTTTATCTGTTAATACAATTGAATTATCGCTATTTTGAACTGCATATTTAAAAGCTATTAACTCATCTTTTGTTTTAATTGATTTAATATAAACATAGATAAAAATAAGTAATAAAAGAGTTGAAGCAATAAACAACATTAAAGCTAATTTCTGTTGTTTTGCTAGATTAATTTGATTTACATCATTTAGTTTCTTCTCTAAAGAGTCTAAAACTGTTTTTAAATCAAAACTATAATAATCTTGTTCAATTTTATTTAACCTTTTTAAATCTTTTAACAAAGAATTTACTCTTTTAATTAAGAAATTTATGTCAGAATTATTATATTTTTTACCCAAATCTTCTAATTTTTTTATCTTCTCTTGAATTTGTATTTCATTTGAATCTTTTTCATTTACAAAAAGCCTAAATAAAGCACTTAAAGCCTCATCTATTACTAAAATATCATCTAGTTTATCTTTTAGATGATTTAATCTTACTTTTGAATTTAATGATAAAATATAGTTTATTGAACCAACAATAGATGAATTTACAGATTTAAATCTCTCAATATCTTCTACCTTTTTTTCCCATTCACTATTTAAAACTTCAATTGATATTTTTAAATCTTCACCAAATGTTTCATAAAATTTATCTTCATCTAAACCATCTATTAAATCTTTTGTTGTATTCATTTTTATAATCAATGAGTCATAGTTTATAAAAGTTGCTTTTGTATTTACAAAGCTATTAAACTCATTATTTAGTATTTTTAATTTAACAATATTATTATAGTAGTAGTTAAATTTTTTTACTTTCTCATTTATTTGATTAATATTATAGATAAAAAGTGCAGTTACAACCACAAACAGAAATAAAATTATATTGATTGGTTCAAAATATTTAAAAAAATTACTATTTCTTATCTTCATAACTATAAAGCTCTCCTGTTAGGCTCTTTAGAAAGCTTACTATATTTGATATTTCATCTTCAGCTAGAGATTTACCAAGCTGATAATTAGCCATAAATTTAACTGTCTCTTCCAAAGTATCATATCTTCCATCATGTAAATATGGATGAGTTAATTCTACATTTCTAAGTGTTGGAACTTTAAAATAGTATAAATCATCTTCATTATTTGTAATTTCATATCTTCCTTTTGATAGAGTTTCAACTTCACTTACAACACCAAATTTTGCATACAAATTTCCACCAACATTTCTTCCATGATGACAGGCTATACAACCTTGTTCTTTAAAAAGTTCATATCCTTTTTTTGCTTCAGTTGAAATAGCATTTTTATCTCCTCTTAAATAGTTATCAAAAGGAGAATTTGGAGTTATTAAAGTTTTTTCATACTCAACTATTGCATTAATTATATTATCTATTGTAATTCCATCTTTATATATTTCAAAAAAACTTTTTAGATAATCAGTTTTTCTAAGCTTATTTTCTAGCTCTTTAAAATCCATAGCCATTTCATTTGGATCACTTATTGGTCCAAAGGCTTGTTCATGTAAGTTTCTAGCTCTTCCATTCCAAAATTGCACAAAATTAAATGTTGAATTAAAAACTGTTGGGCTATTCACTTTTCCTAAATTCCCAAAAACTCCATCTGATAATTTTTTATTATCAGTTCCACCTTTATCTAGCATATGACAAGAGTGGCAGGAGATTGTATTATCTTTTGAAAGTCTTGGGTCAAAAAATAGTTCTCTTCCTAAATTTGCTTTTTTAATATCAATTTCAACACTTAAAGGTAAGGGTGTAATAGGTTCACTAGCTTTTAAAAGTATAAAAATAAATAGTTTTATAAATATTATTTTTCTCATAAGTTTTATAAGTCTTCCTTTAGTTTATTATTATTGTAGCAAATTATT
Organism: Arcobacter vandammei; assembly: GCF_016106035.1. Classification (GTDB taxonomy): domain Bacteria; phylum Campylobacterota; class Campylobacteria; order Campylobacterales; family Arcobacteraceae; genus Aliarcobacter; species Aliarcobacter vandammei. The sequence goes on from NZ_JADKPZ010000018.1 coordinate 32,187, forward strand.
TTTATAAATAAATTATTTTTTAAAGTTATTTATTATTTTAAACTCATTTTCATAACAGCAATTATGATTAGCATCAACTACCTTGTACCCTATATTTGTCTTATTATTAAAACTTTTATAAAAAGAGAAAAAAACCTCTTTTGATAAAATTTCATCACGACTTCCAATTAAATGAAACTGCTTTTTAGCTTCTAGTTTATATACAAAATCTTTGGGATTTAATGAACTTGTTAGTGGACTTAAATTTTTTATTTCTACCCATTTTTCAATATCTAAATTACCAGCAATTGTAATTAAATAGTTTACATCGTCTCTATATGAAGCTAAAATAGTTGCAATTGCTCCACCGCCTGAATGCCCTATTAGAGTAAAAGTATTATTTTTATAGTTATTTTTTATATAACTCAAAGCTTCATCATAACTATTTAAAACCTCTATTGAAAATCTTTTATCTGTCCAATATGAGTTATTACAAGATTGGTTACTATAATATTGACAAGGTCTTGCTAGATATATTTTACAAGAGGTTTTATCTGTTGCCATTAGTTTTTGAATTGTTGAATTTATTGGAGTTGGATTTGAAGATATTGTATTTTTATTTACAAAAGCAAAACCATCACCCTCAATATAAATATTTAGATTTTTACAAGAAAAATCCTCTTTTTGCAAAGAGAATAAATCAAATTTTTTTGTATAAATTATCTCCTCTTTTAAACCCTCATTTTTAGCATAATTAAAAACTGTCTCTATTCTACTTTCTAAGCTAGGAATTTTTGAAGCACAAGAGCCAAAAAAGAAACCTATTAAAATTAAGAATAAAAATTTTATCATTTTGATAGAAGCTCAATTTGTCTATTTAAAGCAATTTTTTTTGCTAATTCAGTTAAAGCATCTTTTGACTCTTCAAAACTAGCCTCTTTTTGAGGAATATATTTTTCAATATATATAATTTGTGTCCCTAAATCTTTTACATTTACCTTTATTATATCACCCTCTTTTTTACCTGCTAAAGCCTCTTTTATCTGAGGATTTAATCTATTTTCATCAACAATAGGTGAAAGTCCTTGATTATTTTTTGAAATATTATCATTTGAAACAGATTTAACATATTTTATAAAACTATCTTTTTTCTCTTTTTGATTATTTATTAAATTTAATTTTTCAAGTATCATATCAGCATTTTTTTCATAACTTACTAATATATTTCTAAGTTCATATTTTGCGACAACACTTGGTTTTTGTTCAAGATAAAGTTTTTGAAGCTCTTCATTTGTAGGTATGTAACTTTGTAAAAACTTTTTTGACCAAATATCAATTAATAAAAGATTTTTAGATACTTCAAAATCAGCATCACCTTTTAAATCTTTTGCTTCAATAGTTTTTGCAAGTTTTTTTAAAGAAGAGTATTCATTTACTATTGCTTGTTGTGTTTTATGCTCTTGCTTTGAAAAATCTGCCTTATATTTTATAGCTGTAAATGAAGATATTTCATCTGCAAAAATCAAACTTGTAAAACAAGATAAACTAAAAAGAGCTCTTTTTATCATACTATTTTCCTTTTTTAAAAACTAACACCAAAAGAGATATTTCCACCATAAGCTTGGAATTTACCATCTTTGCTTCTATCATAATTTAAGTCTAATCTTAGTTTTGTGTTATTTGTAATTCTAGCTTCAACTCCAGCCCCAACTTTAAATGTAACATCATCAAGTTCTCTTGAAGGTGTTACAAATTTATCTCCACCGCCAACAAACTGAGCTTTTATATCTTTATTTGAAGAACCAAAATCTTTTGCAACAGCTAAACTAAATTGAGGAATAATCAAAGCTCTTTCAAGCTCTATTCTACTTGTTGCTTTTATTCCTAATTCAGCTGTTTTTCTATCTTGAGTTAGTTTATCAACTTTTAAAGCATCATTTTGGTATTTAGTCCCTTTTTCGCTATATCCTTTTTGATTAACTCTACTATACTCAAATCCAGCATAAGGTGTTAAATAAGCTCCATTATCCACAGGAATATGAACCCCTGCTTCAACTCTTGCACCTATTTCATCTGCTTTTATTTTAGCATCTAAATTACCTGAATTTGCTGTTCTACTTGTATCTGTTTTGTGTTGCATATAGTTTACTTGTCCTTCAATATATGCTAATTCAAACTCTTGTGAACCATATAAACTAACACCAACTGTATTTGTATCACTTGTATGATTATTTTGTGTAGCCTTTGTATCTATATATGAAGCACTAAGTCCTATAATAGAGCTTTCATTTATATTTTTATCAAGACCTACAACAAAACCATATGATTTTGTATCAAAAGCTTCATACAATCCTATTGTATCTTGTTTTGTTTTTGCCGCATTTACTTTTATCCATAAAGTTGAATCTCCAATATAGTATGAATCACCAGAAGATAAACCTCTACTGCTTTCATAAGATTGGATTGAATCTTCTATTTTTGAAGTTCTAAGGTCATTTAATCTTCCTTTTATAGAAGCTTTATTTACATCTGTTGCCGTTTTAATATTTTGGGCTACAACACTACTTGGATTTGGTGCTAGTTTTCTTTGTATATCTATCATCTCTTGTTTTTTAGCTTCTGTAATAGTTTGACCATCTTCTAAATACTCTATATCTCTAATAATCTGAGCTAAAGCACCCTCTCTTGGTTTCTCATTTGCTAATTTAGCTAAAGATTTTGAAGCTCCATTTGAATAATCTTTTCCAATTTCAGATTTCACAATATATAAATCTTCAACTTTATGAACACCTTCTGTAGTTCTATCAGCTTTTAAAACCAAATTTTGTCCTACAACTTCAACAGTTGAATCAATAATACTATTATCTTTTACAAGTCCATTTTTTTCAGTTCCTCTGTATGGAGTTGTTATATCATTTTGTGTAACAACTAAGTTATACTCTCCTTTTCCTTCCCAAGTTCCGTCATAAGTTATATTAAATCTTGCATCATCTTCCATAGTCAGACTATTTGCTGTTATTTGACCAGATTTTCCACCAACAATAGCACTTCCTGAGCTTAAATCGGTAGTTTGTACATCAAAGTTTAAAATAGAGTTTTCTCTTAGTGTTAAATTATCTTTTACATCTATTTTTTTATCTTTAATATTTAAAGTTGCATCTTTTGTGATATTTAAATTTCCTGCAAAATTTATATCATCTTTAAAATCTAAAGTAACTTTGTTGTTTCCATTTCCAACAATTGTATTTTTAGCATAAACATTGTGTCCTAACTCTTGAATAATATCTTTGTTTGAATCACTTGCAAAATTAACACTATTTAATCTCTTATCTTGTGAACCTATATCATTTGTTAAAGTTGTAGAACCTTTATAATTTAAGTTTCCAACTCCATCTGCAACTGTTGTTACAAAAGGTTGAGTTTCAGATAAAATAGCTTTTTCATCTTCAATATTTACAGTCCCATTTCCTGCAAAATAAACAGTTGAATTTAAATTTTCTTCAAAGTTTACAACTCCATTTCCATTAATAGTTGTTTTTTGAGCATAAACATTATCTTTAAATGTAGAATTTGAGCCACTTTGTCCAGCACTTATCTCTTTTAATCGATTTGTACTATTTCCAACTTGTTTTTCAACTGTTGAACTTCCAAGAAGAGCTAAAATTCCCTCATTATCATTAAGAGTATTTACTATTGAATCAAGATTTTTATCATCTGCTAAATTTACAGTTGCATTTGCATTATAATTTAAATTTTGAGCTTCTAAATTTCCATTTAGATTTAAAGTTAATTTCTCATTTAAATCTAAATCTTTTACATAAGTATCACTTTCAAATGTAGAGTTAGAGTTTTTACCATTTAATTTTATAGCTCTTATTTTATTTAAACTATCAGCTATTTCTCCACTTATTATTGTACTTCCAGCTAAATTTATCTCTCCAATATTCTCATCTTGTGCAACAATACTTGAATTTATATTTTTACCATTTGCTACATTTAAAGTTGAATTATCTTGAAAATCTATTTTATCACCTGTAAAATTCCCACCTAAATATACAATTCCACTCTCTTTAAGATTTAGATTTTTTGCAAAAACATCATCTCTAAAGATTGTTGTTGAGTTATCTTTTGCAGTATTTATCTCTTTTAAACTTTGGGTACTTTCTCCTATTTGCTGTTTAAACTCTGCATTTTTTATTACATTTAAAATACCTTGATTATTCGTTCCACTAATATTTTTGATATTTGCATCAACTACTTTATTATCCGCTAAATTTACAACTCCATCTGCTTCATAATTTAAATTATCTCCTGTAAAGTTTGCATTTAAATCTAAAGTTCCAGCTCCTACATTTAAATCTTTAGCAAAAACATCATTGTTTAAAGTTGTAGTTTGATTTGCTAGATTACTTGTATTTACCTCTTTTAATTTATCATCATTTGTACCAATTGTGCCATTTACAGTGGAGTTTCCAAGAAGATTTAAAGTTCCTTTTCCGTCAATTGTTGTAATATTAGAATTTATAGCTTTTCTATCGGCTAATTCTATAGTTCCATCATCTGTATAAGATATTTTATTTCCAGTAAAATTTCCATTTAGATTTACAGTTCCGCTATTTACTTCTAAATTATTTGCAAAAAGATTGTTTTGGAAAGTTACAGTTTTGTTGTTATTTCCAGCTTCAATAGAATCAAAATGATTAACATCATTTCCTAAAATTCCACTAATAGTTGAATCTCCTTCAAAAACAAGTTTTGCACTATTTTGATTTTCAAAAGTTGTATTTGCTGTATTTAAAGCTAAATTATCACTTATATTTAAAGTTCCAGAATTATCATTAAAATTAATATTTCCCTTTAATTCATCATTTAAAACAACATTTCCATTTCCACTATAATTTAAATCTTTTACATAAACTTTATCATTAAATGTTACTGTTTTATTATCCGCTCCAGCTGTTATACTTGATAAGTTATATGTACTATCTCCAACTTGACCTGTTATAGTAGAAGTACCCTGAAAAATAATATCTCCAGTATCAGCAGCATCTGTTGCTAAAACTATTAAATCAGCTACACCTGTTTTTGTAATATCTGCATTATCTTTTAAAACTAAAGTTGCATTGTTTTGTAGATTTATCCTATCTGCATAAATATCTCTATGTAAAAATAGCCCATCATTTGGTAAGATATTTCCATCTGAATCTTTTTGCTCACCATTTGAATTTACATTTAACTCTTTTATTCCAAATGCTATATTTCCAATAGTTCCAGTAACTTCTCCATCTCCTTCAAAGTCTACAATTCCCGTATTATTTGTAGTTGTTGAAATATCTCCATTTACTATTTTTTCATCTTTTACTGTTACTATTGCATCATTTCCATCAAAATTTATAATTCCACTTATTCCTTCATATAAATTTGCCGTTCCAGTTCCAGAAAAAACCAAATTTGTAATTGTACTTCCACTATTTTGATTGAAATTAACAGTTGCTTCATCAATTTTTGTGCTTATAGCATTTACATCATCTTTTAAATTTACAGTTTTACTACTATCTCCAGTTATATTTATATCTTTTATTTTATCTGTAGAAGTTCCTATATCTCCAGAAATAGTAGAATCTCCAACGATATTTATATTACCTTTATTATTAGAATTTGCCGTAATAGTTGCACTTACATTTGAACCATCACCTAAATTTAACTCTCCAGAAGCATTTGTAAAATTGATATTTGTTCCAGTTAATGAAGCTTGATTATCTAACTTTAATTTCCCTGTATTTATTGTTGTACTTGTAGCATCTAAAGAGTCTTTAAAAGTCATAGTTCCATTATTTACCTTTAAATCTGTAGTTGTTACCTCTTTTTCAAAAGTTGAACTTCCAGTTCCACTTGAACTTATATTTGTAGAGTTTACTAAATTTTTAAATGTAGAGTTTGAACTATCTGCATTTACATTTAAATCTTTTAAACTTTGTATCTCTTTATTTATAGTTGAGCTTCCTAGAAGATTTAAAGTCCCACTATTTCCATTTATTATTGAGCTTATATCTTTACCATCTACTAAATCTAAAGTTGAATTAGAGTTAATATCTGTGTTTTTAGAGTTTATATCTCCATTTACTACTACTGTTTTTCCACTATTTAAAATTAAATTATCTATATTTCCTATATTTCCTATAATATTTTGATTATTAGCTCCATTCATAGTTAATGTTCCAGTAGTTCCAGTAACATTTCCAGTTATATCTCCTTGTGAATTTAAAGTAGCTCCACTTGAAATTGCTGTATTTGTTGCTTTTATATCTTGTGTTACTGTTGTTATTCCATTAGTTACATTAAAACTATTTAAAGAGTTTGTATTCCCTATATTTCCTATTATTATTTGATTTGCTCCACTTGTAGTTAATGTTCCATTATTTGTTGTTGCTCCATTAACATTTCCAGTTATATCTCCTTTTGAATTTACTGTAGAGTTTGAATTTAATTTAATATTATTTGAATATATATCATTATTAAATGTTGTTTTTGAATTTGCTAAAGCTTCAATATTATTTAATCTTTTCCCAGATTCTCCAACA
>NZ_JADKPZ010000019.1 GCF_016106035.1 Arcobacter vandammei
GTATTTCTTTTATTATTCTTTACGAATTTTTAAAATAAGATTAACATATTCAGTTTACAAAGATTACTCTTCTTAACAAACCAAATCTTAGATTTTAAAGAACTTAATTTTTTTAACTAAAATTATAAAAGTGGCTCCGGCACCTGGGATCGAACCAGGGACCAAATGATTAACAGTCATCTACTCTACCGCTGAGCTATGCCGGAATAAAAAAACAATTTAAACCGTATCGGTCAAATTGGATGGGAATTATAATAGGATTTTTTTTCTTTGTCAAGAGGTATATGCTTAAATTTGGCTTAAATTTTGGGATTTATTGTAATTGTTCGGTTTCTTGGGCTTTGTAAGATGTTTATTTATTTTTTACAATACATGGGTTAAAGTTTTTTTAGTAGTGGTGGTCTGCAGGGACTGAGATCCCTGCTCCTATTTAAACTAAAGAAAGAACAATTATTATTTTTTACTAACTCTTTGACACTCTTTTACAAAGAAAATTGCATTTTCAACTGGAACATCAGGTAATATTCCATGTCCTAGATTAAAAATATGTCCCTCTCCTTGCATTACACTTTGAATAGCCTCAACACATTTTGTTGTCTCTTCTTGTGAATACAATCTACAAGGTTCCATATTTCCTTGAAGAACATATTTATTTCCAAGTTTTTCCTTAGCTAGTGCCATTGGAGTTCCCCAATCTACACCAAATACATCGAAGTTTCCATAAACCAATCCTCTTTCTATAAATGCTGCAACTCCTTTTGGAAACATTATTACAGGAATATGTGGATATTTTTCTTTTATATACTCAGCAATTTCTACCATATATTTCCAAGAGAATTCATCATAACGACCAGGTTCAATTGCGGCTGCCCAAGAATCAAAGATTTGAACAACATCAGCACCTGCTAGGATCTGTTTTTCTAAATATAGTTTCACAACTTCTGTTACTTTTCTTAAAATTTTATGCAAAAACTCTGGGTTTGAATACATTATTTTTTTACATAAACTATAAGTTTTTGTTCCTTGCCCTTCTATCATATAAGTTGCTAATGTCCATGGAGCTCCTGTAAATCCTATAAGAGCTTTATCTTCTGGTAATTGCTCTTTTAGAAGCCTAATTGTTTCATAAACATAAGTTAGTTTAGAAGCTGCTTCAACACCACCAATTAACTTATCTAAATCTGCTTCATTTTTTATAGGCTCTTTAAATACAGGTCCTTCACCTTGTAAAAAATCTAAATGCATTCCCATTTCATTTGGAATAACTAAAATATCGCTAAATAAAATTGCAGCATCAACTCCTACAATATCAAGTGGTTGAATAGTAACTTCAGCTGCTAATTTTGGATTATGACAAAGATTTAAAAAGTTTCCAGCTTTTGCTCTTACTTCCTTATACTCTTTTAAATATCTTCCTGCTTGTCTCATCATCCAAACTGGAGTATAAGGTGTTGGTTTTCTAAAACATGCATCTACAAAAATTTTTGACATATATTATTCCTTTTTATTTTTTTCCCACTTTACCACTAAAGTAAAGCCCAACAGATAATGCAACAATTGCCAATGCAAAATATAACAATTCCAATGGTGTTTCATATTTTGTATGTAAAACTCTTTGAAAATAGTTTACAACTAATACCATTATAATTACTTTTGCTAACTTATCTTTTAATTGATCAAGAGAGCTTATAGCTAAAACAGAATTGCAATCTTCCTCACTACAAGCCTCATCTATCTTTGAAATAAACAGTTCATAAATTCCAAAAGAAAAAATCAATAAAACAACAGCAATTAAGTATAAATCAATCGCAGCAATAACACCTGCGACTATATCTTCATGAAAATGTTCTGGATGTAAACCTTCTAAAAGAGTTGTAAGTACAAATTTTGCTACATTTAAAACATCAATACTTGCAACAATAAATAAAATTACAGAACCCATAAAACTAAAAATTACTGCAAGAATTACAATAAATCTACTCTTCCAAAGACCATTTTCTATGAATTTTTTTAGCATTTATATATCGCTTTCTAACTCTATCCATTTTAATCCAATTCTAACTGCATTTGTTGCAGCCCCTACTCTTACTTGATCAGCTACATTAAAATAGTGAACAATATTTGAAGAGTAAACATCTTTTCTAATTCTTCCTACATATGTATAATCTGTATCTGTTGAAATAATTGGCATTGGATATTTTTTATTTTCTAAATCATCTATTACTTTTACATTTTCAAAATTTGCTAATGCATTTCTAACTTCATCAACATCAACATCAATACCATCTTTAAAAGTAACTGTTAAGCTCTCACTATGAGATCTTAAAACTGGAACTCTAACACAAGTTGCTGCTACTTCAAAGTTTTTGTGCATAATTTTTTGAGTTTCATTTACCATTTTCATCTCTTCTTTTGTAAATCCATTTTCCATTGAAACATCAATTTGTGGGATTACATTTAGAGCTATTTGGTGAGCAAATGCTTTAATCTCAGTTTCATCCAATTTAAATGCAAAGAAATCTTGCATTTGTTGAACTAACTCTTCCATACCTTTTTTCCCAGCTCCTGAAACTGCTTGATATGTTGAAACATCTACTCTTTTTATTCCATAAAGTTCATCTAGTGGTTTTAAACTTTGTACCATTTGAATTGTTGAACAGTTTGGATTTGCAATAATACCGCTTTCTCTCCAAAATCTTATATCTTCAGGATTTACTTCTGGAACAACAAGTGGAACTTTTGGGTCCATTCTAAAGTGGCTTGTATTATCAATTACAACAGCACCTGCTTCAACTGCATATTTTGCAAATTCATCTGAGATACTTCCACCTGCACAAAAAAATGCAATTTCAACCTCTTGCTCTTCAAAAACAGTTGATGTAAGTTCTAAAACTGTTACATCTTTATTTCTAAACTCTATTGTACTTCCAGCACTTCTTGCACTTGCAAGTGGAACTACTTTATTTACTGGAAAATCTAACTCTTCCATAACTCTAAAAACTTCTTCTCCAACAGCACCAGTTGCTCCAACAACTGCAACATTAAATTTTCTCATATTATTATTCCTCACTATTTTCATTATTATCTATTAAACTTAAAAGGTTTGAATCTTTATCTTCATTTTCAATGACTTCACCATCTTCGTTATATCTAATTATATTCCCATTTTCATCTAACTCTATCTCTTCATCCTCTTTTGGACATTTTGCAATAGATACAACTTTATCATCTTTATCAACATTTACAATTATTACTCCACTTGTATTTCTTCCAGCTTTTCTAATTGTTTGCATATCAACTCTAATCATTTTTCCAATTGAAGTTAAAAGCATTAAATCTTGTGTATCATCAACTAAAACTTCACCAATAATATTTCCAGTTTTAGGAGATAATTTCATGGCAATAACCCCTGAACCCGCTCTATTTGTAAGTCTATACTCTTCAATAGTTGTTCGTTTTCCAATTCCTTTTTCTGAAACTGTTAAAATCTCTTGCTCTTCATTTTCAATTACATCAGCATCAACAACAAAATCGCTATCTATTTTAAACTTAATTCCTCTTACACCTCTTGTGCTTCTTCCTTGTTCTCTTGTTTTATCAACTTCAAATCTAATACATTGACCTAGGCTTGTAAAAATCATTAAATATTGAGTATCTGCATTTGCAATTTTTGCTGTTACAATCTCATCATCTTCATCTAAAACAATAGCTCTTACACCATTACTTCTAATATTACTAAACTCTGCAAGGCTTGTTCTTTTTACAACTCCATTTTTTGTAAAGAATGCTAAAGATTTTGCTTCATCAAAATCACTTGTTGGAATAATTGCCATAATCTTTTCATCAGCTCTTAAGTTGATTAAATTTACAACTGCTTTTCCTTTTGCAACTCTACTTCCTTCAGGAATTTTATAAACTTTTAACCAATAAAGTTGTCCCATATTTGTAACGAACATTAAAGTATCGTGAGTATTACTTACAAAGAATCTCTCAATAAAGTCATCATCATGAGTTGTAACTGCAACTTTTCCTTTTCCACCTCTTTTTTGTTTTTCGTAAGCTTTTATAGGAACTCTTTTTACATAGCCGTTGTGAGTTATTGTTACAACCATTGGTTCATTTGGAATTAAATCTTCAATATCAATCTCATCATAAGAGTCTTCAATCTCTGTTCTTCTAGGATTTGAGAACTTCTCTTTGATTTCATTTAACTCTTCTTTAATAATCTCATTTAATTTTTCTTCACTTCTTAAAATCGATTCAAGTTCAGCAATTAAAATCATAAGCTCTTGATATTCAGCTTCTAGTTTATCTCTTTGAAGTCCTGTTAATCTTCCTAATCTCATATCTAAAATTGCTTGAGATTGAATATGACTTAAATCAAATCTCTGCTCCAAACTCTCTCTTGCTTCTGCATCATTTGAAGAGGCTCTAATAATTCTTACAACCTCATCAATATTATCAACAGCAATTTTTAAACCTTCTAAAATATGAGCTCTTGCTTTTGCTTTTTCTAAATCAAAAATTGTTCTTCTTATAATTACAGTTTTTCTATGAGACAAGAAAATATTTAATATTTCTGGAAGAGTAAATACTTTTGGCTCTTTATTATAAACTGCGAGTAAAATAATCCCAAATGTTGTCTCCATAGGAGTTGATTTGTAAAGATTATTTAATACAATTTCAGCCATAGCCTCTTTTTTAAGCTCAATTACAACTCTAATTCCTTCTCTATCAGACTCATCTCTAACTTCAGAGATTCCATCTATTTGCTTATCTTTTGCTAAATCAGCAATTTGCTCAATTAATCTTGCCTTATTTACTTGATAAGGAAGTTCATCAATAACAATAATCTCTTTTTTTGCTCTAGTTTCAATATGATGTTTTGCTCTTATTTTTACTCGTCCACGACCAGTGTTATAAGCATCAATTATTCCTCTTCGTCCAAAAATTGTTCCACCAGTTGGAAAATCTGGACCTTGAACAAACTCCATTAAATCATTTGCTTCAGCACTAGGATTATCAATTAAATATAAAATTGCATCTAAAAGCTCTCCTAAGTTATGTGGAGGAATTTTTGTAGCCATACCAACAGCAATTCCTTCACTTCCATTTAATAAAAGTGTTGGAACTCTTGTAGGAAGAACTGCTGGTTCTTTCATCGTATCATCATAGTTTGGTACAAAGTTTACTGTATCTTTATCTAAATCTCTTAAAACTTCTTCAGCTATTCGTGTCATTCTAGCTTCAGTATATCTCATGGCAGCAGCATTATCACCATCAACCGAACCAAAGTTTCCTTGTCCGTCCACAAGTGGAGCTCTCATAGAGAAGCTTTGAGCCATTCTTACAAGTGCATCATAAACAGAGCTATCGCCATGTGGGTGATACTTTCCTATAACATCTCCAACAATTCTTGCTGATTTTTTATAAGCAACTTTTGAAGTTAAATTTAAATCATGCATTGCATACAAAATTCTTCTATGAACTGGTTTTAAACCATCTTTAGCATCTGGTAATGCCCGTCCAATAATAACACTCATTGAGTAGTCTAAATATGAAGCTTTTACACTATCTTCAATATTTACATTTATAATGTCTTGATTTTCGAAAAGGTTTTCCATAAAAAAAGGCCTTTGTTAATTAAAATTAGCAAGATTTTATCTAAACTTGGCTTAGTAATAGTTGTAATAAGATTTTATTTATAGATTAATAAAAAAAGGCTTAGAAGAAAACTTCTAAGCCTTTTAAAAATGAGATAGAAAAAGATTATTTCTCAGCTTTGAATTTTACTATCATAGAGTAAATTTCATCTTTAAGTCTTAATTTCTCTTTTTTCTTAGTTTCAATTGTAAATTGATCAGCATGTCCATTTTCTAAGTTTGTAATTTCATGATCTAAATCATTATGTTTATCAAAAACTCTTGCAAAATGTGTATCTGTTTGTCTTAACTCAGCTATTGCATCTCTATGTTCGTGAAGCATTATCTATCCTTGGTTGAAATTTAAATTTGGAGGATTATATATAAAAAGTTCTTAAAATTAACTTCTATAATCTGCATTTATCTCTACATATTTATAACCTAAATCACAACCATAGGCTATAAATTTACCATTTCCAAGACCTAAATCACAAATAATTTTATACTTATCTTTTTTTAAAACTTCACCTGCTTTTGCTTCTGTTGCTTCATCAAAACAAATTTCTCCCTTATTGAAAACAATAACATCATTATACGAAATTACAAGTTTTTCATCATCGCAAGTTACTTGTGATGCTCCTATTGTTGAAGCAATTCTTCCAAAATTTGGGTCTTCCCCAAAAAGTGCTGTTTTTACTAAAAGTGAATTAGAAAGTGCTTTTGCTGCAATTTCTGCCTCTTTGTCATTTGCAGCATTTATTACTTCAAAAGCTGCAACTTTTTTTGCACCTTCACCATCGGCTACCATTAGCATTGCCATATCATACATTACCAGCCTTAAAGCTTCACTAAATGCCTCTTTATCATAAGCATTTGATTTTCCATTTGCTAAAACCATAACTGTGTCATTTGTTGAAGTATCTCCATCAACACTAATAGCATTAAAAGTTGTGTGTGAATTTTTCTCTAATGCCTCTTCTATATCATTAAATGGTACATCTGCATCTGTACAAATAAAGCATAGCATTGTTGCTAGATTTGGGTTTATCATTCCAGCACCTTTTGCAACCGCTCCTATTTTAAAGCTTTTCCCATTTTCTAACTTTACTTCATAAAGGCAAGTTTTAGAATATGCATCTGTTGTCATAATAGCTTTTGATAAATTCTCTCCATTTTTAGCACTTAAATCAAATTTTTTTGCACCATTTACAAGTTTTTCTATTGGAAGTCTATTTCCAATAACTCCTGTACTACTCATAACTGGATTAAACAATTTAAAAGATCCAAAATCAAGTTGTGAAAAAAGAGTGTTTATATCTTCAATTCCTTTTCTTCCTGTCAAGGCATTTGCATTTTTTGAATTTATTAATACAAAGTTTGTTTTAAAACCTTTTTCATAAGCTAAATAGTGTTTAAGTGGTGCTGCTTGAAATTTGTTATTTGTAAAAACTGCTCCAACCGTACAAGGTTCGTTTGTATATATAAATCCTAAATCATTATTTCCATTTGGTTTAAGTCCTATATGAATTCCATCACAAAAAAATCCATCTATTTTGTCTATAAACCCTTTTATTGGTAAAATTGTAAACATCTTATATCTCCTTTGGTTCATTTGTTAAATTTAAAACTCTCTTCGCTCTAGCAATTCCTTTAGAAGAGCCTACTATTAAAAGTTTTGAGCCTTTATTTATAATCTTATCTCCTCTTGGAAGTTGAATAAAAATTCCACTAGCTTCAGTTATTCCAATAACAGAGATTTTTAAAGTCTCTCTTAAGTTTAGCTCTCCTAAACTTTTTTCTACAATCCAAGATGTATCTTTTATAATCAAATCTTCCATTGTAATTGGACTATCTTTTTTATATAAAAATTCATCCAAAATATTTTCCATATCAGGGCTTATTGCCATAGCACTTACTCTTTTTGCCATAAGAGATGGTGTTGCTACAACTTTATCAGCTCCTAATTTTTTTAATCTTAACTTCTCATTTAAAGTTTCGGCATTTGAAATTATTAAAAATGGTGTTCTTTCTAGTTCTTTTTCATAAAGTCTAACTGATGCAATAAGTGTAATATTATCAGAGATATTTTTAGATAATGAAATAGCACCTTTTGCTGAACTTAAATGAGATTTTAAAAAAGCATCTTCTTTATATGGTTCTTCTTTCACAAAATATGGATAGCCATGCTCTTTTGCAATATCTTCTATATTATCACTTGGATCAACAACCACAAAAGGAATATGATTTTCTCTAAACTGTTTTGCTACTTGTGCTGTATATTCATTGTGATAACACAATACAAAGTGCTTTCTTAGTCTTGCTATTTTAAAAAGCATTCTTCTCTCCCTTAATAATTCTCTTAAATTACCATTTGTAAAAACATCTATTACAATTCCAACCCCAAATATAAGGCTTGAAAAACCAGCTAACATTAAAAAAACTGTGAAAATAATAGTCTCATTTCTAAAATGATCTTCATTTAAAGCACCAAAACCAGTGTTTGTAAGTGTATATGCGGCTTGAAATAAACCTTGCATTATTGTATAGTTTTCTAAATATACATATCCCAAAGTTCCTATCATCATTAAAAGTTGAATAAGAATTAATGGTAATCTTAAAGGTTTTAGCTTTGAATAAATTAGTGGATCTAAATCGTATTGAGGTTTGGCTGACTTAATCTCCCAGCCGATAGTTTTTTTAAAGCTTGTATAAAAGCTCATTTAAGCACTTTATGTGCTTAATTATGAGTGTTTTTTAAGAGTTCTTAACTCTTTTGCTGAAATTCTTAGTTTTGTAGTTGTTCCATCTTCTAATGTAACTCTTACAGTTCTAATGTTTGGTAAAAATCTTCTTTTTGTTCTGTTTTTAGCGTGACTTACGTTGTTTCCAACCATTGGTCCTTTTCCAGAAATTGCACATTTTCTTGACATTTGTCTTCCTTTTTATATAGTGAAAAATATTTGCGTATTGTATCTTAATTATCTTAAGGTATATTTAAATCTTTTCTAAAATATCATTAAATTTATCAATATTTTTATCCAAACTCATCTCAATAGCAATATTTCTATTTTGTTTTTTTATATTATTTAGCTCATTTTCATCGTATAAAATAGCATCTATTTTAAATGCAGTACTAGGATCATTGGGATGTTCCATTGTTGCATAAACATCAATTATCTCTTTTGCATCATTGTTCATTGTTGTAAAAACAACACACTCACAAAACATAGCTTTTATAATACTTGAAGCTATATTTTTATTAAAGGTTGGTAGTAAAAAAATATCACTTATTAAATATAAATTATCTATGTTCTCTTTATCTTCATCAATTTTTATGATTTTTTCATCTAAGTTTTTATATTTAGTTAAAGTAAAATCTAAAGAACTAAGTTGTTGTTTATTTCCTACAATAATTAGTTTAAAATCTATAAAACTTAAATTTGATGAAATATCTAAAAACTCTTTTATCCCATTTGCTTTGAAATTCTTAGCTGTAAAAAGTATTAATTTTGTACTTTCTTTAAGCTCAAATTTATTTAGATACTCTTGTTTTAGCTCTTTTGGATTTTTATAATTTATATCTACACTAGGATAAATAACTTTTATTTTACTATCTTCTACTTTTGTTTTTTGTAAAATTAAGTTTAAATTCGAAAAAGAGTTTGTAATAGTAACCTTTGAATTTTTTATCCATGATATAGATTCATCGTCTAAAGAACCACTATGGAAGAAAATATCAGCCTCAACTTTTTTATTAAAAATTTTTGCTAAAGTTGAAGGTTTTTTAACTATCTTTATATCATCTCTATTTTTTATACTATTTATTAAAGTATTGCTTGATTTATAATATACTCTTTTTTTGTTCATAAGTTATCCTAGATTTTAAAGCATTATTATAGTTAAAAGAGCTTTATGATATTATTTAAATGTATAAATTAAGGATTTTTAAAATGCAAAAAAAGATAATCTATCTTGATAGAGATGGAGTTATAAATGAAGATTTTGGTTATGTTTCTCAAATTTCAAATTTCAAATTTGTAGATGGTGTTTTTGAAGCTTGTAAAAGTTTTATAGACTTAGGTTATGAAATAATTGTTGTTACAAATCAATCTGGAATAGCAAGAGGATATTATAGTTTGGAAGATTTTAAAACTCTTACAAATTTTATGCTAGATGAATTTAGAAAACAAGGTATAAATATACTCAAAGTTTACTTTTGTCCTCACTCTCCTGAAGTTAATTGCGAATGTAGAAAACCAAAAGATGGAATGATTTTACAATCTTTAAACGATTTTTCTATAGATTTAAAAAACTCTTGGCTAATTGGAGATAAGATTAGTGATATAGAGTGTGCAAAAAATGGTAATATTGCAAATAAAATATTAATAGATGAAGAAAAGGTATCAAATAGTGAATTTTTTGTAGCAAAAAACCTGTTTGATAGCTTAAAATATATAAAGGCAAAAAATGAAATACAATAATATAAATTTTAATAAAAAAACAATTTTAATCACTGGTGGAGCTGGATTTATAGGTTCAAACTTAGCTTTTTATTTCCAAAAAAACTATCCTGAAGCAAAAATTGTTGTTCTTGATTGTTTTAGAAGTGGTGAAACATTTTCAAATGGAAATTTAAAAAGTTTTGGTCACTTTAAAAATCTTGTAGGTTTTAATGGAATAGTAATAAGTGGCGATATAAATGATAAAAAACTTCTAAAATCTCTTGAAACAGATTATAGATTTGATTATATTTTTCACCAAGCTGCAATCTCAGATACAACTGTGTTAGAGCAAGATATTATGATAAAAACAAATGTAAATGCTTATGAAGATTTACTAAAAATTGCAATAAAGCACAAAGCAAATATGGTTTATGCCTCTTCAGCTGCCACTTATGGAGATAGCAATAGATTTGAAGTTGGTTTTGAAAAACCAAATAATGTTTATGGATTTTCAAAAGTTATGATGGATAACATAACTTATGAGTATTTGAAAAAAGATTTACCAATATCAATTGTTGGATTAAAATATTTTAATGTTTATGGTCCAAAAGAGTTTTTTAAAAATAAAACAGCTTCTATGGTTGTGCAGTTTGGACACCAAATTTTAAAAGGTCTTACTCCAAAGCTATTTGAAGGAAGTGATAAAATTTTACGAGATTTTATCTATATTGAAGATATTATTCAAGCAAATATTAAAGCTTGTAAACCTAAAAAATCAGGGGTTTATAATGTAGGAACAGGAAAAGCTAGAAGTTTTGAAGATATAGTGAATATTTTGCAAAAAGAGTTAGAAATCAATAATGGGAAAGAGTATATAGAAAATCCATTTGTAGGTTCTTATCAATTTTTTACAGAAGCAAATATTCTTACAACAAAAAAATTCCTAGATTATGAACCTAGATTTTCATTAGAAGATGGAATTAGAGCATATATTTCAGATATTAAAAGATTATTTACTGAAGAGGTAAAATGATAGATATTAGTAAAAAACCAAATATTCTTGTAGTTGGTGATTTAATGATAGATCACTATTTATGGGGTTCTTGCGATAGAATTTCACCTGAAGCTCCTGTTCAAGTTGTAAATGTTAAAAAAGAAAACTCTGTTCTTGGTGGAGCTGGAAATGTTATAAATAATCTTGTTGCTCTTGGAAGTAATGTGGAAGTAATTTCAGTTTTAGGAGATGATAGTGTTGCAAACGAGCTTAAATCTTTACTAGAAAGAATTGATGTAAAAATAGATAATTTAGTAATTGAAGCTAATAGAAAAACATCTAAAAAAAGCCGTTTAATGGCTTCAAATCAACAAGTTTTAAGATATGATAGTGAAACAGTTGAGGATATTTCTGAAAAAAGTTCAAAAAAAATTATTGAAATTATTGAAAAAAATATATCTAAATATAGTGCAATTATTTTATCAGATTATAAAAAAGGTGTTTTAACTACAAATTTAACACAAGATATTATAAAAATTGCAAATCAAAATGGTGTAAGAGTTTTAGCTGATCCAAAAGGAAAAGATTTCTCTAAATACAAAGGTGCATACACTTTAACTCCAAATAAAAAAGAGGCAATTGAAGCTACAAATATAGAGATTATTGATGAAAACTCTTTGGTTGATGCTTTAAAAATATTAAAAAAAGAGTGTAATTTAGAAGTTTCACTTATAACTTTAAGTGAGCAAGGAATTGCAATTTTTGATGAATCTCTTTTTACAAGCCCAACAGTTGCAAGAGAAGTTTTTGATGTAACAGGAGCTGGAGATACTGTAATTGCTTCAATTACTTTTGCAGTTTCTTGTGGGCTTGATATTAAAAAAGCACTATACTTCGCAAACTTAGCAGCTGGAGTTGTTGTAGGAAAACTAGGAAGTGCAACAGCAACACTTGATGAAATATATGAATATGAATCTAGTTTACACAAATCAAGTTCAAGCTCTCATATAAAAAGTTTTAATGAGATAAAATACCTAGCAGATAGATTTCACTCTCAAGGTAAGAAAATAGTATTTACAAATGGATGTTTCGATATTTTACATGTTGGTCATGTAAAATATTTACAAGAAGCGAAAAGCTTTGGAGATGTTTTAATTCTAGGGTTAAATGCTGATAGTAGTGTGAGAAAATTAAAAGGTGAAAGTCGCCCAATTAACACTCAAGACGATAGAGCTTATATTTTGGCATCTTTAGAGAGTATTGATTATGTGGTGATTTTTGAAGAGGAAACTCCTTATGAACTAATAAAATTAATAAAACCACATGTTTTAGTTAAAGGTGGAGATTATGAAGGTAAAGATGTTGTTGGACAAGATATTGCAAATGAGCTAAAACTTGTTCAATTTGTAGATGGAAAAAGTACAACAAATACAATAAAAAGGATACAAACAGATGCAAAATGCGATAATTAAAGAGTTTACAGAACACAAAAAAACAATAGAAAAAACTATAGAAACTATGCAAGAGCCTCTTTTAGAAGCCTCAAAACTTGCAGTTCTTACTTTAAAAGCTGGAAATAAAATCTTAATTTGTGGAAATGGTGGAAGTGCAGCCGATGCTCAACACTTTGCAGCAGAATTAACTGGAAGATATAAAACTGAAAGAAGAGGGCTTCCTGGAATTGCACTTACAACTGATACAAGTGCATTAACAGCTATTGGGAATGATTATGGCTATGATAGAGTTTTTGATAGACAAGTTGAAGCTTTGGCACATAAAGGCGATTTGCTTATAGGAATTTCAACTTCTGGAAACTCAAAAAATGTAATAAATGCTTTAAAAGTAGCCAAAGAAATGGGATGTAAAACTTTAGGATTAACTGGACGGGATGGTGGAATTATGAATGAACTTTGTGATATAAACTTAGTTGTTCCAAGTGATGATACCCCAAGAATTCAAGAGATGCACCTACTTTTTGAACATACAATTTGTCAAATTATTGATAATGAGTTGAGTTAAATATAAATCTTATAAAGTAAAATATTATGATTTTCACAAAAAATAGATTTAATCTATTTTTTGT
Source organism: Arcobacter vandammei (assembly GCF_016106035.1). Classification (GTDB taxonomy): domain Bacteria; phylum Campylobacterota; class Campylobacteria; order Campylobacterales; family Arcobacteraceae; genus Aliarcobacter; species Aliarcobacter vandammei. The sequence goes on from NZ_JADKPZ010000019.1 coordinate 13,162, forward strand.
GTATCATCTTTTGTTAAAGCTTCTGTATGTAAATCTTCGTCTTCGAAAACAGTTCCACCATTTTCTTTAATTATCTCTCGAACTCTTTCACCTGTAATTACTTCAATATCAAGAAGTTCAGCAGTCATTTGTTCAATTGCTTCTTTATTATCTCTTAAAGATTGAAGAACCACTTGGTATCTCTCATTTAAAGTATCTTTTACATGATTATCAAGCTCTTTTGCCATAGCATCTGAAAAATCTTTTTGAGTTTGTCCACCTAAAAATTGGTTTGTTCTTCTCTCTAAAACCATAAGTCCTGCAATATCACTCATTCCATATATTGTAGCCATAGATTTTATTATATTTGTAGCTCTATCTAAGTCATTTCCAGCACCTGTTGAAATTTCTCCAATAAATACCTCTTCAGCAGCACGACCTCCCAAAAGAACATCCACTTCAGCAATTAACTCATGTTTTTGCATTAGGTATTTGTTCTCTTCAGGTGTATTTAAAGTATATCCTAAAGCCGCTAGTCCTCTTGGAACTATTGAAACTTTATTTACTTTTTTAGCACCTTTTGTAATTTCAGCCATTAAAGCATGACCACTTTCGTGATAAGCTACAATCTTTCTCTCTTTTGGAGAAATTCTTCTTGATTTTTTTTCTAAACCTGCAATTTGTCTTTCAACTGCCTCTTTAAAGTCACTAGCTTCAACTTCATTTTTACTAGCCCTTCCAGCTAGAAGTGCTGCTTCATTTATAATATTTGCTAAATCAGCACCAGCAAGTCCTGCAGTCATTTTTGCAACTTCTTTTAAATCTACATTTTTTGCTAATTTTACATCTTTAATATGTACATTTAAAATCTCAATTCTTCCTTCATAATCAGGTTTATCAACTAAAACTTGTCTATCAAATCTTCCAGGTCTAAGTAGTGCTGGGTCTAAAACTTCTGGTCTATTTGTAGCAGCTAGAACTATAACTGGAGCTGATTCAGTCGAGAATCCATCCATTTCAGCTAAAAGCTGATTTAATGTTTGCTCTCTCTCATCATTTCCACCCATAGGTCCACCACTTGCCCTACTTTTACCAATAGCATCAATCTCATCAATAAAAATAATAGCAGGTGCTACTTTTTTTGCTTGTTCAAACAAATCTCGTACCCTAGAAGCTCCAACTCCTACAAACATCTCAATAAATGCTGAACCTGAAACACTTAAAAACTGAACATCAGCTTCTCCTGCAACTGCTTTTGCTAAAAGAGTTTTTCCTGTACCTGGAGGACCTACTAGTAAAACACCTTTAGGAATTTGAGCTCCAAGTCTTACATATCTATCTGGTGCTTTAAGAAAATCAACAACCTCTTGAACTTCCTCTTTTGCCTCTTTATTTCCAGCCATATCATCAAATTTTACATTTGGTTTCTCAGAATTAATCATCTTTTTAGATGAACCAATTCCAAGGATTCCACCACTTCCTCCACCCATTGATTTTTGCATTCTTTTTACTAAGAACATCCAAATAGCAAAGAATAAAAATATAGGAATAACCCATCCAAAAAGAATATCACTTAAAATATTCTCTTCATTTATCCCACCATAGCCTATATTATTTTTCTCTAACTCTGGAATTAAAGTCTCATCAGGAACTACTCTTCTTGCTGTATATGTAATACTTTGTCCAGATTCTCCTTTGCTCAAGGCTCTAACTTGAGTATTTCCAATACCAACATATTCAATTTTTCCAGTAGATATTAATTTCTTTAACTCTGAATATGGAATATTTCTATTTGTAGAAGATGCCATACTTTGGTTATTTACACCTGCATTTGCTGACTGATCTTCTGGGAAGATAGCCTTAAATGCAAAAATAGTAACCATAGAAAAAAGAACAAACACCAAAAGGGGATTGTTATTAAAGAAATTATTACTATTATTGTTTATATTTTTATTATCGTTTTGTTGTGGTTTATTTATCATTTTACCCCTTAATATTTTTAAATATCATAGTTACCCACTCATTTTTATGGATAATTTTAAGTTCTTTTAAATCACTAAACTTATTTAGCACTCTTTTTTCATGTTTTTCTAAAATACCAGAAAGTATCAATATTCCGCCCTCTTTTGTAGCATTTTTTAAATCATTTGCTATCATTACTAAAACATCAGCAATAATATTTGCTACAACTACATCATATTTTTTTTCTGATTTATTTACAGAACCAACCCAAGAGTAATTTATTTTCTCATTATTTAAAGAAAAATTTGATTGTGTACTCTCTATACAAATTTCATCTGTATCACAAACATCAACTATTGCACCTTTTTTAGCTCCTGCAATTGCAAGGATTCCACTTCCAGTTCCAACATCAAGTAAATTATCATTTTGATTTACAAATTCATCTATTGCTAAAAGACAAGATGAAGTAGTTTCATGATGTCCCGAACCAAAGGCTAGTGCTGGGTCAATTAAAAGATTTATTTTATCTTTATTCTCTTCACACCAAGATGGTCTTACATAAAAGTTTCCAACTTCAACAGCTTCTATTGAGTCTTGATATTTTTTTATCCAATCAACACTCTCTTTTTTTTCATAAAAAATTTCACATTTTGTATCTAAAGCACTTGAAAATTTTTCTAAAGGTTCTATAAAATCTACAAGCTCCTCTTCACTTCTAATAGTAATTACACCCTCATTTTCTTCAATTGCATCTTCTGTCAAAGACTCAACTAAATCTAAAAAAAGTTCATAATGATTTTCTGGTTTGATAGATAATTCAAAGTAGTTTTCAGTCAAATATTACCTTCTTAATTTAATAATTTATATTTACTTTATAAAAAGTGTAATATTTTATCTAAATAACTTTTGAATTTGATTAAAAAAAGCTATCGATTAAATCTCTCATAATTTTTGTATCACTAATACCATTTACAAGATCTCTAAACTCATTTGCTCCTGTGTAACCTTTTGAGTAAGCATGAAGTAGTTTTCTAAAAATAACAGCCCCATAATCTCCATGAAATTCAAGCATTTTGTCATAATGCTCTAGTATAATCTCTTTTTTTATACTATTATCTATATCTTCAAGTTCATGTTTTAATTGATAAAAAACCCAAGGCTTTCCAATAGCACCTCGTCCTATCATCACTCCATCAGCTTTTGTATATTCTAAAACCTCTTTTGCTTTTTTGTAATCTTTTATATCACCATTTGCAATAACAGGCACACTAATTGCCTCTTTCATCTGCTTTATAGCATCATAATCAACAGGAGCTTTATACTTTCCAGCTCTTGTTCTTCCATGTACTGATACAAAATCAACTCCACAAGCTTCAACTACTTTTCCTATTTCTACAGGAATTTTTTCATTTACTCCAAGCCTTACTTTTGCACTTGTATACTCTTTTTTAGAGTATTTTTTAATAGTACTTAATATCTCTTCAAGCTTTTTTAAATCTCCAAGAAGGTTTGAACCAGATCCATGATTAAAAACTTTTGGAGCTGGACAACCACAGTTTAAATCTATTCCATCAATTCCTTCAACATCATTTAAAATCTCAACTGCTGCTTTTACTAAATCAACACTATTTCCTGCAATTTGTACGAAATATGGATCTTCACTTGGAGATTTTTCTACCATTTTAAGAGTTCTTGCACTTTTGTAAACCAAAGCATTTGAGCTTATCATCTCTGAAATTGTAAGATCTGCTCCAAATTTCTTTACTACACTTCTAAAAGGTAAATCTGTATAACCAGCAAGTGGCGCTAAAACAACTAAAGGTTTGCTAAAATCTAATTTTTTCTTCATTATTTACTTAATAAACTCTCTAAATTATAATGTTTTCCAGCATCTTTTAAATCTATTAATGCTTTAAAAATAACATACTCATTTTCATTTGTATTTGCCAAAGTTTCTCTTAATTTATCAACCATCTCAAATTCACTTAAAACATATAAATAAGCTGTTGTAGCCTCTTCACTTTGATTTGAAAGTTTCTCAAATAAGTCAATAATTTTATCTGGGTTTAAAGTAGATTTATAATTCTTTGCTAACTCTACATAATCATTTTTTGTAAGTTTAATATTTTTAACAATATCTAAAATCTCACTATTTTCAAATCCAAATTCACTATTTTCTCTATCTTTTTCAAAAAGTTTACAAGCTAACTCTTTATCAAAATTGATATTCTTGTAAACTTTTTTAATAGTTGTCATACTTTTTTCACTTAAAACTTTTAAAAATGCAGTTTTAACAATGTTTGAATCATAATTTTCAGCTTTTTTTACAATATCTAAAGCAAAATCAACTTGTTCATTTATCTTATTTAATAAATTTTGTTTAGCTAAGCTAGAATTTTCTTGTGGTTTAATACTCTTTTCACTTACATATTTTCCGCTATTTATATTTTGAATAGAGCTAACAACCTTATTTAACTCCTCATTTGATGAGCTAAAAATCTCTTTTGTAGGGCTTATATCAAATTGATTTAACACACTTGATAACTCTTTAAACTTCTTTGTTCTAAAAGAACCTTTTTGCTCTTTTCCTAAAAGTTTTGATTCTATTAAAGAAAAAGTTGTCTCTATATCAGAGTCAATAGCTTTTAATCTAAAATATTTTGCAAGCCCATAAAAAATAATATGCAAATATGTAACCAATGCCAATAATGCAACAGGTAATACAATCCAAACAGCAACAGGAAGAGTTAAAGAGTAATCAAACATAGAAAAAGTGTACTCTCCCAACTCTAAACTATGAGCAAACCCAAACACCAAAATTATTAAAAGTATTGATGCAATTATATAATTCTTAAGACCCATTCTCTTTCCTTTATTAAAAAGTTATTTTTACAGTTTTCCATTATACAAAAATGTTCATAAATTATTTATGATATGGATGATTGTTTAATATTGCTAAAGACCTAAAAATCTGCTCACTTAAAACCAAAGAGGCAACTTTATGAGCAAAAGTAAGATTACTTAATGAGATTACACTATCACACTTATTTAAAAATTCTCGTTGAAATCCATAAGCTCCACCAATAAAAAAATTTACCTCATTTTTATCTTCAAGAAGCTTTGAAAAAGCAAAAGTATCTACACTTTTTCCTAAAACATCAAGAGCAATATTGTAGCCTTTTAAATATGGTAAATAGGTTTTTGTATAAATCTCTTTTGACTCATTTTCTCCTATGCTTTGGGCTTTTGCAATATCTTTATTAAAAATATAAAAAACTTCAACCTTTGCATATTTACTTGACATTTTAATAAACTCTTTTATTAATTTATCAAAATCATCATTAGAGGGTTTTACAATAGAGTAAATATTAATTTTCATTTAAAATAGCACTTCCAACACAGTTAAATTTTATATTTTCTATAATATCAGTTGTTTTAACTCCACCAATAGCACAAGCAGGATATTTAGATATTTTTGCTAAATATGAAATTTTTTCTCCTAAAATATCTTTTACATCTTTTGTATTTGTAGCTTTATAAGCTCCCAAACCTATCATATCAATATCCAAAGAGTTTGCTTCCAAGATTTCAACTTCATTGTGAGTTGAAAGCCCTAAAAGTTTATCTTTTATTTTTGCTCTTAAAAGTTTTACTGCTATTTTTTTATCGTTATGAATTTTAGAAAAATCTTCTTGCCCCAAATGAAGCCCATCTGCATAGTCGATTAACTCTATTTTATCATTTATAATTATTGGGATATTTAGATTTTTTTTAAGGAAAATAAGATTTTGTTTTTGAATTTCTAAGCTTGAAATTTTATCTCTATATTGTAAAAGTTTCACATCATATTTTTTTAAAATTTCAAGATATTTTTCAAGAGTTATATTTTTTTTTAAAAGCGTTTCATAATCACATAAAACATATAAATAGTTAAAGGCTTCAAGATTAAATCCCAAAGCCTTTTCTAAATTTGAAGACATTTAAGATATTTTCTCTTCATTTTTAAATATAGTTAATAAATCTGTAAGAGTTTTTTTCATCTCTCTTCTATTTACAACCATATCAATTGAACCTTTTTCAAGTAAGAATTCAGCTCTTTGGAAACCTTCAGGTAAATCTGCTCCAATAGTTTGCTTAATTACTCTTTGACCTGCAAATCCAATTAAAGCTCCTGGTTCTGCCATAATAATATCTCCTAAAAATGCAAAAGAAGCCGAAACTCCACCCATTGTAGGATCTGTTAAAATAGAGATATATGGAAGTTTATGGCTATCAAGTTTTTTTAGTGCAGCACTTGTTTTTGCCATTTGCATCAAAGAAAAAGTTGATTCTTGCATTCTTGCTCCTCCAGAAGCTGAAACAATAATTACTGGCTCTTTTTTAAGAATTGCACGATTAACGGCTCTTACAATTTTTTCACCTTCAACACTTCCCAAACTTCCACCCATAAATGCAAAGTCAAAAACTACAAGTTGAACAGGAATCCCATTTATTGTACACTCTCCGCTAATAACACTAGAAACTCTTCCTGTTTTAGCAAATCCCTCTTCTACTCTTTTTTTATAAGAAAGTTTATCTACAAATTTTAAAGGGTCATTTGGTTTTAAATTTGCATCAAATTCAACAAAACTTCCTTCATCACTTAATATCTCTACTCTTCTTTTTGCTCCAACTCTCATATGAAAACTACACTTAGGGCAAACATTATCTTGATTTTCAACCTCTTTAAAAAACATCAAAGAGCTACAAGAAGGACATTTTATCCAGTGACTTGGAGCATCTTTTTTTGTTGCTTGTTCTTTATTTTTGTTGTCAAATGAAATTTTACTAAATAGGTTTCTTAAATCCATAAATTCTCCTTTTAAATTAGTTCTCAACTCTAAAAAAATTTGAGAACAAAGCCTAAATTATCATATATTCTTAAACTTCTCAAGTTCGTCCAATTTTTCCCATGGATAATCAGCTTGTCCAACTTGTCCCCTTGCTGCTACATCAGCATAAAGAAAAGTCTCTTTACTTGGTTTATCTAAAGCAAATTTATCTGTAATCCATTTTGGAGTTAATGCAAAATTTTCCATTACAAATGCAGATAAAACATCATCATTATGTTTTGTGTATGTTCCCATTGTATCAACTGCAACTGATGTTGGTTTTGCAACACCTATTGCATAAGAGATTTGAACTATTGCTTTTTTTGCTAATCCTGAAGCCACTATATGTTTTGCTATCCATCTTGCTGCATAAAGTCCACTTCTATCAACTTTTGTATAATCTTTTGAACTTTGAGCTCCACCACCAATTGGTGCATATCCACCAAAACTATCAACAATTAGTTTTCTTCCAGTTAATCCACTATCGTGTAAAGATGAGTGATTTACATATCTTCCTGTTGGATTTATATGAATTATTGTGCTATTTTTATCATATAATTTGCTAGGAAGCCCTGCATTATCAATTAATTCTTGAATAATTGCTCTTACTTCTTCAATTTTTAAACTCTCAGTTGAAGGAGCAGATACAACAATTGTATGAATTTTTTGTGGAAGACAATTTTCAAAATTCTCTTTTGTACCATAATCCACTGTAACTTGAGTTTTAATATCAACTCCAAATTTGTCTTTGTTTTTTAGTGCATAATCATAAACTGTATCGCTTAATCTTCTTGCATAAACAATGGCTGCTGGCATATACTCGTCTGCTTCATTTGAAGCAAATCCAAACATAATTCCTTGATCTCCAGCTCCAATTTCTCCAGTTGTTTGATCAACTCCTTGAGATATATCTGGACTTTGTTGATTTAGTAAAACTTGAACTTTTACCTCATCTGGATGAAGTGCTTGTTCTTTTGTAAATGCACTTTTTCCGTCATATCCAATTTTTGCTAAAGCATCTTTTACCAAATTTTCATAATCTTCTTGACTTAAAAAAGCATTTGATTTTACTTCACCACCAATAACTACATGCTTTCCAGCTACAAAAACTTCACTTGCAACTCTACTATTACTATCTTCAATTATTAATCTATCAACTATACTATCAGCAATAATATCAGCACATTTATCAGGGTGTCCAGGGCTTACAACTTCACTTGTAAACAGATATTGAGTTTTTTCCATTTTGTTTTCCATCCTTTGTTTTCCACAAGCTTTTGCTTGAGTTGTTTTCCATTCTTTGTTTTCCATTTTTATCTTTTAAAAAAATATAAGAAATTAAAATAAGATTTAAAGAAATCAATTTTCCTAAATAAAGGAAAAAAGTTTCTTATTTTAACTAAATTAAACTTTAGTTTTATAGTTAAGTGAATTTTTTCTACTCAACTGTTACAGATTTTGCTAAGTTTCTTGGCATATCAACATCATTTTTAAGTCTAATTGATATTTCCATCGATAAAAGTTGAAGAGCAATTAACATTTCAAAAAACTCTAGCATATAGTGTTCCGTTTCATTTATTTTTATAAAATCATCTGCTAAATCAAAATCTAGTGGAGAAATTGCACAAATTGTACTATCTCTAGCACTTAACTCTTCTACATTTGATTTGATTTTATCATACAACATATTTTTTGGCATTAAAGCTATTGTAAAAAGTTCTGGGTCAGCTAGGGCAATTGGTCCGTGTTTCATCTCTCCTGCTGGATAACCTTCTGCATGTAAGTATGAGATTTCTTTTAGTTTTAAAGCACCTTCAAGAGCAAGAGGATAGAAAACATCTCGACCAATAAAGAAGAATCCATGTCCATGTAAATATCTTTTTGATAATCTTTTTGCTTTTTCATGAATATTCTCATAAACTTTAAGTGCAAGAGGAACTTCTCTTAAAGTATTTATCTCCTCTTGAAGTATTTTGTCTTCAATAGTATTTTTAATTTTTGCAAAATATAGACTTAACATCCATAAAACAACAGTTTGAGTTGAAAAGGCTTTTGTTGAAGCAACTCCTTTTTCAATTCCTGCTCTTGTTAAAATTGTAAAATCTGCAACTCTTGTCATTGAAGAGTTATCAACATTACAAATAACCAAAGTTTTAAGCCCAGCTTCTTTTGCCATTTTTAAAGCTTCCAAAGTATCAGCTGTTTCTCCACTTTGAGAAATTACCACAAAAAGAGTATCAGTAGTTAAAATTGGCTCTTTATATCTAAATTCACTTGCAACTTCAACCGAACATTTTATTCTTGAAAGTCTTTCAAATAGATATGAAGATGTAAGTCCTGCATGATAAGAAGTCCCACAAGCACAAATTTTAATTTCAGAAATTCCTTCTAAAATTTTTTCATCAATTTCATCAAAATCTATTTGGCTATCTTTAATTCTTCCAAGCATACAATCACTAACAACAACACTTTGTTCATAAATCTCTTTTTCCATAAAGTATCTAAAACCATCTTTTTGGGCATATTGTTTTGATGTTGGAAGTTTTGACCAATGAATATTTTTACTAAAAAATTCAATATTTTCTTTACTTGCAACTCCTCCTACTCTATCATCAAGATATACTACATCACTTGCAAGTCCAATAAGTGCAGAATCAGAAGAAGCAAATAAAACCTCATCAGGCTCGATACCTTTACCAACAATCATAGGGCTTCCAAGTTTATAAAAAAAGATTTTTTCAGGTTCATCTTTTGTAACTAGAAGAATAGCAAAAGCACCTTCTAATCGCTCAATAGTCTTTTGAAAAGATTTTTTTGCATCTTTTAATTTATTATTATAATTTTCAAAAAGATGAACTATTACTTCTGTATCAGTTTGTGAAACAAAATTATGCCCTAAAGAGATTAATTCATCTTTTAGCTCTTTGTAGTTTTCAATTATTCCGTTATGAACTACATAAGAGTATTCTCCTAAGTGTGGATGTGCATTTACTTCTGTTGGTTTTCCGTGAGTTGCCCATCTTGTATGACCAATTCCCAGATTATAGCTCTCTTTTTTACTCTCATTTACTTTTTCTTCAAGGTTTACAAGCTTTCCGACTGCTTTAAAAACATCTATTCCATTTTCATTTAAAACAGCAATTCCAGCACTATCATAACCTCTATACTCAAGCTCTTTTAATCCATCAATCAAGATTTTACAAGTATCATATTTACCAATATATCCAACAATTCCGCACATACTATTCCCTTATAAATTATTTAAAAATGTAAGATTTTATCCAAAATCAACTAAATATCAAGCTTTTCCAAAAGTTTATTATGAATAAAACCATTAGAAGAGACTAAATATTTATCTTCAAACATATTAAACTCATTTCCACTTAAATTTGATACTTTTCCACCAGCTTCACTTAAAATTATAATTCCAGCAGCTACATCCCAAGGTTTTAAATTCATCTCATAATATGCTTCAAAAACACCTCTAGCAACAAAACATAAATCAATAGAAGCACTTCCGAGTCTTCTTAAATCTTGACAAGAAGGAAGAATTCTTTCAATTCTTCTTACAACATCTTTTAAATCTTCTTGATTTTCTCCACTGCTATATGGAAAACCTGTTGCAATAAGTGATTTTTGCAAATCTTTTTCACTATTTACAAAAATTCTTTCTCCATTTAAGAATGCTCCACATCCAACTTTTGCAAAATATAGTTCATCTAAAATAGGATTATATACAACTCCAATATAAGGTTTTTTATCTTTATAAACTCCAACAGAAATAGCAGTATGAGGAACTCCATTTACAAAATTTGTAGTTCCATCTATTGGGTCAATTATTATAGAGTTACCAAACACTATTTGAGAGTTATCTGACTCTTCAGCTATTAAATTAAACTCTTTAAAATGTTTACTAAACTCTTTTTTCAAGTAGTTTTCAACTGCAACATCATATTTTGTAACCAAATCTTTTTTTGCTTTAAAAGTTACATTTTTCTTTGAATAAAACCCTTTTCTTAGGATTTTACCAGCCTTTTTTATTATTTTTATTAATTTCTTTTTCACAACTTCTCCATTTTTTTGCTAATTGTATCTAAATTGAATTTTTTATAAATAAAAAAGGCATCTCTTTTTTGAGATGCCTTGCAAAATAAAGTAAAATAAATTATTCCCTATTACATAAAAGTATAGATAATTGTTCTTGTGATATGGAAATATATAAAAACTATGTAAGATTTATGTAAGATTTTTTATTCTACTTTGATTTTGAAGCTATATTTGAAAATATTTTGATTATTTTTGTAATAAACCTCATATTTTATATCATTTTTTTTACATATATTCTTTACCATATAAAGCCCCAAACCAAGTCCTCTTTTTGCTTCATCTTCTCTATAATTTTTATTAAATATTTTTACCTTATTTTTTATCTCATTTGAAAAACTTCTAAATTCTAAGATAGCAAAATTATCATCTTTCTTTAAATAAACTTCAATTATTTTATCTTTAAAGGCATATTTTATAGCATTTGAAAGATTATTATCTATAATTCGTTCTAACTCTATATCATTTATTTTTACAAAAATACCATCTTCTAAATTTGTATCTATTCTTTTAAAATTAACCTTGCTAATTGTTGCAAAGAATTTTACTCTATCCAAAATTGCTTTTTTCAAATCAATACTCTTTGCTTTATATTCCAAAGAGTTAGAAGTGATTAAATATGCTAAATCTTCATAAGAGTTTGAAAGCATATTAATTGAAGCATCAATTTGTTCAATAAAAACATCCATACTATTATCTTTTTGGAATTTTTTTATAAGTTCCCCATTCATCATAATATTTGTAAGTGGTGTTCTTATTTGATGAACTGTATCTGCAATAAATTTTTTATTTTCGGCTAGTAAATTACTATTTAATTTCAACTCTTTTGTAAAGTTATCATATAAAATATTATACTTCTTTGCTATTTTTGATAACTCATTATTATATGTAAGAATATCTTCTTCAACTTTTTTAGACTCTTTAATACTAAACAAAATCGCCTCAATTGGCTTTGTAAAACGACTCTGAATAAAAATAAATATAATTAATAAAGTAAAAATTATAATAAATAAGGAAGCAATAAAAACACTTTTTATCTCCTCAATAAACTCTATTTTCTCACTTAAATCTATTTTAAGCTCCATAACAATATTTTCAAAACCCAAAATATTAAACATATTTTTATCAAAAATCGAAGAATTAATAGTTAAAATATTATCTTTTAAATCTTCTATTTCTATTAGATTAACACCTGAATTAATAATATTATTTTTAAAAATTTCCTCTTTTTTTACAATATTTAATGAATTTAGAAATTTCTCTTTATTTTCAATTTCAACACTACTAAGCAAATCATAATATGAATAGCCATCTTTATTCTTAAAAATATTATAAATTCTAACTTTGCTAGAAGATTGAAGATTTTGAACCAAAGATGATATTGAATTATCACTGATTTGAGTATTTGTAAATGATATTTTCAAAAAAACATCACTAGAAAGAGAAGCATAAGAGTAGAGTTTATAATCTAAACTAAGTGGGTCACTTATTATAAATTTAGAAAAATATATATTTCCATCAAGACTTTTATCTAATAAATTTTTAGAATCAACCAAAACTTCCACATTAAAATTTAAATCTTTTTTATAGGTAGTTTTATAAATATTATAATTTCTATCAATCATATAAATATCAAAATCAAAATCTTTTAAATCATATTTTGATTTTAATACACTTTTTAATGCAAGTAAATTTAGATTTTTATCTTTTTTTAGAAGTTCTAAAGTGTCATTTGAAATATTTAGAAAAAGCTCTTTTTCTAGTTCAAATCCACTATCTTTATTTTGAATTGATGTTAGAATAGCTTTTTTATGCAGTCTTATTTCACTATTCACAAAATTTTTTAAATCTTTTTCATATTGGTTTGTATAAGATACATAGTTTAAAATTAAAACCAAAAATAAAATTGTAGATAAAAATAGTAAAAAAATATATAATTGATACCTTAGCTTCATTTGCTAAGCCTCTTGAACCTCAAATCTATATCCAACTCCAATTTCAGAGAAGATAAATCTTCCATAACTATCAAAATATTTTCGTAAATCATTTACAAGTTGCCTTAATGGATAGGAGTCTTTTATCTCATTTTCCCAAACATAATTTTCTATAGTTTGTGTCAAAACAGTTTTATTTAAATTTTGTAATAAAATTGTTAAAAGTCTCTTCTCTTTTTTTCTAAGCCTTTTTATCTTTTCATCGATAATTAACTCTTCATTTTTAATATCATAAGATATATTATCTTTGATTTTAATAATCTCTTCTTTATTTTCACACTTACAAAATTTATCTATTTTAATCTCCAACTCTTCAAGATAAAATGGCTTTTTAATATATTCATCACAACCATTCTTATATGCAGATTTTAAATTTTCAAGTTCTAAAGATGCAGTAATTATAATAATAGGAGTTGCTAAATCTTTTTGTCTAATATATTTTAAAAGCTCTAAACCAGATATTTTTGGAATATTTATATCAATAAGATATAAATCATAAGAGTTTTTATCTATTAAATCCAAAGCATCTTCTCCATCTTCAACAGATGTGGTTTCAAAACCTTTATATTTCAAGAAGTTCGTAATTGTAGTATTTAGCTGAATATCATCTTCGATAATTAAAATTTTCATACTATTATTATATTTAAGTAATGTAAGATTAGTGTAAGTTTTTGTTCTTTTTGCTATTTTCATTATGGAATTTTAGCTAAAAGCTCTAAATTTAACTTCAAAAGTGATACTATTTATATATGAAAAATTTTATAAAACTTGAAAAACAAAATATTAGCTTTGGAGATTGTGCAAATTGTGAATCAAATTGTTGCAAAGGCTCTTTTGGAACAGTTTTTTCACAAATTTTAAAAGAAGAATTTGAAGATGTACACAAAAACTTCCCTATATTATTTATATTTGGCTCTTTAAATTTTGTAAAACCAGTAATTTTATTATCAAATGGATTTGATTTTTGCCCTTATCTAAAAGATTTTAGATGCTCTATTTATGATAAAAGACCAAATGTATGTAAAATCTACCCTCTAAGCCCTAATATTGATAATTTTGTCTATATAGATAACTCTTGTCCTGAGATTTTCAAAGGAGAAAATAAGCTTAATTTAAAAAGTACAATTTTAGAAAATTATCAAAAAAAATATATAGAAACTCATCTTGAGTTTGAGAAACTTATAATTGAAGATTTTGAAGAAATTTTATCTATAAAAGGTATAAAATTTTATAAATATATAGGGTATGAGGAATCAAAATATTTAGATTTTCACAAGCTTTCACTTGAAAATATAAAAAGAGTGCTATAAGCACTCTTTTTTTACATCATCCCTGGCATTCCACCCATACCACTCATATCTGGCATTGCTGGGGCTTTATCCTCTTTTACTTCTGTTACTGTTGCTTCTGTTGTAAGTAGAAGTGAAGCAACTGAAACTGCATTTTGCATAGCAACTCTTTCAACTTTTGCAGGATCAACAATTCCAGCTTCAAACATATCTACATACTCTCCACTTGCAGCATTGAATCCTAAGTTTTCGTTGCTTGATTTTTCAACTTCATTTGCAACAACTCCAGCATCATATCCAGCATTTAAAGCAATTTGTTTAAGAGGTGCTTTAATAGCTCTTAAAACAATATTTGCTCCAATTTGCTCATCACCACCTAAATCAAGTTTTACTTTAGCAGCAGCTCTAATTAGTGCAGCTCCACCACCAATTACAATTCCCTCTTCAACAGCAGCTCTTGTAGCACTTAGTGCATCATCAACTCTATCTTTTTTCTCTTTCATCTCAGTTTCTGTTGCAGCTCCAACTTTTATAACAGCAACTCCACCGCTTAATTTTGCAAGTCTTTCTTGAAGTTTTTCTCTATCGTAATCACTTGTTGTGTTAGAAATTTCAGCTTTGATTTGATTTACTCTTCCTAAAACTGCATCTTTGCTACCATTTCCATCTACTATTGTAGTGTTGTCTTTGTCTATTACAATTTTAGCTGCAACACCTAAAGCACTTAAATCAGTAGTTTCAAGTTTCATTCCCATCTCTTCAGATACAACAGTTGCACCTGTAAGAACTGCAATATCTTCAAGCATAGCTTTTCTTCTATCTCCAAACCCTGGAGCTTTAACAGCTGCAATTTGTAATGCACCTCTTAATCTATTTACAACTAAAGTTGCAAGAGCTTCACCATCAACATCTTCAGCAATAATTAAAAGCGGTCTTCCAGCTTTATTTACACCTTCAAGTATTGGTAAAAGCTCTTTTAATGAAGAGATTTTTTTATCATAAAGTAAAATAAATGGATTTGAAAACTCTGTTGTCATTTTTTCAGGATTTGTAACAAAATATGGACTTAAATATCCTCTATCAAACTGCATTCCTTCAACAACATCAAGCTCATCTGAAATTCCTTTTGCTTCTTCAACAGTGATAACTCCGTCTTTTCCAACTTTATCCATAGCTTCAGCAATCATTTTTCCAATAGCACTATCAGAGTTTGCTGAAATTGTAGCAACTTGTTCTATTTCTGTTTTATTTGCTACAACTTTTGAAGATTTTTTTAATTCAATTAAAATAGCTTCACAAGCTTTATCCATTCCTCTTTTTAAACTTATTGGATTTGCTCCAGCTGTTACATTTCTAAGACCCTCTTTAAAAATTGAGTGAGCTAAAACTGTTGCTGTTGTTGTTCCATCTCCAGCTTCATCTGCTGTTTTTGAAGCAACTTCTTTTACAAGTTGAGCACCCATATTTTCTAAAGTATCAGCTAATTCAATCTCTCTTGCAACACTTACACCATCTTTTGTAATAGTTGGAGCTCCAAAAGATTTTTGTAATAAAACATTTCTTCCTCTAGGTCCCATTGTAACTTTTACTGCATCTGCTAGTTTTTCAACACCACTATATAATCTATTTCTTGCACTATCACTAAATAAAATCTCTTTTGCCATATTAAATTCCTTTTTCTTTCTTTTTTATTACATTACACCTAAAATATTTTCAATATTTAAAATTAAGTATTCACTACCTTCAAGTTTAATCTCTGTTCCTCTATATTGTTCAAAGATAATAACATCTCCAACTTTTACATCTTCAACTTTACTACCAATTGCAACAACTTTTGCACTTTGTGGCTTCTCTTTTGCATTATCTGGAATTATAATTCCACTTGCTGTTTTATTTTCTACTTCTGTTCTTTCAACTAGAACTCTTTCACCTAGTGGTTTAAAATTCATTTTTTTTCCTTTTTTTATAATTTAAATTTTATAATTTAACTTAAAATTAGCACTTACTATTTTTAAGTGCCAAATTTTAATAAATGTTTTCTTTTTTATCTCTTAAACTTTAGTCAAATGAACTAAGAGTTATATTTTTTATGTCTATTTATATAGTTTAAAAGCAACTCTTCTAAAGAGTTTTTTATATCTATATCAAAACTATTTAATGTCTCTATACATTTTTGTGCCAAAATATCAGCACTTTTTTTTGCCTCTTCAAGACCTAACAAATTTACAAAAGAGTTTTTAAAACTATCATTTTGTGTTGTTTTTCCAGCTGTTTCACTAGATTCAAGTTCATCAATAATATCATCTTGAATTTGAAAAAGGAGACCAATATCCAGCCCGAAACTATATAATTTATCTTTTAACTCATCTTCAAGTTCAACTATTGTTGCTCCCATTTTTAGACTTGTTGCTATTAATTTTGCTGTTTTATGCAAGTGTAAAAACTCTAGTTTTTCTAACTCTAGTTTTTGTTTTTCAAAATGGCAATCAATTGCTTGACCTATAATCATACCATCTATTCCACCATCACTTGAAAGTAGTTTGATTAACTCTATTTTTATATCATTATGAAGTGCTGCATTTGCTAAAAGATTAAAACTCTCAGTATTTAAAGCATCTCCAACTAAAATAGCAGTTACTTCATCATATTTTTTATGTAAAGTTGTAAATCCTCTTCTTAAATCAGCATTATCCATAGAAGGTAAATCATCATGAATTAGTGAATAAGTGTGTAAAAATTCAATTGCAAGTGCTACTTTTAAACTATTTTCAATCAAAAGTGGGTTTTTTGATTTTACAATACTCAAAAGTAGCATTGGGCGAAATCTTTTTCCACCAGCTTTTAACATATCTTGTAAAGCTGTTTCAAAATGTGGGTGAAAAGTTTTACTTTTTGGTAAATTTTCTAATAAATAGTTCTCAAATTTTTCTAAAAGTTCATTCATCTATTTTTGACCAAAATTCCCTAAATTTCCCATTAGGCTCATAGCCATTCTTTTTTTATTCTCTTCGCTTTGTTTGATAATATCATTCATACAAGAAATTAGTAAAATTTGTAAAGAGTCTTTATCTTCAAGAAGTGAATCATCTATTTTTAAATCAACAACTTCAGAGTTTCCATTTATTGAAATTTCAACCATTCCACCACCAGCTTTTGCAGTAAAAAGACTAGAAGCATTTTGTGCTTCTTGCTCTTTTGCCATATCTTGGAATTTATTTATCATATCTCCAAGATTTAAGTTTTTTAAATCAATTCCATCAAACATAATCACTTCCTACTAATTCATTTGTTATAAGCTCTATACTGTTTTTATCATCTACTAAAACAACTGTTGGTTTGTAGTTTTCTAGCTCTTCTTCACTGTATGTTGCATAAGCAATCACAATTATTTTATCTCCAATAGCAACTTTTCTAGCAGCTGCTCCATTTAGACACATATCTTTTTTTCCAAACTCACCTTTTATTACATAAGTTTGAAATCTTTCTCCATTATTAATATTTACAATATCAACTTTTTGTCCAACTCTCAAATTTGATGCATTCATCAACTCTTCATCTATAGTTATTGAACCAACATAATTTAAATTTGCATCACTAACAGTTGCTCTATGAATTTTGCTGTATAACATCTCAAATGTCATTTATAAATTCCTTTATTAATTTTTCAAAGCTATTATACTATACTAATTTATTATAAAACTAAATTAAAAGGAATTGTTATGAGAAAAATATTATTTATATTTTTATCTTTTGCACTTTTTGTTTTTGCAAATGAAAATATAGAGAAAAACCCAATTGCACTATTTGATACAAATATGGGTAGTTTCAAAATAGAGTTAAAACCAAAAATGGCTCCAAAAGCTGTTGAAAACTTTATAGCTTTATCAAAAAAGGGTTACTACAATGGTCTTATTTTTCATAGAGTTATCAAAAACTTTATGATTCAAGGTGGAGATCCAACAGGAACTGGTGCTGGAGGAGAATCTATTTGGGGAACTACTTTTGAAGATGAGTTTTCACCAAATGCAGTTTTTGATAAACCTTTTATTTTAGCTATGGCAAATAAGGGGAAGAATACAAATGGAAGTCAATTTTTTATTACAACTGCTCCTACTTATTGGCTAAATGGTATGCACACTATTTTTGGCTATGTAATTGAAGGAACAAATATTGTAAAAGATATTGAAAATGTACAAACTGCTGGAAGATATGGTGCTGACAAACCATTAAATGACATAGTTATAAATAAAATAACAATTGAAGAGTAAATTTACTCTTCAATTAAAAATTTTTTCAATAATAGCTGGTTCAACATTTGCTATTATTGATTTTTCTAAAATCTCTAGTTTTTGACTTTCTAGTTTTGATCTTTGTTCCCAATACTCTAATTTTTCTTTTAAAACTTCACTAGAATCACTATTATCAATCATATTTTTTAATCTTGATATTTCATTTTCAAAAGCTTCTACTCGCTCTATTAAAGCTTTATTCTCTTGTTTTAAATTATCAATTTCAGAACTATCATTTTTTTTAGAGTTATTTTGAGCTTTGAAAAGGTTTAACTCTTTTTTAGTATCTTCTAATTCTTGTTTTAATTCTCTAAAGAGTTGTTCTTGCTCTAAACATTGCTCTTTTGTTTTTTGAAGATTTAAACTTTTCTCTTTGATTAAAGCTAATTGCATCTGTCGTTTTAACTCTTGCTCTTTTGTTGTATCAGAGGCAACTAAAATTACACCTTGCATATTTAAGTTCTCATCTAAATCTGGGATAATATTACTTTTAGTATCCAAAGAAGTTTCGTCTTTTCTTTTTATCTTTAGATTTCCTTCCCAAGACTCTTTATTTTCCAACTTCAAATAAATATCAGCAAATAGTTTTTTAGCAGAAATATTATGTTTTAAATCACTTAATTCCATTCCAATTAAAACATCTTTTTTATAACCTAAAGTTTTACAAAAAAGCTTATTTGCATAAGTTATTTTAAAATTATTATCAAGTTTTAAAAGTAAATTATATGAATCTAAAATATTTCTAAATTTTATTAACTCTTCTCTTTGTTGTTGCAAAACTCTTTCTAATTCAAGATTTTTTGCAATATCTTCAATATAAAAAAGAAGTTTCTTTATATCAAGAGGCTTTACTACATACTCTTTTACTCTTAATTTTATAGCTTCAATCAAAAAATCAATATCAGAGTGAGCAGTTGCAAAAATAACTGGAACATTATCTTTTATCTCTCTTATTTTTGTAACCATATCTATACCATTTAAAAGTGGCATATTAATATCACTTAAAATAATATCTATCTCATCTTGATTTGTAAGATAGGTTATAAGTCCTTGTTTACCGTCTTTTGCAACTAATACCGATTTAAAAAAATTCTCTAGCAAAGATGATAATTCAGTTCTTATAACATCATCATCTTCTACATATAAAAGAGTATATTTTTTAAGAAGTTCGCTATTTATATTCATAAAAACTAATCTTCTAATTCACTTTTTGCAACAACTTTTTCAATATCCATAATTACAAGCATCTGATTATTGTCAAGTCTTATAAAACCTTTTAAATATTTTGCTGGAATTCCTGAACCCATCTCAGAAACAGCTGCTAAAAGTCCAGTATCAAGTTTTTGAACATCATCTACTTTATCTACAACTATTCCTATCATTCTTTTATCTTCAGTTAAAACTGTAATAATTGTCGTACTTTCATTGTAAACAATATCACCTGTATGAAATTTAATTCTAATATCCAAAATAGGAACAACTTCACCTCTTGAATTTATCAGCCCTTTTACCCAATTTTCAGTATTTGGTAAAGTTGTAATATTATCAGGATAAGTTAAAATCTCTTTAATCTTTGGAAGTTCTATTGCATACTTCATCTTCCCTAATTCAAAAGTCATAAATTCAGTAATACTAGATGAATTTATCTCTTTAGTATCTCTATTTTCCATAATGTTCCTTTTTTAAAGCATATTTTTCTCTATTTTATCAAGAGTAAACTTAAACTCTATTTTTGTTTTTTTAAACTTATTATTTTACAATTTGCAATAGTTTTTGAAGATTGAAGCTCTATAATATCATCTATTCTCAAGCTATCTAAATCGATTATTTTATTCTCTTTTGATAACTGAACAAAGCCAATTTTATCTCTATTTCTTGGATTATTTAGAATATAGTTTTGTTTTGTACTATCAACTATATTTTGAAATATCTCGATTTTTTGAGAAATTGTTCTAGTAAAACTATCTCTTAAAAGCTTAATTTGACTCTCAATGAAATTAAATTTTGACTCAATAGAGTTTTGTTTATATAATTTTTTCATAGAATCTAGTTCATTTTCTTTCATAAGAAAATTATTTTTTAATCTGTTTTCAAACTCACTCATAAAAGATGCCAAATATAAAAGATGTTCATTTTTATCTGGAAGTGCAATTTCCATGGCATTCGAAGGAGTTGCAGCTCTACAATCTGCTACAAAATCGCTTATTAAAATATCTGTTTCATGTCCAACTGCTGAAATTATAGGAGTTTTAGCTTCAAAAATAGCATTTGCTACAACTTCACTATTAAATGCCCATAAATCTTCAATACTTCCCCCACCTCTTCCAATAATCATAATATCACAAGCTAAACTATCTGCAAATTTTATACTACTTGCAATATCTTCAATGCTCTGTTCACCTTGAACTAAAGTTGGAATTAAAATAAGTTCACACAAACTCCACCTAGAACCTGCAACTTTTTTCATATCTTCAATGGCTGCTCCTGTTGGGCTTGTAACTATTGCTATTCTTTTTGGATATTTTGGAAGCGATTTTTTGATATTTTGCTCAAAATATCCTTTTGCTTGAAGTTTTGTTTTAAGTTGTTCAAAAGCTAAAGCCAAACTTCCTATACCATCTGGTTCTATTTTTGTACAAAGAAGCTGATAATTTCCTCTTGGAACATAAACTGTAATATTCGCTGTTACTTGTACCTTTTGTCCATTTTCTAACTCAAATTTTAAATATTTTGTATTTCCTTTAAACATAACACAAGATATTGTAGAACTCTCATCTTTGATTGAAAAATATATATGACCTGAGCCATGAATTGTAAGGTTTGAAATCTCTCCTGAAACTACTACTTGCATAAAAGTTGTCTCTAAAAGAGATTTTATTTGAGTATTTAAAGTACTTACACTAATTGCATTCATTTATAGTTTTTTTGCAATTATTAGTGTTGAAATTTTCATTGAAAATGCTTTTGTATAAACTATTTCAAAACCAGCATTTTCAAGCTCTTTACAAAGATTTTCAGTTGTTAAAAACTCATCTATACTATCAGGTAAATATCTATAAGCTTCTTTATTTTTTGATATTATTCCACCAATAAAAGGTAAAATTTTATCCATATAAAATGCTGTTAAATGGTCTAGTAAACTCTCTTTTTTATTTTTTGTAAATTCAGAAATTACAACTAATCCACCTTGTTTTAGGACTCTTGCAAACTCAAAAAAAGCCTCTTGCCTTTGAACTACATTTCTAATCCCATACGAAATTGATACTATATCTGAACTACTATTCTCAAGCGGCATAGAAGTTGCAAAGGCTTCAATAAACTCAACTTCTGGAAGCTTTTTCTTTCCAACCTCCATCATTCCAACACTAGGATCAATACCAACAATATTTTTCAAAGTTATACTCTTTTTCTTTGCATTTTGTTTCCAAAAAAGAATCATATCGCCTGTTCCACAAGCAACATCAACTATTTTTTCTATTGTCTTTTGACCATAAATTTCAAAAGTTTTACTACAAGCCTTATCTCTCCAACTTTTATCGATTCCCATAGATAGCACTCTATTTGCTGTATCATAAGTTGGTGCTATATTATTAAACATTGATACTATTTTTTCTTGTTTTTCCAATTTTTGTCCTATTTATATAAGATATTTACCTATTAAAATACCAAATATAAGCCCAATATTCAATGCAATTGCTATATTCATAATAGATAATTTTTTATCTGAATTTGGTATTTTATTTAATATTTTTTCTTGTTCATTTAAAGTTTTTTCAAAATTGTTTGTTGCACTTTCAATATTTGTTAGAGTCTTTTTTAAAGCAATTTCACTAAATTCCATTCGTTCAACAAGCTCTTTTGCCTGTTTGAAACTCATATCACTCATTTTTTAATCTCTATCCATCTATCTAAATCACAAAAAATTCTATTTAAGGTGTGAATTACATAATCCTTTGCTTCAGTTTGAATTCTTCTAAAAAATAGATATTTTCTAGCAGCTTCAATGTCTCCTAGCTCTTTTGCTTCAATAGCTTTTTTAGCAAAATCTGTATTATTATATGCCATTTCCCAAACTGTACTACCCAAATATCTACTCATTGTAATAATCTTGTCATTTTTTACAGGGAAATATTTTGGACTTTTTAAGAAGTCACAAATAACAGAGTTTGAATCAAGATATTTATGTCCAAAAAAGTTTATAAACTGTTCATTATAATAATCTTCTTCCATAGAAATAGCTCGTGTAAGTGCAAAAATCATATTATCTTCTGGATTTTTCTCAATTTTTCGAATTTTTTTCATAGTTGCAATTGCATTTTTTCCATCTAGTTCCCCATCACCTAAAGGAATAATCCACTTAACATTCCCAAAACTTCCAACTTTTTTTATCTCATCAAGTACTAAACTTGAAGTTTTATTTCCACCAACATCAACTATTACCTCATGATTATCATCCATTAAAATAAGCTCATCTAAATCTGTTATTTTATTAGTTCCTAGCATTCTTTTATCTACAATTTCTGTTCTTGTAAATGACCTAGAATCATTATTTTCATCATCAATTTCAATATAAGTAATTTTCTTTCCATGCTTTTTGTATAAATATGGTGCAATAACTTGCATAGCAACTGTGGATTTTCCAACACCACCTTTTGTTTGAGGAATTATAATCATCAATTAAACCTTTTTGACTTTAAACTGTAAAAGCTTCATTCTATCAAAAGTAATATTAATTTATAAAATATTTCTCTACTCTCCTCTAATTATATCTCCGCCAAAAGTCATAATTCCATAATCAAGATTTGTAACTTTTGAAAATCCCATATTTAGCATTATTTTTTGGCAATAAGCACTTCTACTCCCACTATGACAATAAACAATTACTGGTACATCTTTTTTACTATTCAATTGCTCTATAGAGTGATAAAAACTAGTAGTTGGAACTAAAAAATCAACTCCTTTAATTCTAGCTCCTATCCATTCCATCCACTCTCTTGTATCAACAAGATTAAATTGTACATATCCTATTTCTCTTACTTCCAGTAAAGCTTCTAATTCCAATGAACTAATTTCTTCTTGGTCTAAAAGTTCCTCACACTCTTTTTGTGTCAATCCTCTACTATGTGTTGCAATTGCCTCTTTTGTATCAATATTCAAAAGCAACTCTTGAGCTTTTTCTCTTGTACAATATATTCCACAGTGACATGAACCACTATTTGGTATCTCATTTTTCAAAGCTGGTTCACAAGGGCATAATCTATTCTTTTCAGTCTTGCTCTCTTCTATAACCATAAAACAAGGGCAATATCTCTTACCATAGATAAGTTTATTTCTAGCAAGTCCCATCTGAATTGACTCATTTACTTCATCATCAGGATTATAAACAAGATTATAATCCTCCAACACTTTAGAAGTAAATTGTTTTGTAAGTTCAAATTCAATTTGAAACTCTTCACTATTTATATCAATTTTATTTAGCATATTCATTCCTATTTCTAATTTATTATTTTGCTAAAAAAGTATCAAAATATAATTTTTCTACTTTATCTCTAGCCCATGGTGTTTTTCTTAAAAATTTTAGACTAGAATTTATTGATGGATCAAAATTAAAACATCTTATGTTAATCTTATTTCCTAAGTCATTCCATCCATAAAATTCTACTAACTTTATCAGAATTGACTCTAATTTTAATCCATGAAATGGGTTATTTGGGTTATTATTCAAAAAAAGCCTCCAGTAATAAAGTATTTATATGTACTTACTAAATGGTTTAACCATTGCCATATTTAATGGCAGTAGCACAAAATTATTTAATTTATATTATTGTACCACAACCTATATTGCACAGGGCTCATTCTTTTTATTTTAATTGAAATTCTTTTGTTATTTTAATAATTAATATATTCTTTTAAACTTTTTCACTATGTTCAGAACATAGGTTGTATCCAAACTTTCTTATTTAAACTAAAAAATATATTAATTTCAATATATTTTCTGTTCTACACCCATCAAAGAATAAATTCATTATTCCAAAAATATAGAACAACTAAAATAAATATTATTACTTCACCGATAAATAATCTTAATTATAGTATAATGTTTTATGGAAAAAATAGATGCTAGAAAATTAACACCAAGAGAATTATCAGAGAAACGAAAGATAGTTA
>NZ_JADKPZ010000002.1 GCF_016106035.1 Arcobacter vandammei
CAAAATTACATCAAGGATTAGCTAAAAAAAGAAAGATAAAACTTATAGATGAATATCTAAGTAACTATAATAAAAAATGATAATTTAGCAACCCATTTTTTTCATTAAGCCTAAATAAGCAAAAGTGTGGGTATATACTTGGTATGTAAGTAGTGTTTCATCTTCTATTTGACTTATCTCTTTTAAATTCCTAAATGCTCTTGTTGGTCTTATGGGTTTTAGTAAATCATTTAATGAAGACATATTTATTTATTAATTTCTTTTTTAATATTATTTATAAATTTATTGCCTAATTTATTTGATAGTATTTTATATAAAGTTTCTCTATCTTTATCCAAAATAAAGTTTAAACGAAAGTATTTTTTTTCTTCTTTATCATTTATTTTATATACAAATTTTATTAAATTTTTTTCTTGTATAGTTGCACTAATAATCTCATCAAAATATATCTGTTTTCTAATAGAAAGTACACTATTTCTAAAAATTATACATTTCTTATCTACAAATAGATAGTTTATAAAAAAAAGTAAGGGAAGTGAAAGAATCATTGATATTATAAAACCAAATATTCCTGTGAGAAGCAATTTTGGTTCCAATAAAATTACCATTAAGACTATACCTAGAGTTATGTATATACGATATACTATTTTTGTTTTAATGAAATTAATATTTAACATTCTTTATTTTACCTTTCATTTTCTTTTTGTTGTTTTTCTTTTTCTTCTATATCTCTTTGAACTCTTTCATTAAATTCTTTTGCTATTCTTCTTTGAGCTTCTTCATATTTTATAGTCTCTTGTTCTCTTCGTTTATCTTCGTGATAATCATCAATTACTTCTTGATAATCTTCTTTTGTTAAAAATCCAACTCTTCTACCTTTTTCTTTAAATCTTATTGGAAAATCTGGAGAAGTTAGTTGTAGTTTATAAGCTTCTTGTAAATCTTCTAAGGGAATTTTATATTCAATAATCAATAGATCAGAAACACTTAATACATCAAATACATTATCTATTCCTGCAATTGCGTGTGCTGCTCCTTTTACATTGTCTTTTAAATCTTCAATATAAAAAGATGAAATATTATTATGAGCTCTTGAATTGTATGGTTCATCTTTTATCGCTTTTAAGTACCATTTTTCTGCTTCTTTATAATCTCCTTTTTCAGAATAGACTAAACCTAAAACATTTGAAGAGTTTTTAATATTTTTTTCAATTCCAATATTTAAATAGTTTATAGCTTCATCATAGTTTTTTACTCCTCTATAAGCTAAAGCCAGTCCAACTAAACTTAATTCATTTCCTAACTCATAAGCTTGTTTACACCAAGGAATAGCTTCTTCAAACTTTTTTATATCTTGAAATATAATACAAGCTTGGTCTGAGTTTTTTGCTGTTGGAATAATATAATCTGAAAATTCAAGATACTTTATTGCTTCTTCAAATTTATTTTCTTCATACAAAGATATTGATATATCATAAGCCCTGTTTGCTCCTGCTTCTAATTCTTGGTCAAAATTAGAGAATAGTTTTTCTTTTCCATCCCAATATAATGGTTCTATAACAGATTTTGGATGTTTTTTATTATATTCAGTTACATAGTTAGATTTCTTTTTATTATCACAAGCAGTAAAACTTAAAGATATTATTACTAAAGCTATTAATTTAATTATATTATTCATATTTATCTTTCCTTTTTTATTCTTCAAAATTTATTTGTTTAAAGTTTTTTATAGTTAAACTATTTTTATGTCTTGGATCTTGTGTTAAATCTAAATAAAATTCAAACTGATATTTTAAATCTACCATTGAAGATTTAACAATTATTGTATTTATTTTTATAGTTTCATTATGATATGGCTGTAAATCAAATAAGTAATAGTCAACTTTATCAGGTTTCTCAAAAAATTTGTTATTTTTTACATCATAGTTTATATTATTTAATAAAAATATTGTATCATCATCAATTAGTGTTTCTGGTATTTTCAAATAAGTTTTACAATATAGATTTCTATTAATATCTTGTAAAAATCCATTTACTTTTTTAGATATTGTTTTCTCTCTTTCATCAATTTCCAACTTCAACCCAACCAAAGTAGTATATAAAAACTGTAATTCATTTTTAAAAGCCAGTTCAAACTCTTTTTCATAAGTTTTATAGTTTTTACCTATAAAGTTTTTTAATTCTTTTGAAGATGTAAATCCTAAATCTTCATCTTTTAGTGCTTTTCCTAAATAGTATGGATAAAATGTTTTATTATCATTAAAATAAACATTATATAAATCTTGCAAATAATATTTTTTTCCTGATCCTAATTGTCTATTAAATATAGTTCTTTTTAGAAATACAGTTAATTCACTATCTACTATTTGATTTAAAGTTATACCTAAAATTATTGAGAATATAGAAATAACAATTGTTGTAGGTAGTGGCATTATTGATAAGGCTATAATCAAACTCATACCTGTAAGCATTAAATTTAAAGCCATTGCATCATAATCATCATTTTCATAATATTTTTTTGTATCAAATGTTGCAATTATTATTATTGTGATTATATTGACTTTTGCTGAAAAGTCTAAGCTTACAAATAAGTTTGTTTTTTTATTTGCAAGTTCAGTTGAAAACCTTAAAAGAGTTTTAGTATCTATTTTAGTTTGATTTGCTAAAAACTTAGAAGTAAATATATATAAAGTTACTGTATCATTTGCAAATTGACTATAATCTTTTATATTCTTTTCACTATTTATAGAAAAATCTATTATTTTTAAAAATGCAATAGTGTTTGAGAAACTCTTTAGTCCTGCAAGATATCTTTCTACTATATTTTTATACTGCTCATCTTTACCCTTTATAATTTCATCTAATATTTTTTCAACTCCACTTGATACAGCTTCAACATCTTTTATTTTTTCTAAAAGAATAAGACTTAATCTTGTTTGTTCTACATATTTAAATTTATCTCTTTTCTCTTCATTATTTCGTAATTTTTTATCATAATCTACATCATAATCTATAAAACTCTTTGCATTTTTATGAAAATCTGAGTTTGTATCTTGAAGTATTGCAAAGTAGTATGACTTTGCTATCATATTTGATAGAAAGCTAGATATTTTATAGTTGATTTTTATTTTAGCAATATCTCTATTTGTTAGTTTATCTCCTATTATTTCATCATTTTCATTATTAATATCTTCATCATCTTCTTCAACTTTTTTCATTCTTTCAATTATCTTTTGATAATACTCTAAAATATGATTTAAGTCTTTATGAAAAATATTATTAAAAATAGACTCTTCATCTAAATTCAATCTTTGGGCACAAAGTAAATAAACTATATTTTTTGCTCCAATAATATAGTTTATCTTATCTGTATTTTTTATTTCATTATAAATTACTAAAAGTTCTTTTAAATCTTCACTTTTTAATTTATTATGAATTTCTTTCATTAATTCATTAGGATATTCAAATTCATCTGTTTTTTTATGAAAATTAAAATCTTCATAATATAAATATTTTGAACTAATAATTTTTGAAAATTTCTCACCTTTTTGACTAAAAGAGTATTTTGAGTTTTTAATATCTAAATTTTTATAATCTTGTAAATAAGAATCTGAAGCTCTAAATTGATGTCTATTTAGTATTTTTGCATATATTTCATTTGATTCTATATATTTTACTATATCTCTTTTTTTATTATCAGGTATAAATGGTATAGGTTTTAATTTATCTAATATTTCATCAAATTCTAATCTAAATTTATCTATTTTGCTATAAGTTTCATTTGATTTTAAAACTGTTTCTAAATCATCATCTAGTGTAAAAATTACAGTAAATATTAAAGCAGCAAGTAATTCATTTGCATTTTGTTTTACTAAAGTATATTTTGAATTACTATTACTTAAAGATATATTTGATTTATTTGTATTATTTACAACATATTTCCAACCATAGTATTTTGTATAAAACTCAGATTTATTTGAGAATCCTTGTTCATAGTGCATTGATGTTTCATATTCATCAAAGAAAAAATAGTATCTATTTTTTACTTTATTTAAATAGTTTAACCCTACATAGTGTTTATCTTTTTCAAATATCCAAGACAAATCTCCATTAGATTTTGGAAATAAGATATTTATATATTTCTCGTTTGATAAAAAAATCTCTACTAGATTATTATATATCTCTTTTAATCTTTCAAAATCTTTTTGTGTATTAGTATCAATATAAAACTGTTCTATTATATTGCTTATAGTAAAAGGATAACTGTTTTGTTGTTGAACTACTTTTATATTTTTATAATTATTATTATAAGCATACTTAAAACTATTCTCTAGTTCAAAATATCTATCTTCAATCTCTCCTAATATATCATCTATTACACAAAAAATATTTATGTTTTTATCACTCTTTAAATTTGGTTTATGATTTGAATAGCTTTCAAAGATAGGTTCTTTTATATCTAAACTTTTAAAGTTTAAACTACTAGCTTGTGTACTATAAAAAGCTTTCTCTTTAATATTCCCTATATTTGATGGTTTTATAGTAGTTTTATCTAATTTATCTATTATAGATTTATCTTTAGTAATATTTAGTTTAAAATTACTATAAGATATTTTTATCTCATTATCTTTTTCTATTGGAATAAAATCTAATTTATGATTATTTTCATCTATAAAGTATATATCAAGAAATGTTTCATTATATGCTTGTCCCTTATATGCTACTTTATACTCTTTTATAATACTCTCTTGAGTTATATATAAATATGCAAATGTATGTGTATATACTTGATATGTAAGTAGTGTTTCTTCTTCTATTTGACTTGTCTCTTTTGAATTTCTAAATGCTCTTGTTGGTCTTAAAGGTTTTAACTCATCTTTACTTCTTCTTAATAAATATAGTCTATATTTTGTGCTATGTATCTTTTTTCTATCTTCTTGTGAAGTTTCTATAATATCTTTTTCAAAATCAACAACACTATTTTCAGATGTAGGAGTAGGTGGAATAGAAGAAGTATGCTGACCAGAATCTATAAGAACAATCTCTCTTCCTTTGTTAGATTTAAAACCATCTGTTCTTAATAAAAAACTACTATAACTATCTGCTACATTTTTCTCTGTTCCTAAACTTGTGATTGTAGATACTTTTGTGCAAGGGCTATTACTTGGGCAACCTATTATATTTGCCCCTAGTAAATCTCTCCAATATAGGGGTTTGGAATCTCCTATTACCATATTTGGTGAAGAAGATTTTAAAACAACTTTTCCACCACAAGCACATTTTATAGAGCCTTTCTCCACTACTTGATAAATATTTCCCATATAATTCCTATTTTAGTAACTTTTAAAATTATTGTATCCTATCTAAAAATAAATTAAAATAATAGAAATATATATTTATTTAAAATAAAGTCATAATAAAAGATTTTATTCTCATGATATTATAGGTAAAAGATTTAGACAACTTTTAAGAGATATAAATATTAAAGAAAGAAGATTATATAATCTTAGGCATACATTTGCAAGTATGATGATTTCAGCGGGATATAATATTCTTTGGGTTTCAAAAATGCTAGGTCATAAAGATGTATCAATAACATTAGAATAAAGATGAAAGATTGGATAAATTATCAAAGATTGTCCCTTTTTTTGTCCCTTAATTTAATAAATAAAATTAAAAGCACGATATAAAGGGGTTTATAATTGAAAATTACAATATATTACGAAGATACAGATTGTGGAAATATGGTGTATCACTCAAATTATCTGAATTTTTGCGAAAGAGCAAGAAGTGAACTATTTTTTAAAAAGGGGCTTCTTCCACACTCAAATAGTGAATTTTTTGTAGTAAAATCGTGTAAAGCAAACTGGATAAAATCAGCAAAGTTTGCAGATATTTTGGAAGTTAAAACAAATCTTATAGAGAAAAAATCAGCTTCTATTCTTATGAAGCAAGAGATTTTTAGAGAAACTGAGCTTATTTTTGAAGCAGAATTTAGACTGGCTTTTTTAAAGCATGGAAAACCAGCAAAAATTCCAACACATATATTTGAAATATTGGAGAATTAAATGAAAAAACTATTTTTAATCTTACTATTTGTAGTAAATTTATACTCAAATCCAAATTTTATTCAAAGTGAAACTTTTATTTTACCGCAAGAGTCTAGTTTTTTAAAAGAGAAAATAAGATATGAGATTTTAAGTTCAAGAGAGTCAATTTTTCTAGCGATGTATAATTTTTCTTATAAAAGTATCGCAAAAGATTTGATAAAAGCTTCAAAAAATGGTGTAAAAGTTACTGTTTTACTAGATAAAGAAAAAGTTGAAGATGATGATGAAGTTTATGAGATGTTGCAAGAATCAAAAGTAGAAGTAATCTTATCTGAAGATAAAAAAATGCACTTAAAAATCATGATTTTTGACAACAAACTAGCTATGATAGGAAGTCTAAATTTTACAAAGAAATCTTTTGAAGAGACTATTGATATGGTATATTTTACTAAAGATAGAAATCTACTAGCCAAATTAAAAGATTTTGTAGCAAAATTTGACTAAAATATAAAATTATTTTATAAAAAAGGATTTAAATTTGTTACAATTTTTTGTTATAGCTTACTGTTTTTACTTCTTTTTTTCTATTTATACATCTTTTATGCAAATTGGATTTATAAAAGATAATAAGAGAAAAAGAGCAGTTATTTTAAGCACTTCAAAATACCATGAAGCAGCAAATTATGGTATTGAAAAAGAGAAGTTAGCTCTTGTTAGCTCTTTTGTTGATTTTATTATTTTTATTTTTTGGTTGGGATTTGGACTTAAATTTTTAGATAGTCAAATAGTAGTGGAATCTCAAATTTTAAAAGCTGTTATTTTTATAGATATTTTTATTCTTGTTAATTATATTTTTAATCTTCCATTTTCTTTATATCAAACTTTTAAACTAGATAAAAAGTATGGTTTTTCAAAAATAACACCAGCTTTATATATAAAAGATACTATAAAATCGGCACTTCTTACTTTGATTCTTGGTTCACTTGTAATTGCAGGAATTGCTTATATTATTTTAAATTTTCCTACTTGGTGGATTTTTGGATTTGTATTTATTTTTGCAGTTATTATTTTGATAAATATGCTTTATCCAGTGATTAGAGATAAAATGTTTGATAAATTTGAGAAGCTAAAAGATGTTGAGCTTGAAGAGAAAATAAACTCTCTTTTAAAGGAAGTTGGTTTTAAAAGTAGCGGAGTTTTTAGTGTTGATGCAAGTAAAAGAGATAGTAGATTAAATGCCTATTTTGGTGGACTTGGAAGCACAAAAAGAGTAGTTTTATTTGATACTTTGGTTGAAAAATTAACTCACAATGAACTTCTTGCTGTTTTAGGACACGAATTAGGGCATTTTAAAAATGGCGATATTCTTAAAAACATAGGAATTATGGGCTTTGTTATGTTTTTCTTTTTTGCACTTTTTGGAAACTTGAGTGAAGAGCTATTTTTACAACTTGGATTAAATAGTGAACCATCTAGTATAATTGCTATTTTCTTGATTTTTTCATCAGCTTTAAGTTTCTTTTTGATGCCTTTAATCTCACTTATTTCAAGACACAATGAATATAAAGCAGATGAATTTGGCTCAAAGTTGGCTTCAAAAGAAGATTTGGTAAATGCACTTTTAAAATTAGCAAATGAGAATAAAAGTTTTCCATATTCTCATAGGCTTTATATCTTTTTTTACTACTCTCATCCGCCTTTAATAGAGCGATTTAAAGAGCTTGGATATGATGTTGAAAAAGAGAAATTTATATGATTTTTGAGTTTGAAAGCACAAACTTTTATCTAATAGTTGCAATAGTTTTTATATTATTTGCAACTATTTTGTTTTTTGTGGTTGAAAAATATAAAAGTAAAATTAAAACTTTAGAGCTTGAAAAAGAGTTTTTAGAGACTTCAATGGCTCAAAATAGGGAAAATCAAGCTTTACTAAAAGCTGAAATAGAAAACATAACTTCAAAAATTTTTGAAGAGAACTCAAAAAAATCAAACCAAAATATAAATCAGATTTTAGAGCCTTTTAAAACTCAATTAAACCTATTTGGAAATAGGGTAAATGAAGTTTTTACGGAAGAGACAAAGCAAAGAACTTCGCTTTTAGGGGAGATAAAAAACCTAAAAGAGTTAAATAATCAAATCTCAAATGATGCAAATAATCTAGCAAAGGCTTTAAAAGGGCAAAGTAAAATTCAAGGAGATTGGGGTGAGATGATTTTAGAGTCTATTTTAAACCAATCTGGTCTTAGAAAAGATATAGAGTATAAAACTCAAAGTTCATATAAAAATAGTGATGGACAAACTCTAAGACCTGATGTAGTAGTGCATTTGCCTACAAATAAAGATGTGATAATTGACTCAAAACTCTCACTAAACTCTTATGTTGATTATTTTAATAGCGAAGATGAGGAGCAAAAAAATGAACATATTTCAAGGCTTATGCTTTCAATAAAAAATCATATAAAAGATTTAAGTTCAAAAAAATATGAGAGTTTAGAAGAGCTTAGAACTTTGGATTTTGTTTTGATGTTTATTCCAATAGAAGGGGCTTTTTCTTTGGCTATTTCAAATAACACTCTTTTTGAAACTGCTTTGAAATCAAATATTGTGCTAGTTTCTCCTACAACTTTGTACTCTAGTTTAAAGGTTATTGAAAATCTTTGGCAAGATAGCAGACAAAATGAAAATGCAAAAGAGATTTCAAAGCAAGCAGCAGATTTGTATGATAAATTTGTAGGGTTTATAGAAGATATGGAAGCTATTGGAAATAATTTAAATAAAAGCCAAGAAGTTTATCAAAAAGCTTTAAATAAACTTAGTTCTGGTAGAGGAAATTTAATCTCAAGAGCAGAAAAGTTTTTGGATTTGGGTGTAAAAGCAAATAAAAAAATATCGGAAAAGTATTTGCTGAATAAAGAGCCTGAAAATACTGGAAAAATAGGTTTTAATTCAAAAAGTTTTGCTAAAGATAATGAAGATTATACAAAATGGTAGGCAAAATTTACCTAAGAATATTAAATTTTAAGGATTACAAATGAAATGGGAAGACAATAGAAGATCTTCAAATATTGAAGATAGAAGAAATGAGAGTCAAAGTTTTGGTAGTCGTACTAGTGGAGGCTCTATTGTATCGCTTTTACCAATAATAAAAAGTTTGATAGGAACAACTTTTGGAAGAATAATTTTAGTTATTGGTGCTGTTTTATATTTTGGTTTTGGAATTAATCCACTTACTTTTTTGGATGGAGGAGCAACTACACAAGCTCAAACACAAAAAGTTGCAAATCAAGAACTTGATGATAAACAAGCACAATTTGTAAGTGCTGTTTTGGCTCAAACAGAGGATATTTGGAGAGAAGTTTTGCGAAAAAATGGATACCAATATAGTGATGCTAAACTTGTACTTTTTAGAGGTGGAGTAAGTAGTGCTTGTGGTTTTGCATCTTCTCAAGTTGGACCTTTTTATTGTCCTGTTGATAAAAAAGTATATTTAGATTTAGCTTTTTTTGATGAGTTAGCAAGAAAATATAAAGCCCCAGGGGAATTTGCACAAGCTTATGTAGTTGCCCATGAAATAGGACATCATGTTCAAAATCTACTTGGAACTTTAAATAAGGTTCAAAGTGAAAAACAAAGAGTTTCAAAAACTAATCAAAATGCTCTTCAAGTAAAAGTTGAGCTTCAAGCTGATTGTTATGCAGGAATTTGGGCATATCACTCAAAAGCAATTTTTGGCTCAATAGAAGAGGGTGATTTAGAAGCAGGGCTTAGAGCTGCTAGTGCTATAGGTGATGATACTTTGCAAAAACAAGCTCAGGGTTATGTAGTTCCAGATTCATTTACTCATGGAAGTTCAAATCAAAGAATGGAAGCACTTAAAAAAGGGTTTTATAGTGGAGATTTAAAGGCTTGTAGCCTTTAATCTCTTATTTTATATCTTTTTGAGATATTTTTTGAAGTTCTTATATTTTTAACATTTTCACCAATTTTTTTATAAATCTCTTCAATATTCTTATCTGTAATACTGCACTCTTTCATCTTACCTACCTATAGTTAAACTTACCATAAGTATAGAAATATTGAAAACTTGTAACAAATGACTATAGTCATTTATGAATAATGTACTAAAACTAACTATAGTTAAGTTTTATCCAATAGCATAAATAATAAAATCGTCTTTTAATTAACCATAGTTAGTAAAATTTAGAATAAAGGGTTATTATGGCAATAGGAAGTGCAATAGAAAAAACTAATTTTGTTCATGTATATGACGAAAAAGGAAGACAAATATTTACAAAAGAATATAAACAAAAAAATGGTGATAAATTAATGGGTTACACAAATAGCACTGTGAGTATAAAAAAAGGCAAAATGCTTTATACATACGATGAAAAAGGAAAACAAATATCAACTAAATGGATTTAAGATTAAAATGAAAATAAAACAGCAACTTTTACAAGAGTTTTATGAAGATAAATTTTTAAACTTTAAAATAAATGAAAAATACTCATCTGCACATTTGATAAGCCTTGAAGCAAAAAATATAAATACAGATATTATGTTTATAGGACAAGAAACAAATGAATGGTATGGAAATTGGGAAGATATTTGTACTAGAGGAATAGTTGGACAGATGAATATTTATAAAGATTTTATGGATAAGCATTATCTT
The DNA here is from genome assembly GCF_016106035.1 of Arcobacter vandammei. GTDB lineage: Bacteria > Campylobacterota > Campylobacteria > Campylobacterales > Arcobacteraceae > Aliarcobacter > Aliarcobacter vandammei. Next base: position 10,720 of record NZ_JADKPZ010000002.1, read on the forward strand.
ACTATGAATAATCTATTTTTTAAATATATAAAAAAGATTATAAATGATAACAATATCGTTCCTGTATATACAAATTTGTTTAAATTTGATTTAGGAGATGATAGTAGAGTAAAAAATATCTCAAAAGCTCCTAAAGAAACACTATCTAAAATTATTGAGTTTCATAAAGGTATTTTAGCCAAAGAGATTGAGATTATTCAGCCAAAGATTATTATATTTTTTACTGGACATAACTATGATAAACTTTTTATAGACCCAATAATTAGGCAAAATGGGGATTATAAAAAACTATATAAAAAAATCGATGAACTTAATTGCGATGAATGGAAATGCTGTCATTTGGATATAAAAGAGTTTGAAGGATTTGAAAAGTTTACTGGTTTGGCATATAGAACTTACCACCCAATGTACTTAAATAGAAATCTAAATAAATTTGGAAATGAGATATTTGAATTTTTAAAAGATAGAGTTAGTAATTTTATTTAGATTTTCTAAACTCTCTTCTTCCTGATAATTCTTGGAAGACCAAAATTATTTAAAATATATATAGAACTCATCGCAAAAATTATTCTAACTATTATCGTACTTGCAAAACTTGATTTTTTTTATTAATAGGATTTATACAAGTTTGGTTATAATCAAGACAAATTTTGAAAATCACAAAAAGCTGGATAAATATATGAAACTTAAAAAACTTCCAATTGGTATTCAAACATTTAGTAAAATAAGAGAAGATGATTTTGTATATGTTGATAAAACAGGTATTGCTTATGATTTAATAGAAAATTATCAATATGTATTTCTTTCACGTCCTAGAAGATTTGGAAAATCTTTGTTTCTTGATACTTTAAGAAATATTTTTGAAGGGAACAAAGAGTATTTTGCTGATTTGGAAATAGAAAATAAATGGAATTGGGAAGTTAAATATCCAGTTATTCATATTAGTTTTGCTGGTGGAAGACTAGAAAGCAGAGCAGATTTAGATAAAAAATGGGAAGAAATACTAGAAGACAATGAAAAAAGATTGGGTGTTGAATGTTTTGATAGCATTTATGATAGAAGATGTTTTGAAGAGCTTATAAAACAAGCTTATGAAAAATATGAACAAAAAGTTGTGGTACTTGTAGATGAATATGATAAACCAATTTTAGACAATATCACAAATCCACAAATTGCAGATGATATTAGAAATGGTTTAGTAAATTATTATAGTGTTATAAAAGATAGTGATAAATACTTAAGATTTGCCTTTCTAACAGGAGTTAGTAAGTTTGCAAAAACTTCTATTTTTTCTGGACTTAATAATATTGAAGATATATCTTTAAATGTTGAGTTTGGAGATATTTGTGGATATACTCAAAATGATATTGATACAACATTTGAACCTTATTTAAAAGATGTAGATAAAGAGCAATTAAAAGAGTGGTACAATGGTTACAACTTTTTAGGTTCTTCAATGTACAACCCTTTTGCTATATTAAAATTTATTAGAAACAACTTTATTTTTGATAACTACTGGTTTGAGAGTGGAACACCTACTTTTTTAATGAAACTAATAGAAAAAAACAACTACTTTTTACCAAATCTTGCAGATTTAAAAGTGGATAAAAAACTTCTTTCTAGTTTTGATATAAATAATCTTGATTTAGAAGTGATTTTATATCAAACAGGGTATTTGACTATAAAAAATACCCAAATAGATGAAGATGAAGATATTATTTATACTTTAAAAATCCCAAATAAAGAGGTGAAAATGTCTTTAAATAAATATATAATCGTATATTTATATAAAGATGATACTTTAAATGCAAAACCACTTAGCAAAGCTTTAAGAGAAAAAAACTTAGATGGATTTAAAAGTGCAATAGAGTCTGTTTTTGCATCAATTCCGTACAACAATTTTACAAATAGCCCAATTCAAAATTATGAGGGATTTTACTCAAGTGTTGTTTATGTTTATTTATCATCTTTAGGATTAAATATAATTGGTGAAGATGTTACAAACAGAGGAAGAATAGATTTAACTATTATTATGCCTCAAGCAATATTTATAATAGAATTTAAAGTAGATGGCAAAAATGCTTTAGAGCAGATAAAAGAGAATAACTATGCCCAAAAATATCTGCAAGAGAAAAAAGATATTTATCTAGTTGGAATTGAGTTTGATAGCAAGAAAAAAAATATCTCTAACTTTGAATGGGAAACTATTTTTTGGAACTAAGACTTTAATCCTAGCTAAAGCTTTTTAATTCTTCTTTTAAAAATCTTAGGAACTCCCAAATTATTTAAAATATATATAGAAATCATCGCGAAACAAACTCCAATAATAGTTGAAAACTCTATTTTTTCACCTAAAAATATACTTCCTATTATAATTGCACTAGCAGGTACTAAAAATACAAAAGATGAAACCTCTTTTGCTCCAAACTTAGAAGCTCCAAAAAAGTAAATAGAAGTTGCAAAAGTTGTGCTTAAAATAGTAATCACAAACATATTAAACCAAAAAATAGAGTCATAGTTTGCTACTTTTTCAAAAATATTTTCATCTACATAAAAAATAAATAAAATCGAACTAGAGATTAAGTATGTGTAAGTAGTAAAAACAAAGGCATTTATTTTTGTAGATTTTGAGGTAATTATTGTAAGAATTGCCCAAAGCATAGATGCTACTATAAAAAAGATATTATATTTACTAAAAATAATTTCCATATCAAATTGATAGATATTTATCATATTTAAAACACCAAAAGCACCTAAAACTAAAGCAAAAGAGTGTTTTAAACTAATAGTTTTTTTATTCATTATTGCCACAAAAATATAAGTAATAATTGGAATCATAGAAGGAACCATAGCACCTCCTAGGCTTCCTGTTCCGTGTTCAACACCAAAATACATAAAAATACTATATAAAACTAAAAAAATAGATGCAAAAATTACTAAAATAAAAGTTTTTAAATCTAGTTTATAGCTCATTTTTAGAAAAAATATTATAGGAAGCATTGTTAAAAAACAAATTCCCATTCTTAAAAATACTATTTCATAGGCATCTACATAATTTGTCAGAACTTTTGTACTAATCCAAGAAGCTCCCCAAAAAATCATAGATATGATAATTAAGGGATAAAAAAGCTGTTTAGACACTATTTTAAGCTGTTTAGTAAAAGAATATCCACTAAATCTCCATTTTTTATATCGCTACTATCTTGCTCTTGTATCAAAAGAGCAGGGTTTCCCAACATATTTGTTAAAATAGCGCTAGTTCCTTGTTTTTTGCCTATAAAATCTATTATATATTCATTGTTTAAATAGGCTACATTACAAGCTGTAAAGATAGTTTTATCTTGAGTTCTTTTGAAATCTTGAGTAATTTTTGCTTTTACAAATGGAAGTTTTTCATTACTATTTCTAAATTTATAAATCAAAGGTAAAACATATAAAATTGCACAAATAGTTGAAGAGTAGGCAAATCCTGGAAGTGCGATTATGATTTTTTCATCTTTTAAAGCTACAAGTATATGCATACCTGGTTTTATTAAAACACCGTGAAATAGCACTTTTGCTTTTAGCCTATCTTTTATCACATCTTGAACTAAATCATAATCCCCAACTGAAACTCCACCAGTAGTTACAACAATATCAGCTTTTTTTAAAGCATTTTCAAAAAAGTTTGTGATATTTTCAAAATCATCATCTATTGGACCCATTTGTAAAACATCTGCACCATTTTGTTTAAAAAGTGCTTCTAAAGTTAGATGATTTGAACTTCTAATTTGTGAAGCATTTGTTTGAGTAATTCCCAAATCCAAAATCTCACTTCCTGTACTTGCAACTGCAACTGTTGGGTTTATAAAAACATCAACTTGAACAATATTTAAAGATGCCATTACTCCAATTTCACTAAAACCTATTTTTGTTCCAGCTTTGATTAAAATTTCATCTTTTTTGTAATTTTCCCCAATATTTCTTACAGCAAAACCTTTAGGAACAGCTTTTGTGATTTTTATTTTATTTCCTAAAACTTCCACATTTTCAATAGGAATTAAAGTATCACTTCCTTTTGGCATAAGCGAACCTGTAAAAGTTTTGATACAAGTTTTGCTTAAAACTTCAGTATCTACCACAAAACCAGCTGGATTTTTATCTATAATTTCAAGCTCATTTTCTATATCTTCAAACTTGAAAGCATAGCCATCCATACCTGAAGTTGGAAACTCTGGGCTATTGTGATTGGCAATAATATCTTTTGCTAAAATATAACCTACACTATTAGCTATAAATACTCTTTTACTTGAACAAGATATTTTTATATTGTCCAAAATCTCTAAAGATTTTTTATAAGTTATGAAATCTCGCATTATTTAACACTTAATCTGTTTTGTTTCATCACAATTATTTTTTCGAAAAGCATTTTTCCAAAACCTTCAGGAAGATTCTCATTTGCCTCTTCAACATCAGCAATTATCTTTCTTATTTCGCTCTCATTTAAGTAAATGGCAATTGGTAAAATAGTCTCTTTTATTTTATCTACAAACTGTTGTTCTTCTTCTAATGTCATTTTCTACTCTTTAAATAATATTTTAAATTGGATTATATAGTTTTTAACTAAAATAGTTTATTAAAACTTTTTAGATATAATCCCAAAAAAATATAGTTTAGGAATGTTTAAATTGGTAGAAATAAGCAAAAAAATAACATCAAATGTAGCAAAAGTAAATGCAACTTACGGTTTAATAAAAGAGGGTGATAGAGTAATGGTAGGTTTTAGTGGTGGAAAAGACTCATTAACTCTTCTTCATACACTAAATAGAATGCAAAAAAAAGCACCATTTAAATTTGATTTTAAAGCAGTTACAATTACTTATGGAATGGGTGAACAAGTTGAGTTTTTAAGCAATCACTGTAAAGAGCATGGAATTGAACACGAGATAATAGACACTCAAATTTTTGATCTTGCAGGAGAAAAAATAAGAAAAAATTCATCTTTTTGTTCATTTTTTTCAAGAATGAGAAGAGGGTATTTATATACAACAGCACTAGAACAAGGATACAATAAAGTAGCATTAGGACACCATTTAGATGATGCTATGGAGTCATATTTTATGAACTTCTTTTATAATGGAACAATGAGAACAATGCCTCCAAAATATACTGCAAACAATGGGTTAGAAGTAATTCGACCTTTAATCTTTTGTAGAGAGCGGCAATTAAGAGCTTTTGCTAGTACGAATGAAATAAGAGTAATTGGAGATGAAGCCTGTCCAGGTCTTAGATTTGATGTGAAAATGCCACATGCAAGAGCAACAACAAAAGAGCTTTTAGCAAAACTAGAAGAGCAAAATCCAAAGATTTTTGTATCTATGAAAGCAGCTTTTAGTAATATACAACTTCCTACATTCTTTTATAAAGATTTAAAAGATATAAAACTTTCTTTTGAAGATGAAAACATATGAAAATATTAGTTTCTTCTTGTCTTTTAGGTGAAGATACAAGATATGACGGAGCAAACTCTAGTATTGCTTTAAATCCTAAGTTCAAATTTGCACAAAAAGAACTTTTTATGGATATTATGTGTGATAATGAGATTTTTTCTATTTGTCCAGAAGTTGCTGGTGGTTTAACAATACCAAGAAATAAAGCTGAGATAATAAGCCACAATAAGCCTTTTAAAGTTGTTGATATAGAACAAAATGATGTAACAATAAATTTTTTAATTGGTGCAAAAAAAACTCTTGATATTTGCCTTGAAAATGGTATAAAAGTTGCACTTTTAAAATCGAAATCCCCATCTTGTGGAAATGCAGAGGTTTACGATGGAACTTTTTCTTCAACACTTATAAAAGAGAAAGGCTTAAGTGCTAGACTTTTGGAAGAAAATGGAGTTAAAGTTTTCAATGAATTTGAACTAGAAGATTTAAGAAAATTTATAAAAGAAAATAAAAATTTGAGCTAAGAAATTAATCTTAGCTCCAAATTAGATTTAAGCCTTTAAATCAAGTAATCTATCTAAAACTGCACCTTGAACTTCAATACTTTTTGCATTTGCACTATATGAGATAATTTCTGGAATTTGTCCTGCAACTGTTTCCATCAAATCTCCAGCAACTTCTTGAAGTTCTGGATCACCAACAACAGAAGCAACTTCAGATATATTTGAAACATTCTCTTGAAGTTGAAGACTAGAGCTAATCATAGCTCCTAAATTATTATCTATTCTCATTTTAATCTCCTTTTTGGATTTTTTTAATCCAATAAATAACTCTACTATTAATTAAATTTATACTAACATAAATTTTATTATTTTTATATAAATTAATGATATTTTTGCTAAAATAATTTTTATGTTCACTAATCTTTTTAAATCAACTATTTTAAAACTTTTACTATTGGTATTTACTGTTTTTATGGCACTTATTTTTTCTGCAATTTTGTTCAACTCTCAAGTTGAAAAATTAAAAAAGCAGATAGATTTACTATATTTTGGAGATTTTATTCCTGTTGTTAAACTTCAAGCTATAAAAAGTGATTTTGAAAATATTATTATTTGTCTAAATCAAGATAAAAATTGTAATATAGATAAAGAGAAAAAGTCAATAATGGAAGAGTGGAGTTACTACTACTCATCTTTTAAAACTGCAAAAGAAAAAGAGCTTATAGAGTCCATAAATTCTGAACTTATAAAATCTTTTGATGAAAATAGTATTGAATCGTATAAAAGAAATTTAAATAATTCTGATTTTTTAATAAAATATGAGACAAAACAGGCATTTTCTCAAAGAAAAGCTTTTTTAGAAGAGTATGAACAAATGCAAAATTATATATTTTATAATATATTATTTATTTTGATTTTTGCCTTTATTATAATTCTTTTTATTGTATATCAGATTATTAAAAAAGATAAACAGCTTCAAATTTTAAATAAAAAATATCAAATAGAATCAATAACAGATGCTCTTACAAATCTTTATAATAGAAAACATTTTGATACTATTTTTGATAGTATGACTTTTATTTCAAATGAAAACACTTGGAATAGTGCTTTGGTTATCATAGATATTGATTATTTTAAAGATTATAATGACACTTATGGGCATGATATGGGTGATATTGCACTCAAAAAAGTTTCACAATGTATAAAAGAGCATTTCTCAAAAAAGTATGAATACTCTTTTAGATTAGGTGGTGAAGAGTTTGGAGTAATATTGTTTAATATAAATGAAGATAGTTTGAAAAATTATTTACAAGAGTTAAATGAAAAAGTCATCAAATTACAAATTGAGCATAAAAATAGTAAAATATTAGACTTGGTTTCAGTTTCTATTGGAGCAGTACTTTATGAGTCAAAAACTTATATATCTGCTAACAGGCTATATAAAATGGCCGATGAGTCCTTATATTTGGCAAAGAACAATGGTAGAAACCGATATAAAATATACAAAAAAGAGGAAGAATGAATTTCTTATTCAACAAATATAGTCACTTTAATTTAGCAAATATTGTAACTTTTTTTAACATTGCTAGTGGAGTTTTTGCTATATATTTTTTAACTCATAATGAGTTTTTTGCAGCTGCACTTTTTGCTTGGTTAGCTGGAGCTTTTGATATTTTTGATGGAAAAATTGCTAGAAAATATAACCTTTCAACAGAGTTTGGAATTCAACTTGACTCTTATGCTGATTTCTTATCATTTGTTATAGTTCCTGCCATGTTTATCTATTTTGCAATTTTCAATGGCAAAGAAGAGTTTTTTAATATGGCAATAATAGCTGCTGTATTTGTTTATTACATCATTTCAGGTCTTAGAAGATTGATACAATTTAATCTAAATGCCGAAGAAGGGGAAGTTGAGAAATACTTTACAGGAGTTCCCACACCTCTTGGAGCTATTTTACTTTGGCTTGTTTATTTAGTTTATTTAACAGGATTTGTTCACGAATACTTTGTTTTAGGAATGATGGTGGTTATTGGATTTTTACTAAATTCTAAAATAAAAATAAAACATTTATGATAAACGAAGTTATCTCAATAGATTTAGGTTCAAACTCTTTTAGAGTTTTGAGATTTGATTGTAAAAATTTTAAAATTCTTGATGAATTTCATAAAGTTGTTGGTTTAGCTGATGGTTTAGTTAATAATGGAAAAATCAGTATTGAAGCACAAAATAGGGTTTTAGAAGCTTTAAAAATTGCTTCAGATAAGCTAAATTTTAATCCAAAAGATGCAATTTGTGTAACAACAGCTGCTATGAGAAAAGCTAGTAATCAAAAAGAAGTTTTAGAGTATTTATCAAAAAATAGCGGAGCAAATTTTAGAGTAATAGATTCAGATGAAGAGGCTAGATTAACTCTTCTCGCAATTAAATATGCTTTAAAAAGAGAAAAAATTGATACAGAAAATTTTATGGTTTTGGATATTGGAGGAGGTTCAACAGAGCTTACAATCAATCTAAAAGATAAATTTATTAGTAGAAGTTTTGATTTTGGAATAGTTACAATGACTCAAAAATCTCTTAAAACTGGAGAGCTTTTTTTGGATTTGAAGCAAAGAAAAGATGAAATAAAAGAGTTTTTGGATACTTTGGATTTTTCTATAAAAGATTTTCCTTTTGTGGCAACTGCTGGAACTCCTACAACAATAGCAGCTGTTAAAATTGGGATGGATTACTTTTCTTATGATAAAGATAAAATAAATGGAATGGTTTTAGATTATAGTGATTTAGAGAGTAGTTTAAGTATTTTAAAAACAAAATCAATAGAAGAGACTACTAAGCTTGTTGGTCGAGGAAGAGTTGAATTTATGGAAGTAGGGACATATATTTATAAAATGTTTTTTGAAGTTTTAGAGAAACAAAACTCTATAGTTTTAGATGATGGATTAAGAGAAGGGGTAGCCATAGATTTTGCTTTAAACAAGTGATATTTTATATTGCTTGTTTATAAATACTAAATAAATCTAATTTCTCAATTCCATTAGAGTTTAAAAAATCTTGTTGTTTTTCATATAAGATATTTAATATCTCTTTTTTATTATCAGCAAAATGAACTTCTCTATGACAATTTGGGCATAAAGTTGCAATATTTTCTACAATATCCAAACTAAAATCAAAGTTTTTTTGTTGAAACATTGGGATTAAATGATGTCCCTCTGTATAGTTATTTCCATTTGATAAAAAAGTATTGTGCTTTTCATCTATTACACAAATAAAGTTATCTCTTTTTTTAGCTTCATCAATTATTTTATAATCTCTTTTTGTTCGTTTTCTACTAACATTTATTTCATTATAATATTGTTCATTTTGAGTTCCGAACATATCTTCATAATCTACATTTTTATAAAGATATTCTATATGTTCAAGCATTTCATCATCAATTTTTAAAATATCTTTTTCTCTTTTTAAAATTTTTAAATCTACTAAAGAGTTTATTACCCAAGTGTTAAATTTCTCATATTTTGATGAATTTATCTCAAAACTACTAATATCACTTAAATTTTTACTGATTATATAATCCTTTAAATCTTCAAATTTTACAATTCTTACCAAAGAAGATTTTATAAAATTTGTATTTATCTCTTTGTTATCTAAAAGAATTTTGAAAAGAATTCTAAAAGGGTAAAGGTTTAAATTTTTAACCTTTGGAGTTGCACTATTTGGATAGCAAGTGTTATCTAGTTGATTTATTAAAATTTTTCTGCATTCAAGATACCTTTTATTTTCATATTTTTTTAAAAAAATATTCCCTTCAATACTTAAAGATAAATTATAATTTTTATCTCTATGAACAAATCCATAAAAAAGTAAAGGCTTATAAAAGTGAGTTTCAAGGCTATCATTTGGTTCTTCATTATAATTATCTTTTAGATATTTTTTAATATTTTCACTAAAAAAACTCTCTTTTATATATCCATTTTTACTTGAAAACTCTTTTATAAAAGATAAAACTCCTATACTTCTACTGTTCATTTTACTATTATCGCCAATAAAAGAGTCAAAAGCCTTTCCGTTTCCAGGTCCTTGCCAAAAAACATCACTCATTTTAATCCTTTGGAATAGTTCTTAGAATCTCATCTATAAGTTTAGGTGGAATGGCTTCTCCTATTACTTCTCTTATTAAATTCTCACTTGCCCAAGCTGGTGGAGCCCAATCTTCTGGTAAACCTGTAAGAATAAAAATCTCTTTTAAGCTTAAAACTCTTGCATCACTATATGTTCCATCTTCTTTTAATCTTCCAGGGTGTACATTGTTTTGAGAAGAAACAGAACCATTTGCCATTGTGATTGTTGGAGCTGGTTTATCCCACTCTATTCTTTTATAGGTTGTTTGAAAACCTTTTATTCTAGTTCCATCTTCTTTTTTTGGAAAATAGACTTCATTATTTAGAGCAGTTTTTCCTGTTGGTGTATGTTTTAGCCATAAAATATGTCTAGGGTTGTGTTCTTTTGCATAGTGATATGGAATATGTGAGTTCTCACCACTTTCTAAAGCTGGAAGATGTCCTATTGCTTCCCTTACTGTTATAGTTTTTTGCTCTTTTGGAAACTCCCAAAGTCTATTTTTTGAGATTAAAAATATAGCTCTTTTTCTTGTTTGTGGTGTTCCATAATTTGCTACATCAACTATTTTATAATTTATAAAATAACCTTTCAGCTCATTTTTCAAAAAATCTACAATTTTTATTTTTTCACCATTTACCAAAATTGAAGCTTTTAATACACCTATAACATTCTCTATAATTATATATTTTGGTTCTAGCTCTTTTATCATTTTTACAGCATATTTGATTAAAGAGTTTCTTGGGTCATTCTCTTGCATTTTTCCAGCTACACTCATACCTTGACAAGGTGGAGTTGCTATTAAAAATTGGCAATTTTTCTCTTTTGCTTCCTTTAAAATTTCTTCAAAAACACTATTTTTTGTAATATCACCTTGAACTATTTTTGTATTTGGGTGGTTGTGTTTATAAAATTCAGCTCTTCTTTCTAAAAGTTCATTTGCTACCACAATATTAATATTATGGTTTTTTATAAAAGTTTCAGCAATTCCCACATTTGAAAATAGTGATACACCATTTATGCTAGACATTTCAAGCCTTTAAAACCTTATTTAAAGTATATCTCATATCCTCATCTAAATCACTCATATTTGACAACATCCAGTTTAAGTAGTTTGCATCTTTTTTTGCTACATCTTCTATAATCTCGCCTTTATATTTTCCAAACTTAAAAGTTTTTATAAATACAGGAGTGCTACTTAGCTCTACTAACTTTTGCATAGGATTTTCATTTGGATAAATTTCTCTAGTTTTACTTACAAGTTTTGATAAAAATAGCTTCATAATAAGTACATCACCTATTGCATCGTGAGCTTTTATAGTAATATTAAGTCTATTTGCCTCTTCTTGCTCTATTTTATACAGTTCAAGAGCATATCTTAAGTATTGAAGTCTATGATAAGGTAAATCACTAAAAAGGTGTTTTGCACATCTTAGAGTATCTATTAAAGAAAAATTATTTTCAAATCCCTCTTTTTTTATCATCTCTAAATCAAAATTTATATTATGAGCTATTAAATAGTTTTCACTACTATTTAACTCTAAAAGTCTTTTATAAAAATTTGTATCAACTGCTTTTACTTTGTTTTCTAATATATCTGGAGTAATATTATGTACTTCCATAGCTTCAATTTTTATGGGAATTTCGCTACTACAAAGTTCATCATAAACTTCTAGTTTACCGCTATTATCAAGTATCATAGCTCCAAATTGAATAACTCTATCTTCTGTTGAAGCTCCTGTTGTTTCTGTATCAAAAAGTACAAAATATGCCATAAATTCTCCTTTTAAATGTTCCACTTTTACTAAATGATAAGCATAGCATCGCCATAAGAGTAAAATCTATAATTCTCTTTTATAGCAATATTATAAAGTTCCAAAGTTTTTTCAAGTCCAATAAATGAAGCAACAAGCATAATCAAAGTTGATTTTGGTAAATGAAAATTTGTCAAAAGATGATTTACAATTATTGGTCTGTTTTGTGGATTTAAAAACAAATCACATTCACCTTGAATTTTATTTGTTCTTGCATAGTATTCTAAAGTTCTTGTGACTGTTGTTCCTACTGCTAAAATATTTTTTGCTTTATCAATATTTTTTTTAGTATTTATATCTATTTCAAAATATTCGCTATGCATAGGATGAGATAAAATATCTTCAACATCAACAGGTTTAAAAGTTCCTGCTCCAACATGAAGTGTAAGATAGTTTAAACCATATTTTTTCTCTAATTTTTCAAGAAGTTTTGGTGTAAAATGTAAAGATGCAGTAGGAGCTGCAACTGCTCCATCTTTTTTTGCAAACAAAGTTTGATAGTTTATTTCATCTTCTTTTGTGTCATTTCGTTGCATATATGGTGGCAAAGGAATATGTCCAATTTCATTTAAAATTTCCACAAGAGATATAAAATCAAGTCTTTTTTCATTTTGACTAAATTCTACAATACGACTTCCATCAAGATTTAACTCCAAAACTTCAGCTATTAAATCTTTATCAAATAAGAGTTTTGTTCCAACTTTTACTTTTCCTCTTATCATTACAGAAAATCTATCCATAAAAAGAGCTTTGTTTAAAAGAAGTTCTATTTTTGCACCACTTGGTTTTTGTCCAAAAATTCTAGCTTTAATTACTTTTGTATCATTTAAAAATATTGTCAAATCATCTGGCAAAAACTCCAGAATATCTTTAAATATTGTATGAGTTATTTTGTCGTTTTTTCTATCATAGACTAAAAGTTTTGCACTATCTGGCGGAGTTACTGGAAAAGTTGCTATTTTATCTTGTGGTAAGATAAAATCATAGCTAGAAGTTTTTAAAAAATCGCTCAATTACTCTTCTTCCTCTTCTTCTTTAACTGCTGGATTAAACACTTTTGCTATGTAAATAGAAACTCCATATAAAAATAGTAGAGGTACAGCCATTAAAATCTGACTTATAACATCTGGTGGAGTTAAAATTGAAGCAACTATAAATATTAAAACGACTGCGTATCTAAAAAATCCTTTTAAAGTTTCATCTGTTACAAGTCCTATTTTTGCAAGGAAAAATGTAATAACAGGAAGTTCAAAAGCTATTCCAAAACCAATCATAAGTTTTGTAAAAAATCCAACATATTTCCCAATACTAGGTAATACACTAACAACACTATTACCAAAAGCAATTAAGAAATCAAAACCAATAGGAACAACTACATAATAAGCAAAAGATGCTCCAATAAGGAACATTAAAGTTGCAAAAAATACAAAAGGAATAACTAGTTTTTTCTCATGGTCATAAAGTCCAGGAGCTAAAAATAGCCATAATTGCCAAAAAATTACTGGTAAAGATAAGATAAATCCTGCAAAGAATGCAACTTTCATAGCTGTAAAAAATGTCTCTTGAATTTCAACAGCAATCATAGAAGTTCCAGCAGGAAGAGCATGTTTTACTGGCGCCATCATCCAATCTAAAATTGGTTCATAAAAAGCAAAACATACAAAAAACATAATAGTAATAGAAATAGCAGATATAACCAACCTTTTTCTAAGATCAGCAATATGAGGTTTTAAATCATCAAACATTATTTTATTTCCTCATCTTTTTTTATAGCTTTATCTTCATTTGCTTTTGCAAATTTCTCTTTTATTTTTTCTACTTCACTATTTTGATTTGTCTGTTTTGTATCACTTTTTAAATCATCTTTTAATATATCATCAAGACCTAAATCAAACTTTGTATCAACTGATAATGAAGATTTTGTATCTTCTATTTGGGCTTTAAATTTGTTTGCTTCATTTCTTAACTCACTAATATTTAGTTCATTGTCAAGAGTTGTTTTTGCATCATTTAGACCTTTTTTTACAGTATTAAAAAGTCTTGCTATTTTAACCATTGCATCGGGCAATTTTTCAGGTCCAAGTGCTATAACTGCTACAATTGCAATTAAAAGAATTTCACCAATTCCAAATCCAAACATTTTTTTGCTCCATATATTTTATAGGGTACAGATTCTATCCAAAATTCACTAAAATCAAAGAAAAATAAATTATTTAAATTTCAATCTCTAAAGCAATAGGGCAGTGGTCACTTCCAAAAATATTATCTAAAATATAGGCATCTTTTACAAAATCTTTTAAGTCATCACTTATATAAAAATAGTCAATTCTCCAGCCAACATTATTTTCTCTTGCATTTGCTCTATAGCTCCACCAAGAATATTTATCTTTTATATCGCCATTTATGAGCCTAAAAGTATCAATATACCCATGATTTAAAAATTTTGTTATCCAATCTCTCTCCATTTTTAAAAAACCACTTGTATTTTCATTTGCTTTTGGTCTTGCTAAATCTATCTCTTCATGAGCTGTATTTACATCTCCACAAACGATTATAGAAAATCCATCTTTTTTTAAGTTTTCACAATGTTCTAAAAATCTATCATAAAATCCCATTTTATATTCAAGTCTTTCATCACCACTTTGTCCATTTGGGAAATATACATTAAAAAGAGCAATATTTTTATCTTTGATAGAAAAATGAAACTCATTTATTCTTCCTTCATCCAAAATATCAACACTTAAACAAGTAGATTGAAAAATTGGTTCTATATCACTAAATAGTGCTGTTCCACTTCGTCCTTTTATTTTTGATTCACTTGCAAGTAGATGTTTGAACTCTTTTTCAAAAATAGTTTTTGGTATCTGAGTTATTTGTGATTTTGTCTCTTGAAGACCTAAAAAATCGATATTTGCTTCATCAACCCATTTTAAAGCATCTTTTTTATCAACAGCTCTAATACCATTTACATTCCAAGAAACTAGTTTATATCTTCTCATTTTTTATCTTCCTTTTTCTCTTTTTTTTCTTCTTTGATTAAGTTTTCTGGTGCTTTTGGTGGAGTTGGTTTTGTAATTCCTATATTATTTAAGCTCTTATTTGATAAAGAGTTATTTTTATTTATTAAATTTTCACCTTTTCCGCCATGCATATCAATTTTACCACTGTTATCACCTGTATAATTGTAGTTTGCAAACAAAAAATTTGTAAAAATTATTGTTACAAATAGTGCTATTTTCATAATTTTTCCTTTTTTTAAAAGGCGAATTATAGTTAAACTTAAATAATAAAGGCTTTATTTGGTATTTTTCAATAATTTTTATTTAGGATTTTTATGGAAGAGTTATTTTTAGGCTTACTTACATTTTTTACCTCTGTAGTGGCTGCTGTTGTTGGAATTGGTGGAGGAATG
The DNA here is from genome assembly GCF_016106035.1 of Arcobacter vandammei. Classification (GTDB taxonomy): domain Bacteria; phylum Campylobacterota; class Campylobacteria; order Campylobacterales; family Arcobacteraceae; genus Aliarcobacter; species Aliarcobacter vandammei. The sequence continues at coordinate 25,994 of NZ_JADKPZ010000002.1, forward strand.
ATGTTAATTGCAATTTTGCCATCATTTTTGCCTACAAATGCACTAATTCCAGTTCACGGACTTACACAAGTTTCAAGTAATCTTAGTCGGGCTTATTTTGGAAGAAAAGATATAGTTTATAGTGTTGTTCCAAAATTTTTAATTGGTTCTTTTTTGGGAATTGCCTTTTTTGCAGGAATTTTATCTTTAATTTCACTTGAATATGTTCCTCTTTTTATAGGAATTTATATTTTATTATCTCTTTGGAGTGAAAAATTTAATGAAAAGATAAAAAAATATGAAAACTACTATATAGCAGGTTTTTTTCAAACAGGTCTTTCTATGGTTGTTGGAGCTACTGGACCTCTTACTATGACACTATTATTTAAAGATTTCAAAGATAAAGATAAGGTTGTTTCAACTGGTGCTTTACTTATGAGTATAACTCACTTCTTAAAAGTTGTTGTATTTATATATTTTGGTTTTGTTTTCTCTGATTATATTACTATTATATTAGCTATGATTTTTGGTGCAGTTTTGGGCAGTTTTGTGGGAACAAAGGCTAGAAACCTAATAGATGGTAAAAAATTTGCAATTATTTTAAAGGTATTGCTTACAATTTTAGCAATAAACTTAATAATAAAGGTGGTTTTGGAAATTCTTTAAATACTTTTTTTCTTACATAATAGTTACATAACTTTTTGATATAATCAAGTTTATTCAAAAATTAAGGAGAATCACTATGAAAAAAGTAGTTTTAGGAACAATTACGGCGGCTGTTTTAGCAACTTCTAGTTTGGCAGCTGATTATGTGATGAAAATAAGCCATGTTGTAAGTGCTAGTACACCAAAAGGAATGGGTGCTGATTACTTAGAAAAAAGAATTGAGGAACTAACAGCTGGAAAAATTGATGTTCAAGTTTTCCCAAACTCAACACTATATGGTGATGCAGATGAGATGAAAGCTTTGGCTATGAACAATGTTCAATTAATTATGCCAAGCCTTTCAAAATTCCCTTCAATCGTACCACAAATTCAACTTTTTGACTTACCATTTTTATTTAGAGATAAAGATCATTTATACAAAGTTATGGATGGAGAAGTTGGAGCAAAACTTAAAGGTTTTGTTGATGCAAAAAAACAGATGAAAGCATTTGATTATTGGGATGCTGGATTTAAACACTTCTCAAGCTCTAAAAAAGCTATTGTAAATCCTGAAGATGCAAAAGGGCAAAAATTTAGAATTCAATCTTCAAAAGTTTTAGAAGAGCAGTTTAAAATTGTTGGTGGAAATCCACAAATTCTTCCATTTTCAGAAGTTTACTCAGCACTTCAACAAGGTGTTGTTGATGCGACAGAAAATCCACTTTCAAACTTCTATACAAAAAAATTCCACGAAGTTCAATCTAGCTTAACTTTAAGTAGCCATGGATATTTAGGATATTTAGTTGTTATGAATCAAAAGTTCTGGGATAGCTTACCTGCTGATTTACAAGAAAAAGTGGCTCAAGCTATGAAAGAAGCAACAGACTTAGAGAGAAAAGCAGCAGCAGCTGAAGATATTAAATTTATGGAAGAGCTTAGAAAATATGCAGCTGAATCAAAAAGACTTGAAATTATTGAGTTAAATGATGCACAAAAAGAGAGCTGGAGAAAAGTTATGGAGGGTGTTTATCCTAAGTTCTACAATATAATTGGTGAAGATTTAATCAAACAAGCTCTTGAAACAAAATAATAAAGAAGAATTATGAAAAAACTGTTTAATATTTTTGATATTATTGTTGGTACAATCAACCAAACCATAGCCGTTTACGGTATGGTTTTGGGAGTTTCACTAGCATTTTTGAATGTAGTTTTAAGATATGCCTTTGATATGAGTTTACCATGGGCTGGTGAGCTTACAAACTACTTTTTTATTTGGTCAGCACTTTTTGGAGCAGCTTATGGATTTAAGCAAGGAGCTCATATTTCTATTACTATTTTAATAGAGAAATTTTCTCCATCTGTACTTAAAGCTTTTTTAATTTTTGCAAACCTATTGTCTATTTTGTATCTTCTTTTTATATCTTTTCTGGGATATAAACTTACACTATTCTTAATGGAATTTGAAGAGATAAATGTTGATTTACAAGTTCCTTTATGGATACCACAACTAGTTGTTCCTATTGCATTTTTACTTGCAGCTTATAGAGTTTTTGAAAAACTTATAGAACTTTATAAAACAGATGCAAATAATATCAAACTATTTAGCGAACACGAAGCTATTATAGAAGAGATTAAGGGAGAAAAATAGTTATGGTTATAGCTACACTTTTTATTTTACTTTTTGCTTTGATGTTAATTGGAGTTCCTGTTGCTGTTGCACTTGGAGCTAGTACTCTTGCATCTGCATTTTTGTATACAAATAATGATTTAATGGGAATAGTTGATAATATTTTTAATGGTTTAAATAAATATACACTTATGGCAATTCCAATGTTTATTCTAGCTGGTTCGCTTCTTTCAAGAGGAAGTGCGGCTGCTAGAATTATTAACTTTGCAAAAAGTTTAGTTGGACATCTTCCAGGTGGGCTTCCAATAGCTGCTATTTTGGCATCTATTATTTTTGCTGCTATTAGTGGAAGTTCTCCTGCAACAGTTGCTGCTATTGGTTCAGTTATGTATGGTGCTATTAAACAAGCTGGATATAATGAGCAATTTGCTATTGGTACTATTACAACTGCTGGAACATTAGGAATTTTAATTCCACCTTCTGTTGTATTTATTGTTTATGGTGTTAGTGCTGATGAATCTATTGGAAAACTATTTATGGCTGGGGTAATTCCAGGTCTTATGATAGGTGGTATGATGATGATTGCAACATATATACTAGCTAGAAGAAGCGGTTTTAAAGCTACTAAAATGGCAAGTTTCTCTGTAATATTTAAAACATTTAGAGAGTCGTTTTGGGCATTATTAATTATATTTGTGGTTATTGGGGGAATTTATGGTGGTATTTTCACACCAACTGAAGCAGGGGCTGTGAGTGTATTTTATGCTTTATTTATCTCATTTTTTATCTATAGAGATATTAAAATGAAAGATTTATATAAAATTATACTTGATTCAGTTCAAACAAGCTCTATGATTTTCTTTATCATTGCAAATGCTATGCTTTTTGCACACTTCTTAACAGATGAGCAAATTCCACAAACAATTACTCAAATGATATTAGAAGCAAATGTAAGCCCTATAATGTTCTTACTTATTGTAAATATTTTACTTTTAATTATGGGACAATTTATGGAGCCTAGTTCTGTTGTTATGATTACAGTTCCACTTCTACTTCCTATTGGAATTGCACTTGGAATTGATCCAATTCACCTTGGGGTTATTATGGTTGTAAATATGGAAATAGGGATGCTAACTCCTCCTGTTGGACTTAACCTCTTTGTTGCAAGTGGGATTACAGGACTATCCATGGGACAAGTTATAAAGGCTTCATTACCTATGACTTTGGTTCTTCTTTTGGGATTGGTTCTAATCACATATATTCCTGCTATATCTTTATGGCTTCCAGATTTAATGTTTGGGTATTAAGGTTTAATAAACTTAATATAAAAGTAGAAAAGAGTGAAAATTTATTTTCACTCTTTTTTTATAGTTTTTTTTCATACTTTTCTGAAGAAACTTTTACTTTGTTAATATATAGTTTTGTCATTTTCCACAAATCTCCTTTAAACACTCTTCTATATTTTTATATTTAAACTCAAACCCAAACTCCAAAAGCCTTTTAGGAACAGCACTTTGCCCATCAGTTAAAACTTTTGCACCTTCACTAAATATCAGTTTTAAAACAAACTCTGGGATAGGAAAAATAGTTGGTCTATTTAAAACTCTTCCTAGTGTCTTTGTAAACTCATAGTTTGTCGTAGGGGTTGGAGCTGTACAATTAAATACTCCATCAAAGCTATTCTCTATTACAAACTTATAAACTTCTATCAAATCTTCTATGTGAATATATGAAAAGTGTTGTTTACCACTTCCTATAATTCCACCAAGACCTAGTTTAAAAGGAGTTATCATCTTTTGAAATGCTCCACCATTTTTTCCTAAAACTATTCCAAATCTAAAAATAGCAACTTTTACACTTTCACTTTTTGCTTTTTGTGCCTCTTTTTCCCAATTTTGACAAAGAGTTGATAAAAAATCATTTGAGAAAGAGCCATTTTCATCATATTTAGCACTATTGTCATAAATTCCAACAGCTGATGTTGATATAAATAGTTTATCTTTTTTTTCAACTCTATTTAGAGATTCAACAAGTTTTTTTGTAGTATCAAGTCTACTTGAAATCAAAAGTTTTTTATAACTCTCACTCCATCTATTTATTATATTTGCACCATTTAAATTTATAATTACATCACAAGATTTTATAATCTCATCTAATTTTGTAGAGTTTGTTAAAATTTCTCTTGAGATTTTTAAAACTTTATAGTTTTGTTTTTCTAAATAATTAACTAAATTTTGTCCAACAAAACCACTAGCTCCTGATATTGCAACAGTTTTCATAGAATCTCCTTTTTTATTTATTATCTTGAATTGTAAAAATAAGTTTTGAACTATCAAATCCTAGATTTTCTATTTTTTTTAAAAGAGAGTTCAAAAGCTTATCATCTATAGTTTTTTCTCTTGAAATTATCCATAAATACTCTTTTGAAGGTGTTCCAATAATCGCATATTTATAATCTTTATCTAAATCCAAAATCCAGTAATCAGCATAAAATGGTCTAAAAAAACTAACTTTTAATTTGCTATTTGAGCTATTTACACTATATGCAATAGCAGTTGCTTGTTTATATTTATTTGTAGATATTTTTGTACAACTATTTAAAACATCTATTCTACCATCATCTTTTAAAGTGTAGTTTGCTTTTACATTTTTACAATCTTTTTGGAAATAGTGTTCAAATCTAGCAATTTCATACCAAGAACCAATATATCTATTTAAATCAACATTTTGTACAGTTTTTAGATCATAATCATATTTTGTACTACAAGATACGAAAAATAAAGTTGTAAAAATAATTAACAATATATTTGATATTTTATTCATTTTAAATCCTCATAAATAGATTTTAAAGCTGCTATAAAATAAGGATTATTATTTGGTGCTTTTGCAACTCTATAATCTTCTATTCCATATTTTTTTGCTAACTCTCCATACTCTAAAACAAGCTCACCCAAAGTTTCAGAGTTATCAACTGTAAATGAAATGGGATAAATAATAACTTTTTTTCCAAGCTCTTTTAGTTTATCCTCCATATATGGCTGAAGCCATTTCATAGGACCAACTCTTGATTGATATGCAATATCTATTTTTTTGAAATTAATATTCTGTTTTTTTAACTCTTCTTTTACGCACTTTACATTTGCTAAAATATGTTTTTGATATAAATCACCTTTATCTATTGTTCTTTGAGTTAATCCATGTGCTGAAAAAACTAGTTCAAAATCATTTGAATCATCACCATTTAAACACTCTTTTATTCTATCAACGATAGCCTGATTATAAAAGATATTATCATAGTAGCTATTTATAGTTTTGATTTTATTATCTATTTTATGCTCTTTTGCACACTTCATAAAATCTTCAATTGATGACAAAGTTGTAGTTTTTGAGTAGTGTGGATACATAGGAATTGCATATATTTCATCATACTCTTTTAAATCTTTCATAATATCTTTTGCAAAAGGTGGAGTATATCTCATTTCATAAAAAACTTTTGCATCTACAACTTTTTGAAGTCTTCTTACTAATCTTTTTGTATATCCAACAATTGGAGAAACTCCGCCAAGCTCTTCATAGTTTTTTTTTGCAATATTTAATCTTCTAAAAATTATTAATTTTGCAATTATTGCTCTAATTGGTTGCGGAACACCTATAATATATTTGTCATTAAACATATTGTGAAGAAAAACCTTTACTTCATTAATATTATTTGGTCCTCCCATGTTCATTAAAACTATTGCTCTTTTCATATAAATTCCTATTTTTTATAGTAATTTACATGAAATTTATGATTGTTTGTAGGGCTTTTGTGCTAGTTAATATATTTATTTTAGAAATATTACTCTAAGAAATGCAAAAGATACTAAAATAAGTGCAATATTTTTTAGATTTTCATCATAAAATATTAAAAATATAGCAAATAACATTAGGGCAAATATTTTAAAATAAGAGCCAAAATACTCTTTTAAATCTTTTTTTATAAAATCTAGTTGCTCTTTGTTTAATAAAACTTCAAGTTCTCCTTTTGAACTTTTAAGTAGAATATTTTTAAAAGATTTTATAAGCTTTGGAAGAGTTTCAATCTCATCAATAATATTTTCAGTCAGAGTTGTTTTATAACCCAAAGCTTTTGGAATATTATCTTTTAAGATTGGTAAAATATCTTTTACACCATTAAAATTTTCTATATAAGTTGTTCCAAGACCTTCTATAATTGCACTAACTCTTAATATATAAACAGCATCACTTGGAAGCTTAAATGGTAAATCTCTTGTACTTTCTAAGACTTCAAATGCTAGTTTTTGCATAGATTCACTAGATAAATTATCATTTGAAAAAATATCAAACATCTTTTGACTAAACTCAATCATCAAACTTTCAGGTGCTTCATAACTAATAGTTCCTAGTTTCTTATTTGCTTTTACAAAAGTTTCAAAATCTTCTTTATTTGCACCATCAATTAGCTCAATAATTGCAACTCTTGAATCATTTGATATAGTTTTAACCATTCCAAAATCAAGTAAAATCAAATCTCCATTTGTATTTACAAGCAAATTTCCAGGATGAGGATCAGCATGAAAATAACCGTTTATTAACATCTGTTTTGTATAAAAATTTACAAGTTTTGAGATAATTTCTTTAAAATCAATATCATATTTCTCTAAAGAGTTTTTGTTATCAAACCTAAAACCATCCATAAAACTCATAACAATAGCACTAGAACTACAAAACTCTTCGTAAGGTTTAGGAAATAAAACTTCACAATCCTCATAAGTTTTGGAGAATTTTTTTAGATTTTCAAGCTCAATACTAAGATTTGTCTCATCTTTTATCATACTTGAAAACTCACTTATAACAGCATCTATAGAGTTTTTTGTGTAGTATGAAAAAAGTGGTCTAAAAAATTTGTTAAAAAAATTTAATATCTTTATATCAACTCTTACTTGTTTTTCTATATTTTTTCTTCTAAGTTTTACTGCAACTTTTGTATCATCTTTTAAATATGCAATATGAACTTGCCCTATTGAAGCACTTGCTATTGGTTCATCTTCAAAATTTTTAAAAATATCATCTTGAAAAGAGTCTTTTAAAACTTTTTCAAAATCTTTTTTAGACATTTTTGGAAGCTTATCGTGAAGCTCTTTTAGTTCATCTAAATACTCTTTTGAAAAAAAATCAGACCTAGTTGCCAAAACTTGAGCAAGTTTTATAAAACTTGCTCCCAAATAAAAAATAGCCTCTTTTAATTTTTTTGGATTTAATGGTTTAATCAACAAAAAACTATCCCTTTTTTTGATAAGTAAAAAAAGAGATAGCAAAAATCTAAAAATTAAATAGACTCTAAAAGGCGAAAAAAGTTTTAGATATATAAAAAAAGTTTTTATTTTAAATCCTCTTTTAATTTTTCTAAATCAGCTTTTGTAGCAACTCCTAACTCATCTAAAACCTCTTTAAACATCTCTTTTATCTTAGCTTTAACTCTCTCATCTTCATCTTTTCCTTTTTGCTCTAAAGATTCTAAAAAACTTTTTGCATCAGAAGTTTTTATTTTTCCTTTCTCCTCAAGAGTTTTTAACTCCTCTTCAACTCGCTCTTTTAAAAGTAACGCTCCACCAAGTCCTGTAAATAAAATCTCTTTTAACATTTTTAACTCCTTAAAAATTAATTTTTCTAATTGGCTCCGAAGATGGCTTTGCAAAGTAGTAACCTTGCACCAATGAAGCACCGTTGTCTTTTAAGTATAAATACTCCTCTTTAGTCTCAATACCTTCTGCTAAAACTGTAATATTATTCTCTTTTGCAATATTTACTATAGCTGCAAAAACAGATTGATTTGCTCTATTTTTATCAATATCTTTTATTATTTCTCTATCAACTTTTACAATATCAGGCAAAAGTTGAACAATCATATTTAAAGAGGAGTATCCACTTCCAACATCATCTAATGCTACCATAAAACCTTTTGATTTATAAAAATTCAAAATATTTTTCAAGTGTTCAATATCTTCTATATTTTCACTCTCAACAACTTCAAATATTACATTTTTTGGATCGAACTCTAAAGATTTCGCCCATTTTACAGTAGATTGCAAACAGTGATTTGGATCATAAATTGCTGTTGGAATAAAGTTTATAAAAACCTTTGCTCTAATATTTTTAATAGCAGCAGTTTTTAGCGAACTCTCTCTACAAGCTCTATCTAAGTAAAAAAGCATATCTCCATCTTTTGCCCAAGTAAAAAGTTTATCTGGATAAACTAATGTTCCATCCTCATTTACACCTCTTGCAAGAGTTTCATAACCATAAATTGTATTAGTTTTTACATCTAAAATTGGTTGAAAATGTGCTGTTAAACCACCTTTTGAGAGTAAAGATGATAACTCTTGAGCTGAGATTAAATTTTTGTACTTTTCCAAACTCTTTACATCTCTAATTTTTGAGTAATCGAGCTTTTCATTTTCACTTAAACTAAGAATATAAATAGCTTCTCTTTCATGTTTTTTAAAAATATTTTTTGAAAGAAGATTACTTAAAAACTCAATAAAAGAAGAAGTTTTTACAACAACTGTCAAACTATCCTCTTTTAAATAATTAATACCACTGTCATCTAAAAAATCTCTAAATTTTTTAGACAACTCAACAACCTCAAAACCAAAAATAAGATTAGATTCCTTATCTTTTATTATTGGTAAAGTTTGACACTTTATACAAGATGATGTAGGCATACTTACTCCTCTTTTTTTAAAATTTTAATAGAATTTAAAATTTTTGGTACTACTTTAATGCCAATTTATATACTTTTTTTATCTAAATACTCTCTAAACTCTTTTGCCCCATCTTTTGAACTAACTATAAACTCATCAATACCACTAAAATATATCTCAAGCTTTGATTGTTCTACACTTTTTATAGATTTTATCTTATCAACATTTACAATGTAAGATCTGTGAACTCTAAAAAAGTTTTTATCTTTTAATATCTCTTCTAAATCTCCAATCTTCTTTTTTGCATAAACAAAATTCTCTTTAGTTCGTATAATAATCTCATCTAAATCAGCTTTTATATAAAAAATCTCATCTATCTCAATTAAATAGATTTTATCAGAAACCTTTCCTAAAATTTTTTTTGAACTATTAACTTTTTCATCTTTATACAAAAATATTTTTTTTAATATTTTTTTGAGTTCAATATCTTCAACAGGTTTTAGCAAATACCCAATTCCACCTTTTTTAAAGGCATCCAAAGCATACTCTTCATAAGCAGTTTGAAACACTATAAAAGTTTTTGGCTCAATATTAAGTATTAGTTCAGCTAGTTCTAAACCACTAAAATTTGGCATAGAGATATCCAAAAAAGCAGCATCAAATTTTGTTTTTGAAATCTCTTTTATAGCTTCTAAAGGGTCACTAAATTCAACTACATCAAAAATATTGTTATCATTTAAAACTCTTTTTAATCTTGCAAGTGCCAAACTCTCATCATCTACTATTAATACTTTCAATTTTTATCCTTTAAAATAATAGAAAAAGCCATATTTTCACTATCTGAAATATATTCAAGTTTTCCTATATTTAATATTTTTAATCTATTTTCTAAATTTGATAAACCTGTTTTAAACTTGATATTTGAACTCTTTTTACCATCATTTAAAACCGTTATAGAGTTTATATTAAATTTAATATAAATATTTAACTCTTTTCCCAAATATCCATGTTTTATACCATTTTCAACCAAAAGTTGAATTGAAAATTTTGGTATTTTTACAAATTTTAAATCTTTATAATCATCTATATGCAAAACTACTTTATTGTCAAATCTAATATTCTCAATTCCAACATAAGTTTGAACCATTAAAATCTCATTTTCAAGTGTAACTAAACTCTCTTTATTTATAGCATTTCTTAAAAATTTTGATAGTTGTAAAACTGCATCTTCTGCTTTTTTCTTGTCAATATAAATTAGTTGAGATACAGAATTTAAAGCATTAAATAAAAAATGAGGATTTAGTTCATTTTCAAGAGATTTTAGTTTTGACTCTAAAATCTCTTTTTCTATTTGGTTATTTTTATTTTTCAAAGATACAAATTGATGTAAAATCAAAGCTATTAAAAGTGTTAAAAATCCTACAACAATAGCTAGAAAAAACCAAAAGTTTTTTATTAAGATTATTATATTTGAGCCTGTTTTTAGAAATATAAAATAGCCTAAAATAAAGCCTAAAAATCCAGATAAAAATGAGAATATTAAGCTAAAAAAAGTCCATAGTTTATTTGGTATTTTTGGAAGTAAAAAGTTGTTTGAAAAGCTTATTAAAATATATGCAAAAATTGAGATAAAAAAAGCTGTTGAAACACTAAAAATAATTGTAGAGCTATTTTGTAAAGATTCATTTAAAAAGTAGAAGATTAATGATTGGAAAAAACCAAATAAAAGCCCAATTATTAAAATATTTAGCCAATCTTTTAAAGATATTTCCAACTCATTTTTTAGCATTTTAAACCTTTTTTCTTATCTTAGCCAAATTAGCTTTTTATAGCTCTTCATTTAAAACTTTTACACCCAAGGCAATTCCAGGCCATCCTTGACCTGCAAATACAGAATCTCCAATATTATAAAGATTTTTAAAAGGAGTTTTAGCACTTGGTATTTTTAAAATATTTCCTAAATCAAGTGGCATAGAACCACAATTTAGCCTATTTATATATCTTTTAAATGTTTTACTACTTGCACAAAACTCTAGTTTAATATCATCTTTTTTTATATCTTGTATGTTTTTTAAAAGCTCATTTAAGATGAAATCTTTTGTAATATTTTTTTGTTTCTCATATTCATCTTTTTCTAAATTATCCCAAAATAGGGCTTTTGTATGGCAAGATATTGTAACAGAGTAGCCATTTTTTGATAGTTTTTCATCATCTTTATGGCTAAAAGATACAAAAAAGCTTTTTGAAACTGTATTTGGAATTACCTCATTTAAAATAATTTGGTAGTGGTTTAAAAAGCTATTTTTTGAATCTATTTTCAGATAAATAACAAAAGCACTTTGATCATAAAATTTAAATCTATTGTAATATTTTTTAATCTTTTCATCTACGAAAAGTTTGCTTGATTCAAAAACAGGTGCATTTAAAATAATTTTAGATGCTAAATACTCATCTTTTGTAGAGATTAATCTGTAAAGATTATGCTCTTTTTTAATAGATAAAATCTCCTCATTTTTCTTCAAATTTATATCTTTTAACATATCATCAAAAAGTTTTCCCATTCCATTATTTGCATAGAATATTTTATGAAAAGGGTAAGATAAAGCTATTGCAAAAGATAGTAAAGGGATTTTTTTTGAAGTTGATTGAAGTGTGATTTGAAGTTGTGCATCGATAAAATCTTGATACTCTTTTGATATCTCTCCAAGAGTCTCTTTTATAAAACTATCAGCTTGTTTAAATAGAAGAAATTTATACTCTTTAAAAAGTATTTCAATAGTTTTTAGACTTTTTAAATATGAATTTATACTATATTTTGCAAAATATATATTTTTTAAACTCCAAAATCTTTTATCAATATCTCTTAAAGTTTGCCAAAAATATCTATTGTTTTTGTTATAAAAAACTCTATTTAAACTATTTAAAAACTCCTCAAAATCTGTTTTTCTATCAATGATTTTTCCATTTATAATAGATCTGTAGGCATAAGAACTCTTTATTAAATCTGGTTTAAAACCTGCCGTATCAAAAAAATCTTTTATAATATGATTCTCTTCATAACCTACAAAAGTAGTAGCTGCACTATTAAAATAGTTTCCAAATCTTTTAAAAGTTGATGCAGTTCCACCTAGATTTTTGTCTTTTTCAAATAGTATTAAATCCTTGTCTTTATTTAAAATTGATATTAAACTTCCACCAATTCCACTTCCAACAACTGCAATATCAGTTTTTTTCATTATTTGCCCTTTTAAACTCCAAAATTGCTCTTTGCCTTGAAAAATTTATACCTACAAGTTGTTTTGGATAGTTTAGAAAAATATTCTCTTGTACACCATTTTCTTTATGTATCTCTTTAGCTTCAATATCTTTTAACTCTTTTAAAACACTCTTGATAAATATTGCATCTTTATCAAATTTTTTGGATTGTAAATATGGATTAAAAACCCTAAAATATGGCACACTATCAACTCCCGTACTAGCACTCCACTGCCAAGATCCAATATTTGAACTAGTTTCATAATCAAGAAGTTTTAAAGCAAAATATCTTTCACCTTTTTTCCAATCTATTAAAAGATTTTTTGTAAGATATGAAGAGACTATCATTCGTAAACGATTATGTAAAAGTCCAGTTTGTTTTAGATATTTCATACTTGCATCAATTATTGGAACTCCTGTTTCGCCTTTGCACCAGCTTATAAAATCATCTTCATTTTCATTCCAATTTACTTTAATATCTTTAAAGTTTTCAAATTCTGAGTTTGGAAAATGGTATAAAATATAGTTATAAAACTCTCTCCAAAAAAGCTCTCTTATATAGAAATCTATCTCTTTTTTTGGTGCTTTTAGTTTTTTAATTTTATTAAAAAGCATTTTAGAAGATATTAGTCCAAATCTTAAATGCACACTTAAGTTTGAGCCACCATCTAAATGAAAATAATCTCTATTTTCTTGATAGTTTTCTAGTTTTTCTAAAAAATCCTCTATTAAATCATCTGCACTTTTATATAAAAAATTTGGTAATTTTTGCTCTATAAATCCTAAATCTTGAAGAGTTGGAACAAAACTATAATCAAAATCTACTTTTTTTAGCTTTTTAATATTATTTGTACTTTCAAGCTCTTTTATCTCATTTGACTGGTGCAAAAACTCCAAGGAGTTGTAAAAAGCTGTAAAAACCTTATATGGAGTGTTATCTTTTTTTAAAATATTTTGAGGATTTATTAAAAATGAGTCAATATATCTTTTTAGTGGCAAAATCTTTGAAATCTCTTCATCTCTTTTTTTTGCATAAAAATCAAAATCTATTGAAGTTAAAATCTCATCAAAACCAAGATTTTTTAACTTTGTAAAAACATTTTTAGGAGTATCAGAAAATATTGCTAAATCAAGATTTAGCTTTTTTAAATTCTCTTTTAATTTTATTACATTTTGGTATATAAAAGTTACTCTTTTGTCATCTTTTGGAAGCTTTTCTAAGATATTTTTATCAAATATAAATATGGGCAAAACTTCGTTTCCTATACTTTTAGCATCTGCTAAAATTGCACTATCAATTACTCTTAAATCTCTTCTAAACCATAAAATCTGTTTCATTTAAAAGCCTTTAAATCACTTCTAAGTGCAAGTTTTGATGGGTATGGATTTAAAAATTTTTGAGTTTTCAGATACTTTATATCAAACTTTTTTGTGTAGATATTAAAGATATTTATAATACTTATTAGTGGAATGGTTTTTGATTTAAACTCATTAATAGTGTTTAAAATATCTGCTTTTTCCTCTTTTTCTAAATGTTTTTTAAAGTAGCCAAAAATATGTAGTAAAATATTATAGGTTTTATTTATAGTTGATTTTATGGCAATCGCTTTTAAAAACTCGTCTTCATACTCTTTATAAATAGTTTCAATCTCTTTTTTTTCTTGATTTGCAACAATTTTTCCTAAAACTTTATATGAGTTTTGAGATTTTGAGTAGATTAAATATTTATAAGATGTGTGAAAATCTACAAGATTTGATAATTTTTTCTCATTTTTAAGCAAATTTTTTAAATCATTATAAGAGTAAACTTGCATTAAAAAATTCTCTTTTAGCCAAGCATCATTTAATCTACCTTCCTCTTCCATAGGAAGATAGGGCATTTTCTCTTTTAGTTTTCTTGCAAAAACTCCAACACCATTTTTTACTGAAGGGGCATTTAATGGCTGATAAACTTTTACTCTTTCCATCCCACAAGATGGAGATGAAGATTTTAAAATAAAACCAGAAAGATTGTCATTTAAAGCTTTGTTTGCCATCTTCTCACAAATATCCTCTAAAGCATCACTTACATCAATTGGCTCTTTTGTAGATGTAAATATTTTAACTTTATCATCTACTAAAACTTGCCTAACTGCAACTCTTGGAGAGTTCCAAATAGCATTTTCAGGACAATATGAAAGAAAAGAAAAATGCTCTTTTAAACTAGTTGATACAAAATCATCTTTTGCTTCATGACCATCATATCTGCACATATTTCCTAATAAACAAGATGAAACACCTAAAATCATATAAAGCCTTTTTATTTATATTTTATATGAAAAAGAGGTTTGTTTGTAGGGTTTTTTTATAGCTTCATATTTTATAAATTAATCTTTCAAAAGTGCAATTGTAAAAATAGCACCTTCGTTTTTGTTTTCTACTTTTAGTTTACCTTTCATATTTTTTTCTACTATCATTTTTGACATATAAAGTCCAATTCCAGTCCCATTTGAATATGATTTAGTCGTAAAATAGGCATCAAATATTTTATTAATTGGCTTTATAGATATACCTTTTGCATTATCTTCTATAAATAGTGAAACTGACTCTAAAGTCTCTTTTGCATAGATTTTTATATATGGATTTTCTATCTTTTTTTCAACTAAAGCATCTTTTGCATTTGTTAAAATATTTAAAATAACTTGCTGATATTCGTTTATTATTGTTTTTATAAAGATATTTTTATCTATATTTATATCGACTTTTATATTATTTGTTTTGAGTATTGTTGAGTTTATTAGTACAACATTATTTATAAATTCATTTAGATTAAATTGTTCTTTTTCTTTATTTGTAGAAAAAAATCCTCTAAAATCATCAATAGTATTTGACATATATTCTAAAACCATATTTGCTTCTTTAGTTTTTTGCTCCATTAATGCAGAATCTAATTTTTCTGTATCAAATTTTAATTTTATTAACATCAAAATTGAAGATATTTCAGCTAAAGGTTGTCTCCATTGATGAGCTATATTTGACATCATCTCTTCTAAAGATTTGTTTAAAACTTTTAACTCTTTCTCATTTTCATTAACTTGTTGTCTATATTTTTTTAAGATTTTATAAATCTCATTTGATATTGCAATTGATATTAAAATAGCTATGGTCAAAAATAAAAGGAAAAGAATTACATTTTGGAAAATCTGATTTTTTATTTCATATTTTTGTTCAGTTTTTCTAAGATTTAACTCATTTTCTATATCATCTGTATATACACCAACAGCAATAATCCAATTATATTTAGGATAGAGTTTAAAATATGATAACTTATATATAAAATCCTTTGAATCTGGTTTTTTATATGAATAAGAGGTGTAAGACTCTCCATATTTTTTAATATTTTCTAAAAACTCTTCTCTAAACTTTATACCATTCATATCAACTTCATTTGTAGAAATAAATTGACCAATTAAATCAGGTCTATTTGGGTTTACCAACATTTTTGCAAAATTATCTCCACCTTCAAAATTTACAACTTCATAAACAAAAATATAGTTACTCTTATTTTGTTCAAAGGTAAGATTACTCAAAAGTTCAATAGCATATTTTTTTTGGTCCTCTTTATTTAATAAAGAATTTGAAAAAATATAATCCAAAATATCACTAACCATAGTTACTTTCATTTTTAAAATATCTTTTTTCTCTTGATAATACTCATTTTCATAAGCTTTTGTATTTTTATCAAAGTTATCGTGAGTATTTTTTAAATAAAAAAATGATATTGCTAAAATCATAGTTGTCATAATTGTTAAAAAGCTTATCATAATAGTTTTTAGTAGATTTTTTTCAATGTTGTAGTTCAAAATATCCTCATTTAATAAAGCTTTGTTATAATAACACATCTTTACTAATGGATTTTTATAATATGAACAAATTTGACAAGCTAAATAACTATACTGTTTTATATATTGAAGATGATTTAGGAATACAAAATAATATAAAAGAGATACTAGAATACTATTTTAGAAAAGTTTTTTTATCTTCAAATATAAAAAATGCAGAAAAATTATATTTAGAAAATAGACCAGATTTGATAATAACTGATATAAAATTAGAAAATGAGACAGGAATTGAATTTATAAAAAAAATTAGACAAAATGATAAAAATACAAGAGTTATTATAACTTCAGCATATACAAATACAGATTATTTACTAAGTGCGACAGAGTTATTTTTACTTAGATATATAGTAAAACCAATTACACAAGATAAGTTAAATGAGGCTTTTGAGCTATTTTTAGACTCTTATAAAAATGATGATATTTATTATTTAACAAAAAATTCATATTTTGATATAAATAGATCTATTGTAAAAATAGATGAAGTTGATTTTGTCTTAACAAAAAAAGAGTCAATGTTTTTGAAGTTATTATTATCATCAAGAAATAGGGTAGTAAGTTATGAAGAGATTCAAAATTATATTTGCGATGATGATTCAAATATGTCTCAAAATGCTTTGAGATTATTTATAAAGAACTTGAGAAAAAAACTACCAGATAATTTTTTAACAAATATGCAAGGAGTTGGCTACTATTGTAGTATAGAGCCAAAATAGAACTTATATAAAATAATTTACAAATAAAATTAGAAATATAGAAGCAATAATTGTTTGTACGGTAATTATATTTGTAATTAAAGATAAATCACCATTTAATTGTCTTGCTAGTATAAAAGCACTTGGAGCTGTTGGCATAATTGCAAATAAAACCAAAACAGAAGCCATTAAATCGTTTAATCCAAAATATTTTGCAAAAATATAGATAAAAATAGGTAACACGATAAATTTGGCAAACATAGTAATAGTTAAATCTTTTTTTGCATTTGTAAGTTCTTTTAAAACTAAAGTATATCCAATAGATATAAGCCCTAAAGGAAGAGCTGCATTTGCTAAAATTTTTAAAAGATTTTCTATACTAATAGGCATTGAAAAATTAGATAAATTTAATAAAGCTCCAATAAAACAAGAGATTATTAAAGGGTTAGATATTATTGATTTAAAAAGATAATAAAAGCTTATTTTTTGATTATTTGAGTAAAAAGCAAAAATAGATATACAAAAGATATTTAAAAGTGGAATTGCAAAACTAATAATAATTGCTGCATAAATTAGTCCATTTTCACCAAAAATAGAACCACTTAATGCCAAAAATACATAGGTATTAAATCTTATACCACCTTGAACTATAGAGGTAAATGAACTATTTGTAGTTGGACTTATTTTGTTAAAAATTACTAAAACAAGTAGGGTTAAAAATATAGCAATAGAAGAAACTACTATTAAATCTATACTATTTATATCTATTTTTGCTTTTGAAAGTGTAAATATAAGAAGAGATGGCATTAAAACATAATATGTTAGTTTATCAGCCATTGGCCAAAATTCGTGTGATGGGAAACTTATTTTTTTAAATAAGTATCCAATCACAATAAGTGAAAAAATAGGAATTAAACTTGTAAATATATGTTCCATATCTTAGTTTTTACTTTTTAACATCTCTTTTAAAATAATCTTTCCACCCTCAACACCTGGTTGGTCATAAGTATTTATTCTTAAGAATTTTCCAACAATTGAAGTTAAAAGTTCATAGTAAAATAGAAGTTTACCAATCTCGAATTCACTTATCTCTTCAATTTCTATTAAATCTATTGGAATATCTTTTTTATACTCTTTAACTGAAGCAATAGTAGCATCTGCTTGAAGATTTATAAGCTCTTTGAAATCTAAACCATTTATATAATCAAGCTCTTCAAGGCTATTTAAAGATATAGGAGAAATTTTTGTATCATCTTTAAAATCTTTTATTTTTATAAATGTTACAGTTTTATCTCTTTTTCCTTCAACTATTAGCTGTAAAAATGAGTGTTGATCAACTGGACCTAAAAGCCCAATTGGAGTTAAACCTTGATTTGTATTGTTTGCATCTATTTTACCAAGGCTTTCTCCCCAAAGTTGAATATACCACTTATTAAAGCCTTCAAGAAGTTGAGAATAAGAGAAAATTGCATTTATATTATAAACATCTTTATACTCATAATATGTTCTTGCTTTTTTCAAAAGTTGATTATATAGCTCATTTTGTTCAAAAAATGAAGTAGATATTTTTCTAGCACCTTTTAAAAGCTCATCTATATCAAAACCAGCCAAATATAGCGGTACTAAGCCTACATTTGATAAAACAGAGAATCTTCCACCTACATTTTTTGGTATTTCAAAAGTTGAAATATCATTTGCTTTTGCAAAAGAGTTTAATTTACTATCATCTTCAGTAATTACTAAAAGATTCTCTTTAGTCATTTTTACAAGAGAGCTTAAATATTTAAAAATAGAGATAGTCTCAATAGTTGTACCAGATTTTGAAATTACTATAAAAAGAGTATCTTCTAAATTTAATTGAGCTATTGTTCCATTTAAATTTATTGGGTCTGTACTTTCAAAGAAGAAAAGCTCTTTTTTTAGAGTTTTATTTCTTTGTTTATTATATTTTAAGAAGTTGTATATTGCATAAGTACCTAAAGTACTTCCACCAATTCCAATAATAGCTATTTGCTTTTGTTTAAAATCAAGATTATCGAGTCTTGATTTTATGTTAGAAGTATCACTATATGGTAAAGTGTAGTATCCAATATCTTCTCTCTCTTTTTTTATTTCACTAAAAATATCTTCATCGCTTAAAGATACAAAAGGGTAATAAAGATTATTTTTCATTATTTTTTACCGTTCTCTTTTTTCTCTTTTTTTTCATCTTTGATTGATTTATCATAAAAGTGATTTGTAGCTTTTACAAATCCATCAATACTTCCACAATCAAATCTTTGACCTTTAAATTTATATGCTAAAACCATACCTTTTTTTGCTTGAGTTAAAAGTGCATCAGTAATTTGAATCTCTCCACCTTTTCCTGGTTTTGTCTCTTTAATAATATCAAAAATATCTGGAGTTAAAATATATCTTCCAATAATTGCTAAGTTTGATGGTGCAACCTCAGGCTCTGGTTTTTCAACCATATCTTTTACCATAAAAATACCTGGTTCAATCTCATTTCCAGCAATTACTCCATATTTATTTGTATCTTCTTTTGGAATCTCTTCAATTGCAACAATTGAACAGTGATATTTTTTATAAAGTTCAACCATTTGAGATAAAACTCCATCTTTGTCTGCATCACATAAATCATCTGCAAGAAGTACAGCAAAAGGTTGGTTTCCTATTAAGTTTTCACCACATAAAATAGCATGACCTAAACCTTTCATCTCTATTTGTCTTGTATATGAGAAAGTACATTTTGTAATAACACTTCTAATTTCTGTTAAATAGTGTTCTTTACTTGTACCTTTTATTTGATGCTCAAGTTCATAAGATATATCAAAGTGATCTTCAATAGCTCTTTTTCCCCTTCCAGTTACTATTGCCATATTCTCAATTCCAGCAGCCAAAGCCTCTTCAACTCCATATTGAATAAGTGGTTTTGTTAAAACAGGTAGCATCTCTTTTGGTGTTGCTTTTGTTGCAGGTAAAAATCTTGTTCCATATCCAGCAGCTGGAAATAGACATTTTTTAATTGGATTAATTTCTGTACTCATTTTATTTTTCCTTTTTTTATATTATTTTTTTGTTATTTCATTAAAAAGTTTAATTAGTGCATCTTCATAAACTTTTGCATTCTCTTTTGTATCTGCTTCAAATCTAGTTACTAGTTTTGGAGTTGTATTACTAGCACGAACTAATCCCCAACCTTTTTCAAAGATAACTCTAACACCATCAACAGTTATAATATCTTTGATTTTTGGAAAATCTTTTGAAGGATTTTGTAAAGCCTCTTTTAAATCTTCTATGATTTTAAACTTTGTATCTTCAGTTACAGTTATGTTTATTTCAGGAGTTGAGTAAACTTGAGGTAAAGCTTCGTAAGCTTTGTCAAAATCAAAACCAGCATCAATTAACTCTAAAGCTCTAAATGTTGCATATATAGCATCATCATATCCAAAATATCTATCATTAAAGAATAGATGTCCAGAAACTTCAGCAGCAAATGAGGCATTTTCTTCTTTGATTTTTACTTTTAGATTTGAATGACCTGTTTTATACATAATAGCTTTACCATAAGAGTTTATCGTATCGTACATAACTTGCGAACATTTAACTTCACCAATAACAGTTGGATTTTTGATATGTTTAGAGAAGAATATTGCTAAAATATCGCCTTTGAAGTTATATTTTGGAGAAAGTAGGGCAATTCTATCTGCATCTCCATCATAAGCAAAACCAAAAGCAAATTTTCCACTATCTAGCTCTTTTTTAATATCTTCTAAAGTGTGTTCATCACTTGGATCTGGATGATGATTTGGGAAATTTCCATCTGGAGTTTCAAATAAAATTTTATGTTTAATATTTAATCTATCAAGAATCTCTCTTAAAACAACTCCAGCAACTCCATTTCCACAATCAAATACAAACTCTTTATTAGTTAATTTTAAGTGAGAGAAATGATTTACAATATAATCTACATATTGCTCTTTACAGTTTATAGATGTTGCTTCAAAATTATCTTCTATTTTTGAGCTATCAGCTAAAATTTCACGCCCTAGAGCATAAATATCTTCCCCAAAAAATGGATCTTTATTTAAAGTGATTTTAAAACCATTGTACTCTGGTGGATTATGACTTCCTGTAATCATCACAGAACCATCACACTTAAGACTATTGAACTCTGTGAAGTTTGCAAAATAATTTGCAGGAGTTGGAACAAGTCCCATATCTAAAACTTTTAATCCAGCTTTGTTTATTCCAGAACTTAACCAATTTTTTAAAGTTGGTGAGTGAAGTCTTGCATCATAACCAACAGCCATATATACAGCATTTGGAACTCTTTTTAATAAAGCCTTTGCTAAATAAAAACCAATCTTTTTTACAATATCTTCGTTTAACTCTTTTTCAAAAATTCCTCTAATATCGTACTCTCTAAATATAGATGCACTCATTTATATGTTACTCCTAAGTATAAATAAAAATTGTGTAATATTATCTAAAAATTGTTGAATAATCGTAGTTTATTGCTAGGTTTTATATTTTTATGATAGTTTTTATATAGTGCTTGAGAGTTAAATAAAAAAAGTAGAGTTAATCTACTTTTTTATTACATAAAATCTTTTTGATACGATTATTTCCAACTTCTAATATTTTGTAGTTGCAATCTATATCTTCTATTGTTTCACCTACAGTTGGAAGTCTTCCAAGTAAGTTTAAAATTCTTCCACCAATAGTTACTGATGTCTCATTTTTATCAAAGCTTATTTCAAATAGTTCTTCAACTTTTTCAATTGTTACCATTCCATCTAGCTCATAGTTATTTTCATCAATTTTTTTGATAGTTTCTTGTTTTGGATCGTGT
The DNA here is from genome assembly GCF_016106035.1 of Arcobacter vandammei. Taxonomy (GTDB): domain Bacteria; phylum Campylobacterota; class Campylobacteria; order Campylobacterales; family Arcobacteraceae; genus Aliarcobacter; species Aliarcobacter vandammei. The sequence goes on from NZ_JADKPZ010000002.1 coordinate 47,632, forward strand.
TCATCTGTTGTTTCACCAATAATCTCTTCAAGAATATCATCCATAGTAATAAGCCCAGAAGTTCCACCATATTCATCCACAACTAAAGCTAAGTGGATTCTATTTTTGTTCATTCTTGTTAAAATATTTGAAATAGATGTATTTTCTGGAACCATAATAATAGGTCTTACATATTTTGAAATATCAATAGTTTTTCCATCTAAGGCATCATTTAATAAATCTCTAGTATGAATCATACCTGTAATATTATCTTTTCCCCCGTGACAATATGGGTATCTTGTATGTCTTGTTGAAGATATTTTTTTTATATTTTCTTCAAGAGTTTTTTCAGAATTTATACATACCATATCTTTTCTTGGAGTCATAACTTCTTTTGCAACTGTTTCAGAAAAATCAACTGCATTTTTAATTATTTCACTCTCAATTGAGTCAATATGTCCACCTTTAAAACTCTCATTTACTATAATTCTAAGCTCTTCTTCTGAGTGTGAAAGTTCATGCTCTGTTGCTGGTTTTACACCAAGTACCCTTAAAACAGAAGCAGCCATAATATCAAAAAATTTAATAAGAGGATAAAAAACTACCCAAAAGATATATAAAGGTTTTGCTATATATAAAACCATAACTTCAGCTTTTGCAATAGCAATAGATTTTGGTACAATTTCTCCAAAAACCACATGCAAAAATGTAACAATAGAGAAGGCAATTACAAAACTAACTGTATGTAAAAGAACAGGATTATTTGCAAGAAAAGAGACATTTGACTCTATAAGTTTTGCAAGTGCTGGTTCACCAATCCATCCTAAAGCTAAAGAAGAGAAAGTAATTCCTAGTTGAGTAGCACTTAAATAAGTATCAAGAGAGTTTGACATTTTTAAAGCCAAAGAGGCACTTTTTTTGCCTTGTTTTACAAATTCTTCAAGCTTAGTTTTTCTAACCTTTACTATTGCAAATTCTGAGAGAACGAAAAAACCATTTAAAAACACTAATAATAGTGCAACTAATAACATCAAAATGGACTGTATATCGGGATCCAAATATTTTCCTTTAAATTTAAATTTATTTTAGATTAGAAATATAAGAAATATTGACTTAATTTCTGCTTTTGATAATTTTATATCGATAAAAGTGATTACAAGTTTATTTTATTTTCTTATTTATATTTTTTTCAATAACGACCATTTCAAACGAGCTTTTTTGGATAACTAAAGCTTTTTCATTTGGAACAACAGATAAACTTGAACTCTTTACTGTTTTATTTTTTAGCTCTAGTAAACTATTCTCCAACTCTTCTATTTTATTATTTAATTGTAAAATAATATCAACTCCAGCTAGATTTACCCCTAATTCTCTTGTAAGAGTTAAAACATATTTTATATGATTAATATCTTTTTGGGAATATAGTCTTATTTTTCCATTTGTACGACTAGGTTTTATTAAACCTTCTCTTTCATACTGTCTTAAGGTTTGTGGATGAATATTTAAAATCTCAGCAACTGCTGAGATTAAAAATACAGGCTCTACATAACTATTTTTTTCCATCTCTTATCCTTTAATCTTGTAGCTCTTTTTCTAAAAGAGCTACAAGTTCTGGGCTTAAGTCTTCAACTTTTGGTAAAATAATATTTGCACTTAAATATAAATCGCCTTTAATTTTTGTTTTTCTATTTAAAACTCCAAGTTCTTTTACTCTAAATTTTTGATTTTGTTTTGTATTTTGTGGAACTTTAAGAGTTATATCTTTGTGAATTGTTTTTATCTCAACTTTTCCACCAAAAAGTGCTGTTTTCAAAGGTAAATCAAAAGATTTTGTAAGAGTATCCCCATCTCTTTTATATTCAGAGCTAGAAGATATATTTATTTTTAAAATTAAATCTCCTCTTTGACCTTGATATGATTTTCCTTTCCCTTTTGCTCTTATTCTTTGTCCATCTTCTATTCCTTCAGGAATTTTTACATCAAAAGAGTCGTTTGATAAGGAGATATTTTGTTTACCTCCTAAAACAGCTACATCAAAAGGAATAGTAACTTGTGCATTTGTATCTAAATCTGGTTCATCAAAACCAAATCCTCCACCAAAACCACCTTGTCTAAAGCCACCACCAAAACCAGCAGCTCCACCACCAAACATCTGTCTTAAAATTTCATCTAAATCAACTCCACCACCTTGGCTTCTTGCAAAATCACTAAAATTTTGTCCACCAAACATAGAATCACCATATTGGTCATATTGTTGTTTTTTTGTAGCATCACTTAAAACTTCATAGGCTGCATTTATCTCTTTAAATTTATCTTCTGCCTTTGGGTCTTTATTTACATCAGGGTGATATTTTCTTGCTAGTTTTCTATAAGCTTTTTTAATTTCGTCAGCACTTGCATTTTCGCTAACTTCTAGTGTTTCATATAAACTTTTTGCCATTTTTTTAAATCCTATTTATAAAATATTTAAAATTTACAAATAGGATTATAGCACAAACCTTGAGTCAAAGTCAATCAAGGTTTAAAGGAAGTGTTATTATAAATTTTGCTCCAAAGTATTGTATACCATTATGTTTAAAGTGTGAATTTTCTGCAAGAATTTCACCTTTCATACTAATTGTTATAATTTGTCTTGTCATATAAAGTCCCAATCCAGTCCCTTGGTATTGGTGTTTTGTTGTAAAATATGGTTCAAAAATTTTATTTATAATATCTGTTTTTATTCCTAAAGCATTATCAATAATTGTAATTTGAACTCTATTATTTATAACTTTAGCTCTTATTTTTATAATTCTTAACTCATTTTCATCTATATTTTGAATTAAGGCATCTTTTGAGTTATTTAAGATATTTATTAAAGCTTGAGAAAACTCATTTGCTACTCCATAAATAGATATATTTTCATCTACATCAATAAAAATATCTATATTGTATTTTCTAAAGAAGCTATTTATTAATAAAATATTGCTCTCGATGTTATCCTTTAGACAAAATAGGGCTTTATCTTTATTTTGTTTGAAAAAGTCATTAAAAGTATCAATTGTATTTGATAAATGCTCTGTTGTTTTTAAGATTAAATTTAAAGAGTTATCTAAATCATCTTTTTCTAATTGTCCCAAATCTTTTTTCAGATTTAAATTTGAAGCTGCAATTGATATTATATTTAAAGGTTGTCTCCATTGGTGTGCAATATTTCCTATCATTTCTCCCATTGCTGCTAGTTTTGATTGTTCTGCTAGTAAAGACTCTTTTCTTTTTAACTCTTCAATATCAACTATTGTTAAAATTTTAAAAATTTGGTCATTGATTGGAGTATATTTTATATTTATAATTGCCTCAAATTTACTATTGTCTTCTCTAATAATAGTTGTCTCAATTGGCTTATTATCTATTTTATTTGATATTTCTTTATCTTTAATAATAGAATCAAATTTCTTCCCAATTAACTCATTTCTACTCTTTTTATGAAATAAATCTATGGCAATTTTGTTGCAATTTATGATTTTTTCATCTTTAAATAAAATAATAGCTTCCATTGTTGTATCAAAAATAAGGCTCATCTCCTCATTTTTTTCTATTAATTCATCTTTTGCATTTTGAAGTTTATGATTTATTTCACAAAGCATAGTTACATCATAAACATATAAAATAACTAAGCCATTTTCAATATCCAAAGGAGTAATAGTAATACTTTGTCTCATACTATCAAAAACTTTATCTGCTATTTTTGATAATTCAATATTAAGTAGAAAATTATTTGTTTGAGGAGTATAAAATGTTGGTGAATTTAGTTTTAATGCAGTTATTATTTTTCTATTTAATCTCTTCTCATCTATATTTGAATAGAAATCTGCAAGTTTTTTACCAATAATTTGTGAAGCTTGAATTCCTGTTCTAATTTCAAGCCATCTATTCCAAAATTCAACTTCTAAATTCTTATTTAAAAGTATAATTCCATTGTCTACAGTGCTACAAATAGCATCAAATTTACTTAAAGATATATTGCTCAAAGTTCATCCAAAATTTTATTTAATTTCTCTTTTACATATAAAATAGAGTTATCTGTTGTTAATATAAAAAGTTCACCATTTATATTTAAATCAACAAACTCTAATTTTGTAGAGATTATTATTACTTTTTGATATTGGCTTATAAAAATATTATTTAATTCATCTATTGATTTAATAATTTTTATAGTTGGTGCAGAAAATGATACACTAGCTTCTATATCTTCTGCTAATTTACTAATTGTTGAAGATGATAAGATATTTGTTATTTCTAAAGTTATATCAGAAATCTCATCATCATCTATCTCAGAAGGTGTTAAACCAAATTTTTTTGCCATATTTGTAGCAGAATTTTTATCTATTACAAACATATTCTCACCACTTAAAGCACCATTTATTTGCTGTAAAGCAACCAAATGTTCTTCATTTAAATTCAACTCTTTTGATAAGTAAGGTTTTAAATTATCAGCATCTATTATTTGAATTTTAGGAATACTAAGTTTTGCAAAAGCATCTAAAATCTCTGTAATTGCAGCTGTTGCACTTCCATAAGCCATATTCATAAGCTCTTGTAGGCAATCTTTTTCATCTTCTGTTAATTCTATTTTTTGACTCATTTTTTTCTTTATGCTATTATTTTGTTTATAATTTGTTGGATTTTTACTGAATCTATTGGTTTTTTAATAAAGTTCAATGCACCTAATTCTAAGGCTCTTTCAATAGCTTGTTTTTGAATATCTGCTGAAACAACAACAATATTTGCACCACTTTCAAACTCTTTTATCTGTTTTAGAGCTTCAAAACCATCCATTATGGGCATAGTTAAATCCATAAAAACAAGCTTTGGACTATGTAATTTATATAAATCAACAGCTTCTTGACCATTTGTTGCTTCAAAAATCTCATATTCAATGTTTAGACTATCTTCCAATGTCTTTAAGACCATTTTTCTTGCCATTCTTGAATCATCTGTAACCAAAATTTTCATTTTCAGACCTTATTAAAATATAATTATTATTTTATCAAGATTTTTTTAAGAATAACTTTTATTTAATAATAATATACTAAGCTTATGAAAAAATATGATTTTATAATAATTGGTGCAGGAATTTCTGGCTGTTCTTTGGCTTATTTTTTAAGTTCTTACTCAAAAAGTGTATTATTAATAGATAAAAATTCAAACTTAGCTTTTGGAGCAAGTGGAGCAGCAGGTGCTTTTTTATCTCCACTTTTAGGGCTTGAAAATAAATTTAAAACTTTAGTAACACAATCTTTGAAGTTTTCAATAGATTTCTATAAAAATAATTTTCCAAATTTAATAACAAATTGTGGAACAATAAGAGTTCCAAAAAATAATATTGATGAAGATAAATTTCAAAGTTATATTCCATATATGGATTTTAATTTTGAAAAAAAAGAGTCTGGATATTTTTTTCCTATTGGAAGTACTGTAAATCCTTTTGAAATTTGTAGTGCTTTAGCAAAAGATGTTGAAAAACTTTTTGATTATGAAGTTTTTAATATTGAACAAGAAAATGATGTTTGGAAAATAAATAACGATTTTTTAGCATCAAAACTTTTTTTATGTACAGGTGCAAATATAGATTTAGTAAAAGAAGAGTATTTTGATATAAGAGCTGTTTGGGGACAAAAAATAGATATATTAAGCTCTATAAAAATAGAAGTAAACTATCATAAAGAGTGTTCAATATCCAAAAGTATTGAAGAAAATGGCAAAAATAAAATATCAATTGGAGCAACTCATAATAGATTTTTAGAAGATATGAGCGATACCTCATATAATGTAAAACTAAAAAATATTAATCTTCTATCACACAATGATAAAACAAAAAAAATAATAGCTGAAGATATAAAAAAATTATTAAATAAAGCAAATGATATAAAAAAACTCGAAGATGTTAAAATTATAGATATAAAGATTGGTGCAAGAGCTTCAAGTATAGATTATTTTCCTATGGTTGGAAGTTTGGTTGATAGTGAAAAAAGTTTTTTAAAATATCCTCATATAAAAAATGGAACTCATATAAAAAATGAAAATTTGGAATTAATTCAAAATTTATATACACTAAATGGAGTTGGTGGAAGAGCTTTTGTTTTAGCTCCATTTTTAGCAAATACTTTAGTTGAATTTATAATAAATAATAAAAAAATGCCAGAAGAAATAGAGAATTTTAGACTATTTTCAAGATGGGCAAAGAAATTAAATAATAAAAATAAAGGTGAAAATTGAAAAATATTTTAAAAATAGTTTTTTTAGGTGTAGTTGCTTTCTCTTTTTTGGTTTATCTTACAATTCCAAAAGATAAAAGTGAAAATATAAAAAATATTGAACAAAAAGTTGAAAATATTCCCAAAAACTTTGAAATTATTGGTAAAAATATAAAAAAAGATAACTTTTTTACAAAAGATAATTATATTGTTTTATTAAACCACGACTCTTTGGTGGTTTTTAAAGATTTATATAAAAAAACTAATAAAAATATTGTTTTAGTTGCAAATATTTCAAATACTCCTTGGCTTATAAAAAATATAGCAGTTGAAGGTGAATTAGAAAAAATGTATAAAGATTCAGAAATTGCCTTAATTAGTGACTCAAATGGAGATTTTAGAAGATTTTTTGGCAAAAATGAAGATTCTATGAATAGTTATATTGTTTATAAAGTTCTTGAAAATAATCAAATAAAAGAGATATATAAAGGAAATGTTAAAAAAGGTGCTTTACAAGAAGGAATTTTAGCTGAAGATATAGATAAAAGTTTAGAAGAATTTTTGACAAATTTAAGATGAAAAAGCTTTTGAAAATTTCAATAAATAAAGATATTTTTGAAAAAATATTATCAAAAAATATATCTACTTTAGAAAAAGTTTCTTCATCTTTTTGGAAAAAAGAGCTTTTAGAAATAAAAATTGTAGATGATAAAATAGTATATAAACCTTACAAATTTGAAAAAATAGTTTTAACAAATGGTTTAGGCGAAGATAAACCACAACTTATTATTGAGTTAAAAAATATTGAATACCTTGAAAATAGGGGAGTTTTTATATTTTATTTTGGAAATATTTTGGAGCAAAAAAATATTTTAAACCTTGAAGATGAAAAAGATATATTAATTAAAAAGCTTTTGGATGAGAAAAAAGAGCTTAGAAAAATATTAGATGAATTAAAAAAATCTCAAAAATTCTAGCTCTATAAAAATAAGAGGAAAGTTTTAAAAACTTTCCCACTCATCATTTGAACTACTATCTTTTATAATAGCTGTTTCTGATTTTGTCGTATTATTTGACAATTTTGGAGTACTTTTTATCTTAGTTTGATTTGAAACTTGACTTATATTTACATGTGTTTGATGTGATTGTATAGCTTTTGCACTAACTTCATTTTTTCCATTAAACTCTTTTTTATTTGCATCTTCAACTATTAATTTCGCGATTTTATCTGAAGTTATTGCTATATCATTTGTTTGTGTTGATATTGCAGCATTTTGTTGTGTTTGTTGATCTAACTGATTTACTGCATCATTTATTTGTTCGATTCCAGATAATTGTTCTTTACTTGACATTTCCACATCCGAAATTAAATTTATCGTTGAGTTTATTGAATCATTTAGACTTTTATATCCTTGAATCATCTCATTTGCAATATCTTTACCTTCATTTGCTTTTTTTGTAGCTTCTTCAACTATAGATTTAATCTCTTTTGCTGCTTCTGCACTTCTACTTGCTAGGTTTCTTACTTCCTGAGCAACAACAGCAAATCCTTTTCCAGCTTCTCCAGCAGTTGCAGCTTCAACAGCAGCATTTAAAGATAAAATATTTGTTTGGAATGCTATTTGATCAATCACTGAAATAGCTTCATTTACAAGATTTACTTTATTATTTATTTCATCCATTGCTAAAGTTGTTTTATTAGCAAGTTTCTCTCCATCTGCTGATGCTTTTGTAATTTCGCTTGAATATTTAGCCATTTTTGCAATATTTTCTGTATTGTTTCTAATATTGCTTGTTATCTCTTCAAGTGCTGCTGCTGTCTCTTCTAAAGAAGCTGCTGCTTCATTTGAACTTAAATTTAGTTTATCAACATTTGCAAGAAGTAGGCTAGAACTTTGTTCTAATGTTAATCCATTTGATTTATTTTGTACTAGCATACTAGTTATTGAATCACCAAGTGTATTAACCCCATTTGCAAGCTTTAATAAATGTTCTTTTAAACCTTTTTGATCTATTTTATTTAGATAGTTATAATTTGAATATTGTTCTAAAACTTTTAAAATATTATCTATATTCGTTTCTAAAACACTTCCCATATTGTTTATAACTCTTTTTAATTCTACTAAAGCAGGATTTTCAATATCTAAATTTAATCTTTGACATAAATCTCCTTGCTCAAATTCTCCTAAAACAGCAATAGTTTCATTTATTAATTTTCTATCTTCTTCAATACCTTTTTGAGTTCTTAAAATATTTTGATTTACAACTTTTGCCATTTCTCCAAATTCATCTTTTGAAGAGTCTTCTAAAAGTTTAGAGTCATTTGATTCTCTATTTAAATAAGCAAAGAATCCTAATAGACCATTTTTAAAATTTGTTATTTTGCTTGTCATATCTGAAATTATTAAAAAAGATATAAATATCAATAATATGAAAGCTATTATAACAGTAATAATAGTTTGAATTACAGTACTATCATAATCTTTAGTTGCTTGATTGTTTATTTCTGCGGCAGCTTTTAATTGATGTTCCATTAATTGTGCAATATTATTAGAAACAGGTTCTATTGTTTCATATAAACTGTTTATAACTATTGAAGTGATTTTTTCTGAATCTTTATTTGTACATGCCTGTTGTATAGCATCTGTAGTATTGTTTGCTGTAGAAAGAATATTTTTTATATTTTCTACTATTATTTTTTCTTTTTCATCCAGGTTTGTGGCTAAATATTCATTCCAATTTTTATTAATAATGTCTTTAGCTTCAGAAATATTTGTAACACATTTCTCAAAAGAGATTTTATTATTTCTCAATTTTACAGCTGTATCGACAACATTAACAGCATATGCTTCAGAAATATTTTTTAATTCTACTAAAGGTAGTACTCTATCATTGTAAACTCTTTTTAAACCTTCATTTGTTTTTTCTAACTTAGATATGCTAGTAATACCTAAGAATAGTACTATAACTAGTGAAACAAAAGATAAAACAATTAGTTTTGCTCTAATTTTTAAGTTTTTAATCATCTTTACTCCTCGTAAATGAAACAGATTTTAAAATTTAAAATCTTATTTTTGATGGTTGTAAATTATATTACTCCTATTGATTCTATTTTTCAGCAGAATAATATATTATTTATACTTAAAAAAATTACTTATTTATAATTTTGAATGCATCTCATCTTCAGTTAAAATTGCAACTCCAAGCTCTAAAGCTTTATCATATTTACTTCCAGCATCTTCTCCATATATTACAAAATCTGTTTTCTTTGATACACTAGAAGATACTTTTGCTCCAAGATTTTCTAAAAATAATTTTATTTCATTTCTAGGCTTACTCATAGAGCCAGTTATTACCACTGTTTTATTTTTAAATGGATTATCTTTTGCTTCTTCTTTTATAGTAACTTTTGGACTTAAAATATCAAAAAGTTTTAAAACTATATTTTTATTTACTCTCATAAATTCTAAAAATGAATTTGCCATTTGTTCACCAATACCATCAATACTAGTTAAATCTTCAAAAGTTATTTCAACTAAGTTTAGTCCAAATTTATTACATATAGCTTTTGATGCAACTTCACCAATATGCTCAATTCCCAAAGATGCAAGAACTCTATAAAGTTCACTTTGTTTTGAGTTTTCTATTGCATTTAAAAGATTATTTATTTTTTTCTCTTTAAACCCTTCTAAATCTTCTAAATCTTCGTACTTTAAAGAGTATAAATCCAAAATATCGTAGATTTTTTTCTTGTTTACAAGAAGTTCAACAATTTTTTCACCTAAACCATCAATATTTAAGCAAGGTTTACTTGCAAAATAGATTATTGAGTTTACAACTCTTGATGGACAATCCAAATTTTGGCACTTTATCATAATATCTTCTATTAGAAGTTCACTTTTACAATCAGGGCAAAGAGTTGGTTTTTCTATATTTTTTTCATCTCCATCTCTTCTATCTTTTAAAACTTTTGTTATTTTTGGAATTACATCTCCACTTCGTATAATTATAATCTCATCATTTATTTTTAAATCAAGTCTTTCTATCTCATCAAAATTGTGCAAAGTTGCTCTTTCAACCATAGCACCTTCTATTTCAACAGCTTCAACCATTGCAACAGGAGTTACAACTCCAGTCCTTCCAACTTGTAAAATAATATCTTTTAATTTTGTAGTTTTTTCTAGTGCTGGAAACTTATATGCACACGACCACCGTGGGAATTTTTGAGTAAATCCTAAGGCTTCTTGAGTTGCTATATCATCAACTTTTATAACCATTCCATCAAGTAGCATTGTAAAATTATCTCTTGTTTCTATCATTTTTTTATAAAGTTTTTCAATATCATCTGTAGTTTTTGCAATAGTTTGCATAGGAGTTCTAGCAAATCCAAGAGAAAATATATAGTCCATCATCTGGCTTGTTGTTTTGAAATTTAAAGAGTTTTGCCCAACTCCCCAAACACTAAAAAATAGCTTTCTACTTGCAGTTATTTTTGAATCAAGTTGTCTTAAACTTCCAGCACTTGCATTTCTAGGGTTTGCAAAAGTGGACTCACCATTTTTTAATCTCTCTTCATTTATTTTTAAAAAATCATCTTTTTTTATAACAACTTCACCTCTTATTTCAATCAAAGATTTTTCAGAAATTTTTAGTGGAATTGAGTGAATTGTTAGGGCATTATGTGTTACATCTTCGCCTATTTGTCCATCTCCTCGTGTAATTGCTTGTTTTAAAATACCATTTTCATAAATAAGATTTAAACTAGCTCCATCAAATTTTGGTTGAATAAAATAATTTTCTACAAAACCCTCTTTAGATGCTCTTTTCATCCAATCTTCAAGCTCATTTGTATTAAAAATATCCTCTTGACTCCACATACGACTTAGGTGATTTGCTTTTTTAAAACTATCAAGCACATACCCACCAACACGATGATTTGGACTATTTGGATGAGTTAAATTTGGATTTTCTTTTTCAAACTCTAAGCAAATTCTTGCAAGTTTATCATACTCTTCATCACTTGCAAGTGGTTCATCATCTACATAATATGCTTTTGCCCAAATAATTAATTTTTCTATATTTTTTTCATAATCTTGTTTTGTCATATTTTTATCTTTTATTAAAATTTGTGAAATATTGTATCATTTTAAAATATAGGATTAAATAAACAAAGAAAAACTTATACTATAACTATTTAATTATGTTATTTTAAAAAATTATTAAATTCTTAAAGGAGAGTAGGAATGGGTAGTATAAACTTTACTATTGCAAAAAAGATGTTTTTATTTGCTGTTGTTGTATTTGTTACAATTCTTGTAACAGTTATATTGAAATTTAATTCTGTAAATGAAGCAGAGAAGAATTTTAATATTTTTAAGGATAGAGCAGTTGCTGGAAAATTCTATGTTTTAGAGGTAGAAAAAGAGTTAAATTTTATAGCTAGAAACTCAAGAGATATTATGCTTGGGAATGCCTATGAAAATAATATAAAAAACTTAGAAAAAAGTAAGGCTAATATTATTAAATCATTTGATGGTTTACTAAGTACAGCTAAAAACGAAGCAGAAAAAGAGGGAATTATAAAAGTTAAGCAAGTTGTTCTTGATTTTGCAGATGATGGATATATTAAGATGAAATCTATGGAAAATATAGAAAGAACTCCTGAAGTTTTAGCAAAAATGTATCAAGCTTATAAAAAAGATGCTACTCCACTAGCAAATAAAAGTAGAGAAAATTTCTCTAAACTAATAAAAGAAAAAGAGGATGATTATAATCTACAAGCAGAAGTTTATCATCAGCAAATGGAGGATTTAAAAACTATTATTATAGTAGAGAGCCTTCTTATTTTGATAATAGTTATTTTATCTTTAACTTTACTGTCTAAAAATATTATTTCATCTTTAAATAAGTTTAAAGTAGGGCTTACATCATTTTTTGATTTTATGAATAATCATAACTCTAAAGTTGAACATATTAAGCTTAATACTAGTGATGAATTTGGGATGATGGCAAAAATGGTAAATGAAAATATAGAGAAAGTTGAAAGCTCTATTTTAGAAGATAAAAAGCTACTAGATGATGTTTTTGTGGTTGTTGAGAGAGTAAAACATGGATATTATAGTCAATTAATAAAAGAAGAGAGTTCAGATGAAGTTTTAACTACTTTAAAAAATAGTATAAATGATATGATAAGTTCTACAAAACAAAATTTTGTTAGTGTAAATAATATCTTAGAAGAGTATGTAAAATACAACTATAGAGAAGAGTTAAAATTAGAAAATATCGAGAAAAATGGTGTTTTTGAAGAGTTGATAAATAATATTAATCAACTTAGAAGTGCAATAAGTGAGATGTTAAAAACAGATAAATTAAATGGTCTTATTTTAGATAACTCTTCTAGTAAATTGCTAGAAAATGTTGATAAATTAAATAGTAGTTCAAATGATGCAGCATCAAGGTTGGAAGAGACAGCTGCAGCTTTAGAAGAGGTAACAAGTAGTATTTCAAACTCTAATGCTAAAATAAATGAGATGTCAAAAATATCATCAAATGTTACAAGTAGTGCAAAACAAGGTGAAGAATTAGCAAATAAAACTACACAAGCTATGGATGATATAAATACTCAAGTAAATTTGGTAAATGAAGCTATAAGTGTAATTGATAATATAGCTTTTCAAACAAATATTCTTTCATTGAATGCTGCAGTTGAAGCAGCAACAGCTGGAGAAGCTGGAAAAGGATTTGCTGTTGTTGCAGGAGAAGTAAGAAATCTTGCAAGTAGAAGTGCTGAAGCTGCAAAAGAGATAAAAGATATAGTTGAAAAAGCTACACAAAAAGCAAATGAAGGAAAAAATATTGCAAATGAGATGATAGATGGGTATAAAGGTTTAAATAGCTCTATTTCTCAAACAATAGAGTTAATAAAAGATATAACAATATCTTCTAAAGAGCAAGAAAAAGGTGTTCAACAAATAAATGATGCAATAAGTTCTTTAGATAAACAAACTCAGCAAAATGCTTCAATCGCAAGTATAGCAAATGAGATAGCTTTTGATACTTCTTCTATGGCAAAAAAAATATTAGAAAATGCAAACAATAAAGAGTTTATAGGAAAAAATAGTGTTGAACAAGAGTTTAATCAACAAGCAAATAGTAATAAAAAAACACCCTTAGTTCAAAAAGAGCCAAAAACTACACAAAGTATTAGTGATAAAAATGATAGTGAGTGGGAGAGCTTTTAAGCTCTTTTGCTACTAAATCATTTATTCTCTAATTCTTCTTATATTTTTGTTATTTTTTATACTTTGTACAAAAAATTTACATAAAATATTTAACATTTAATCTAAATTTATTTTTATAATTGCTAATATTCGGTATTTTAACAAAAAGGACGCAAAAAATATGTTAAATAATTTCAACACAAGGACAAAGTTATTTCTTTTTCCTATTTTATTTGTAATTATTATTATAGTTTCAGGTTCTGTATATAAATATTTTACAGATTATGCTACACAAAGAGGAAATATTGTAACTCACACAAGAGAGTTTATACAAAATGTTTTAGAGGGTAGAATTGCCGTTTACCAATTTTTAAGAGATTCAAATGAGAATACAAAACAGAATGTTATCTCTAAATTTTCATCACTAAATGAAGAGGTTGCTTTATTAAAGCCAAAATTAGCAAGTCAAAAAAACAAAGAGTATATTGATGAAATTTTGTTGTTTTCAAAAGATTATATGAATAGTTTTGAAATAGTAGCAAAAGAAAGAATTGAAGATACAAAAAATGGTATTCAAATTGAGTCTGATTCTATGAAACAAAAAGTTATTGATATGGCACAAATTGGATTAAAACTTGAAAATAAAATTTTAGATATAAATAAAAGTGCCATATTTTTAAGAGATGAAGCAAATGACACATTAAATAGAGATTTAATCATTGTTGTTGTTATTTCTGTTATTGTTTTTATACTGTTTTCAATTTTAATTTCAAACAATATTGTAAACTCTCTTGAGAGATTTAAAAATGGTTTCTTATCATTTTTTGCTTATTTAAATAGAGAACAAAGTAGTGTAAAAACTCTTGATGATAGTGCAAAAGATGAGTTTGGTGAGATGTCAAAAATTGTAAATACAAATATCTTAAAAACTCAAAAAGGGATAGAAGAAGATAGAGCTATAATTGATGAAACAATCTCTGTTTTAGGAGAGTTTGAACAAGGAGCTATGCAAAAAAGAATTACACTTAATGTTTCAAATGAATCTTTAATGCAATTAAAATCTGTTCTTAATAATATGGGAGATATTTTAGAATCAAATATCAATAATATACTAAAAGTTTTGGAAGAGTATGCATCTTATAATTATACAAATAGTGTAAATGCAACTGGATTAAAAGAGCATCTTTTAAGACTTGCAAATAGTGTAAATTATCTTGGAAGTTCTACAACAAATATGTTGATAGAAAATAAATCAAGTGGATTAACTTTACAAAATAGTTCACAAATTCTTTTGGAAAATGTTGATAAATTAAACCTAAGTTCAAATGAAGCAGCAGCTTCTTTAGAAGAGACAGCAGCAGCTCTTGAAGAGATAACAAGTAATATTAGAAATAATACTGAAAGCATATCTCAAATGTCAAAATTATCATCAGGTGTTACAGATTCAGTAAATCATGGACAAGAGTTGGCAAATCAAACAACTATTGCTATGGATGAAATAAATGTTCAAGTAAACCTAGTAAATGAAGCAATTTCAGTTATTGACCAAATAGCATTCCAAACAAATATTTTAAGTCTAAATGCAGCAGTTGAAGCAGCAACAGCTGGAGAAGCAGGAAAAGGATTTGCTGTTGTTGCTCAGGAAGTAAGAAATCTAGCAAGTAGAAGTGCAGAAGCTGCAAAAGAGATTAAAAACATTGTAGAACAAGCGACTATAAAAGCAAATGAAGGTAAAAATATTGCTTCAACTATGATAGAAGGGTATAAAGAGCTAAATTCAAATATATCAAAAACTATGAATTTAATTTCTGATATTCAAAATGCTAGTAAAGAGCAACTTTTAGGAATTGAGCAAATAAATGATGCTGTAAATCAGCTAGACCAACAAACTCAACAAAATGCAATGGTGGCAACACAATCACATGATATTGCTCTAAGTACAGATGAAATAGCAAAATTAATAGTTGAAGACGCAGATAAAAAAAGAGTTTAATGGTAAAAATGATGTAAAAGCAAAATCTATATCAAACTCAAACTCTAATATAAAAAAAGAGATAAAAGTAAAACAAGAACCAGTAAAAGTAAGTAAAATTAAAGATTCTTCAAGCAATGATGAATGGGAGAGTTTTTAATTAAAGTAAGAGTTTAAACTCTTACTTTATTATATGCCCTACAAATTTAGACATATTATTTAAGATTTTTCCACCTCTTCTAAAACCCAAAGCACAAGCTTCATAAGCATAAAAAACTCCAGCTTGATAGTAATTTCCTTTTTCATCTTGTGGAAACTCTACAAACTCTTGATATATAGCTTTATGCCCTTCATAATCTCCAGAAGTCTCTGTATCTATTGAACCATCAGCATTTACTATTTTTGTATTAGCTCCTTCTCTTCCAAAAGCTCTTTTTTCTACATATTTTTTACCTTTTAAAGGCTCAAAAGATGTTTCAAGTAAAAGTGGGTGATTTGGATACAGATCCCATAAAATCTTCATAAATGCCTTTGATTGGAAGATTAAAGTATAAGCAGGATTAAAAATAATTGCTTTTTTCTCTTTTATAATTTCACTTAAAAGTAGGGCAAGTTCACCTTCTTCAATAGCTATATCTTCCCAAGGAATAAGTTTAAACCAAAACTCAAATAACTCATCATCTTTAAAAATTCCATCATCACTAAATTGTACATTTTCAATAAATTCAAAATCAGTATTAAACCCAGCTTCACTAGCGATGTGTTGTAGAAGTTTTGTAGTATTTATATCTTCCGAAGAGCTAGAAATACTTGAAAATAGGATTTTCCAACCAAGCTTAGAGTAGTACTCTTCAAATTTTTCTAAATCACTATCAAGAGTAATTATTCTTTTAAAATTATCTTTTAAAGCTTCATAAAGATTATTAAATTGGCTCTCTTCATCAAGACCATTTTTCTTTAGCATTGCCCATTGAATAATAGCTGTTTCAAAAAGTGAAGTTGGAGTATCTGCATTAAACTCAATTAATTTTATAGGTTTTCCATCTATTCCACCAGCTAAATCAAATCTTGAATATAAGTGCCAATGAACATCATTTTCCCATGACTCTTTTATAACTTCGACTAGATTAAAAGGTATATTTAAATCGTGAAAAAGCTCATTGTCAATCACATATTGTCCAGCTTGTGCGAACATATCATAAAGCTCATTTGTAGCTTCATAAAAAGCTTCAGCTTCAGCTTCAGAAATTACAACTAATTCATCTGCAATATATGAACTATCATCGCTATCTGTATGCCAAACAAAGCCAATGCTTTCTAAGTATTCATTTGTTAATGGGTTAATTTTTTCTAATATCAAAATCATCCTCCTGTTGAACTAGATGTATTTGATGAACCAGCAGTTGAAGATTTATTTCCAAAGAAACCACTTTGTTTTCCTGCCGAACCTGAACCTGTACTTCCTGCTGGTTTATTAAACGAGCTTTGAGATTTACTATAAGTTTGTGGAGATTTATATTGAGCTGCTTTTTGATTTTGGAAATTTTGGTTATTAAATAGTTTATTTCCAAGCCAAGAACCAATCATTGCCCCTGCAATTGAAGATAGTAAAACTCCACCAAGTCCCATTCCACCATCACTTAACTGTGGATTTGTAAGACCTGATGTTCCTGCATCAATTTTTGCTTCTTCTTCTTTAACCAATTTATCAATCTCTTCTTGAGATAAAATTCTTTCAGTTCCATCTGGACTTCTTAAAACAATTGTAGTTTTACTTGCTGGAAACTCATCTGCAATTGTATATTTTCCGCTACTATCTTGCTCAATTACTACAAATGCACCTTGTTGTTGTGCTGCACTTGAAATAGAACCACTTGATTGGTTTTGTTGTTGATTATTATCATTACACCCAACAAGACCTAGTACTAAAACAGCACCTAAGCCCCCGACCATTGAGTAATCTGAAATCTTTTTTATATAATTTCTTTTTTTCAATTTTATTCCTTTAGCTTAAATAACTTAGATTATACCCTTAAAAATATCAAAATTAACTAATAGATTCAATAAAGTATCTATCGTTATTCTCTTTTATTTTAAGTTTTGTATCAAAAATTTCACTTAAATTTTCACTTGTTAAAATATCCTCTTTTTTACCAATCTTAAAAATCGTGTTATTGTGTATTAAGGCTATGTTCTTTATTTCAGAAAAAATCTCTTCAAGATGATGAGTTACTAAAATAATTGTTGAATTAAGAGAGAGTTTTTTTAACATCTTTATAAAATTTATTTGTGCCTTTATATCAAGCCCAACAGTTGGTTCATCTAAAACAAAAGCTTTTGGATCGTGGATTAAAGCCCTTCCTACTATACATTTTCGCAACTGCCCTGTACTCATAGATGCTACTTTTTTATCTTTTAAATCCAAAATCTCCAAAAACTTCATAACTTCAAGAGCTTTTTCTACTTGCTCTTTTGTGAAATCTTGATGAGTAAAAATTCCAATAGAGCTATAATGTCCACTTAAAACAACTTCAAAACCAGTTAAATATCCTCCTTCTTTTTCAAAATAGTTATGTAAATCATTTGTAATAACTCCTAACTCTTTTCTTAAGTCAAAGATTGAATATCTACTTTTTCCAAAAATCTCTTTTTTAAACTCTTTTGTATGTCGTGGGTGTATCTGAGATTGAATTAATTTCATCAAAGTTGATTTTCCACTTCCATTTGCACCCAAAATAGCAAAATGCTCTTTCTCTTTTATTTTTAAATTGATGTCATGTAAAATAATATTTTCATCATAACCAACATCAATATTTTCAAAATCAATTATATACATATTTTTCCTCTAATTTGTAGTAAGTTTCAAGCCTATTATTCCTAAAATAATAAAGGCAATACTTATAAATCTTATTAAATTTATAGGTTCGTTAAATAAAATAATTCCAGCAATTACAATTCCAACACTTCCAATACCAACCCAAACAGCATAAGCAGTACCCATAGGAAGAGATTTTAGAGCTAAACTTAAAAAATAAAAACTAATAATCATAGTAACAATAGTAAAAATAGTAGGTACTATTTTAGTAAAACCATCACTATATTTTAAGCCAATAGCCCAACAAACTTCGAATATACCAGCTATGAATAAAAATCCCCAAGCCATAAAAAACCTTTTTCTGAAATTTGAGGCCGTCCTCTGTGAAAGCAAAAATTGGGTCGTCCCAATTTGTTCTTATAAAAAGAATAAATATTCTAACAAATAGAAATATAAATAAGGCTAAAATTAGTTTAGTAATCTTAATATATAGCTATTTCTAATACAAAAACCCAAAAAGCCAAAGTGGGATTTTATTTGCAAATCCAACCTCAATATCATCGCTTATTACAAAAGAGTTTTCAATATCTTTGATTTGAGCAAAGCTTTTACTTTTGCCACCAATTTCAACTATATATTTCTCATTTATTAAAAAATCACCATTTTTTACATAAAATAAAGAGCAATTATAAGATAGTTGTGAAGCAAAGAATGTCTCTCTAATAGTTCCTAAATCACTATTTAATGTAAGCGAATTTAGAAGATTTGTATTTGAAATATAGAGTTTATCTGGCATTCTAAGAGCTTTAAATCGTTTTCCCTCAAAAACAATATGTCTTAAAAGCTCTGCTTTGTGCAGGTATTCTATGTAGTTGTATAAAGTTGCTTTTGAAACACCAACAGTTTTACTCAAACTTTCAATACTTAATTCCAGTGGTTTTGAAATAGATATTGCATAAATTAATTTTTTTAACATCTCAATATTTGAGGCATTTACACTATAAAGTAGGGCAACATCTGAATAAAGAATAGTATTTATATTATCTGTTATTTTTTGAATATAGCTATCTTTTGAAGCAAAATAAAAAGGGTATGCACCAAACTCTAAATAGTCATTATATAGTTTTAAAATTTTATTCTCTTCTAATTTTTCTAAAATTTCTTGAGATATATTTTCGTGATTTTCTAAAATATCTTCAAGTAAATAGCTATTTAAAGGTATATCTAGCTTTAATTCACAAAACTCTTTAAGTGAAAGAATAGGGAGTTTAAACATAGCATTTGTAATCTTTACAGCACTTGAGCCTGAAAAAATTATTTTAATATCTAAAAAGTCATAAATAGATTTTAACTCTTGTTCAAAGTTTTTTGCTTCGTGAACTTCATCTATTATTACACATTTTCCACCAAAACTGTAAAAATAGTTTATAAACTCAAAAAGACTAAGCTCGGCAAATAGTGGATGGTCGCAAGATATATAGATAGTTTCTGAAGTTTTAAATTCTAGCTCTTTTAAAACTTGTAGCATTAAAGTTGTTTTTCCAACACCTCTGCTTCCGTAAATTCCAATGATTTTATCGCTAGAATTTTTTATTTTATCAAATAAAAATCTTTTATAATTTGGAAGTTTTAATCTTAGCTTTTGATTTGAGATATTTTTTAAAACTTCAAGTGTATCTTTTATTTTTTTTGCCTTTTTAGTATTATATAGTTTACTATTGTATCATAAATTAGTATAATATAGTGAACTAAATAGCTTAAAATTTTGATTATTAAATTTTTCTCTTACTTACTATTATTAAAAGATTTGTTAAAATAGAAATTAATAGTAATTAAAGGATAATTTTTGAGTGAAACAGCAAAAGGGCATTTATATATAATAATTGCAACAATTTTAATCTCAGGTTCATTTTATGCAAGTCAAATTCTTTCAGGTGTGATTGATTCTATATCTTTGACTTTATATAGATTTGTTTTGGCATTTATTATTCTTTTTCCATTGGTAATAATAAAAAAAGATGGAGTAAAAAAAGCTATTAAAATCTTACCAAAAGCTATGATAGTAAGCCTTTTTTATTCACTTTATTTTATAGGAATGTTTCAGGCTTTAGAGTACACAACTGTTTTAAATACAGGAACTATTTATACACTAGTTCCACTTATGACTGCAATTTTATGTATATTTTTCTTTAAAGAAAAAATCCCTTTAAAACAACTTTTTGTCTATATTGTGGGAATTGTTTCAACTTGTATAATTATTTTTCAAGCTAATATTGAACTATTTTTAAAATTTTCACTAAACAAAGGCGATATTATATTTTTAATTGCATCACTTTCTATGGCACTTTATCCAATATTTTTGAAGATTTTATATACAAAAAAAGATGAATTAGTTATTACAGTTACAAGCACACTTCTAGGTGGAATTATTTGGATGAGTCTTACAATGTTTGTGCTAAATATCCCTTATGAGTGGAGTAAAATAGAAGGAAATTTACTATATTCAATGCTATATCTTACGATTGGAACAACAGTTTTAACACTATTTTTATACCAAAAAGCATCGCTTATTCTTGGACCAAAAAAGATTATGGCTTATATATATTTAAGCCCTGCATTGGTTGCAGTTATTATGTATATTTTTGAAAAACAGAGCATATCTTTTGGAGTAATGGTGGGAATTGTTATTTCAACTTTTGCTACAATTTTGATATTAAGAGATAAATAAAAATTTATTTTTAACTCAAATCCCCATTTGATATAATTTGTTTCAATTCCACCAGTTTTGTAATGTTGTTTTAATCTACTCTCAAATCCCCATTTGATATAATGGTTTGTATTTTACAATTATTAGTTTAATTGTTTTAATCTACTCTCAAATCCCCATTTGATATAATTTGGCGTAGAGCAAGATGGTAGCGGGTTTAGTTTTAATCTACTCTCAAATCCCCATTTGATATAATAGGTCTGTTTATTCCTGAAAATCCCTCATGTTTTAATCTACTCTCAAATCCCCATTTGATATAATTGGCTAGAAACTAGACTTGCAGAGGATGTGTGTTTTAATCTACTCTCAAATCCCCATTTGATATAATCTAGTGTCTGATATTTTAGCAATGAGTGCGTTTTAATCTACTCTCAAATCCCCATTTGATATAATAACTGTAAATGTAGGAGCTGGACAAACATAGTTTTAATCTACTCTCAAATCCCCATTTGATATAATTTTATATCTTTCAAGATGAAGCCCGTATTGTTTTAATCTACTCTCAAATCCCCATTTGATATAATTGCTATTAGCAATTAATCATAATGCAAAAGGTTTTAATCTACTCTCAAATCCCCATTTGATATAATATTTGTACTTAAGTACTCTTATGTCATATAGTTTTAATCTACTCTCAAATCCCCATTTGATATAATATTCAGGTTTAGCTTGGAAAAGTATTACAGCGTTTTAATCTACTCTCAAATCCCCATTTGATATAATAGGCTCCTTTTGTATGTTTTGTAGGTGTTGTTTTAATCTACTCTCAAATCCCCATTTGATATAATTTGCAGGGACTGCTATAAATTCTTTATTATGTTTTAATCTACTCTCAAATCCCCATTTGATATAATACGGTGATGTACTTATTAAACTTATTTCATGTTTTAATCTACTCTCAAATCCCCATTTGATATAATCGTTTATTAATCTAGCTGTTTGTAGCTTTGTGTTTTAATCTACTCTCAAATCCCCATTTGATATAATATGAAACTTGAAGATATAAAAGAAATATCAGTTTTAATCTACTCTCAAATCCCCATTTGATATAATATCAAATTTATCATTATGGATAACCCATGAGTTTTAATCTACTCTCAAATCCCCATTTGATATAATATCAGATACAAACTATATCTCTTTGACTCGGTTTTAATCTACTCTCAAATCCCCATTTGATATAATCTAAAGAATTCACATGTTGTGAACTATTATGTTTTAATCTACTCTCAAATCCCCATTTGATATAATTGGAATTTGATTAGTAGAGCTGAAAGGATAGTTTTAATCTACTCTCAAATCCCCATTTGATATAATTTCTTGTTTTGTGAATATTTGACTAGGTTCGTTTTAATCTACTCTCAAATCCCCATTTGATATAATATTCCAGCCAAAAACCCTGTATTACAGGGTTTTATAAAGTTTTTATACTAAAAAATAAGTACTGTTTGAGTCTGTTTTTCTACCTTTTTTTCAGGTTTTTCACGATAATTTTCTATAATAATCATATTTTTATATTGAGCTTCTGTTACTTTTAACACCCTAATCGAGCCTTTTGTAGGTGCAATTTCTTTAATTTTTCTCTCATATTTTTGTGCTGTTTCTAAACTGTTACAAAATCTCACATAAATAGAGAACTGAAACATAATAAAACCCATTTCTAAAAGTTTTTTTCTAAACTTTGTATATTTTTTAATATCACCTTTTGTATCTGTTGGCATATCAAACATTGCAAAGAGTACCATTTTTCTATATCTACTTATTTCTATTTTTTTCATAAACTAAAAAGTTTTAATTCGTCAGTTTTGCTCAAGCAAATAGATTGGTAGTTAGCAACTATTTGCTTCATACAGTATGATACTTGCACTCTTTGATTATCATATATTACTATTTCATCGAGTAGTTTTAAAAGTTCTACTTTTATGGAACTTGTTAATTCCATATCTTTACTTATATTTCTTTTTACAAAAATATCAATTATTGGGCGAAAAGGCTCTATTAAATCATCTGCTAGATTAAAGGCATTTAATTCACTACTATGGTGTATTCCAAAAACTGGATTTAATCCGTGAGCTATTAAATACCTACAAATGGAGCTTCTAAAAACTGTATATCCAAAATTGAGTGCTGCATTTCTTCCATCAAGTAAAGAGTTTCTACTAAAATCTTTGTCAAAAAGCTCTTTAAAATAGTATGCAGCTGCAACTGCTTCTATATGCTCTTTGTCATTTGATTTTACTCTTGGAAGTAAACTATCCAAATAGCTCTCTTTTGTATTAAATATTTTTAAAACTTTTGATTGGTTTTCTACTTTAGAGTAAACTATTTTTTGCCAAATTTGATTTAGTTTTGGTTTACTTAAAAGAACTTGTGCTTTTTGTATTTTTGTTGTACGGCTATTTTTATTTATTCCTAATAAAATTGAACTAGGCATAAATTTTTCATCACAAAATATCACACTAATGTCTGCTTTTGAAAGTTGAGCTAAAAGTGCAGTTGAAATAGTAGTATGGTAGTTTTCTATTAAAATAGTATCTATATCATCTAAACAGACTGTGTTTTCGCTATCTTGCGTTTTTATTTTGATTAGGTTGTTTGTGTAGCTTAAATAGGCTTTGTTTTTTATGTAGAGTTTTTGAAAAGACATTTTATAAACTCCTAAAAAAGAGTTTATAAAATTTTTGCGGGACTAAATCGTCCCTTGTTTTAATCAGACTATCAAATCCCCATTTGATATGCTGAAATTCTATCTTAGTTTTTCTTAAACTCTTCATAAGAAATCTCCCCAAAGAAATTTATTTTTATTGGATTTGCTATTGTTGATTTATTTAAAGTAACTAAAGGATTTTTAATATCTTTTTTATTAATAGATTTTAGTTCTAATTTATTGTTACCATTAGAAATTTTTCCACCACCATTAAAAACAAAATACTCTTTAGTACCATTTTTTAAATCACTTATCTCTAAAATATCATTTTTTGAAATAGTTATTTTGTCTTCATAATTTTTAATCAATTCTAATTTACCTTGATAAATTTTTGGCAAAATATTATTTTTTATAGATGAAAAATAGTTTAGTCCTATTACTTGCCCTTTTTGGGTATTGTATAAATCTACACTCAAAGTATTATCATTTAGCTTTGCTACAAATGGAGTTTTATTCTCTTTTAGGTTTTTATAAACTTCAAAATCTAGCCTTTGTACTCTATTTTTTTGTTTTTTGTCTGTGATTATTATACTATCAGCTTTTGTTACAGAGTTTGATTTTATATTTATATTTTTTACTATCTGTTTTTTGCCATCTTTTGTATAGAAAAAACAAGGAGTTTCTAGCTCTTTTATAAGCTCTTTTTTATTTTGTTCTAGCTCTTCAATTTTATTTTTTATCTCCAAAGTTTCAGCCGTATCAATAGCTTTTTTATCTCTTGGAAGTTTGCTTTGTTCATCTTTTATATCTACAGTAATAGAGTTTATATTATCTTTTATTTTTAGTAGTTTTTGCTCATACTCTTCTAGTGCTTCTTTAATATTGTTTTGCTTTGGTAGGTCTAGTTTTCCTTTTATATCATTAAATCTTTTTGATACATCTTCGTTTTTTAGCTCTTTTCCAAAATTATCATAAAGAAGATTTTTACTTATCTCTATTTTATCTATTTGAGCAAAGTTATTTAAGTTTTCATCCCAAATTAGCTTGATATTTCCATCTTTAAAGCCACGAATATTTTCTCTTTTCTTCATATATGGACAAATATATAGTTCATTTTTCTCATATTTTTCTACTTTTTCTTTTACAAATTCAAACAGAGATTTGCCATCTTTTGAAATTGGAAATCTTGTTTTTAAACTTTCCAAAATAGCTTTTGTTTTAAATTTATCCTCTTTTTGTTTGAAAAAGTCATTTAAGGCTTTTTTTGAAGAGTTATTTAAAAGGGAGATAACAATAGCATCTATTGTGTGGTGATAGTTTGTATCTCTATCTTTTTTACCATCTTCATTTGTAGGCTGTGCTTGGTTTACTCCCCAAAGTTTTTTAAGTTCACTTATAGCTTTTCCTGTGACTCTTATTACATTATCATTTGTTTCACCTTTTCCATATTCATTTTGTTTTGGGAAAAGATAATGTTCTAAATAGTTTGCAACTATTTTTGTAGCACTTCTTGTATCGTTTAAAAATCTATCTTCAAGGCTTTCATTATCCCAAATATTTTGGATATTTTTCTCATCTGTTAGCCAAAATTTCTTATCTTTGTTTGATAAAAACTCATTTACACGACCAATGAAATTATCCCACTCACCAATAGATTTTAAAAAACTCACTGGGTGTTGATTTGATTTATTTTGATTATGTTTTTTAAGAACCAGTATTTTATTTTTATAGCTATCTATCCAAATTTTACTTCTTGGAATAAAATGCTCAACTTCAGTTATATTTTCGTCCATTGCATCTTCAAGAGTTAAAACTTCACCACTATAAAGGCACTTTGATTTTTGTTCTTTTAAAAGTCTTACTCTTAAAATATTTTTGCTACTTAACTCTTTATTCATACTTTTTAGTAAAATTTCTGCATCTTTTATCTCTTTTTTACTTTGTTCTTGTGATTTTTTGATTTTTTCTTCATCTTTTTTTGAGTTTAATTCTCTTGCTGTTTCAATTATGATTTTATCTATTTTTCCATATTTTGCTATAAGCTCATTTACTAATCTTCTTAAAATTGAGATTACTCTTTTTACATTTGGGCTAATAAGTGGTTGATAAAATAGTTCGTCTGCTTTAAAGTTTTCAATATTCTTTTCTAGCCATTTTATATCTTCCTTACTTGGATTTAGTGGTGGAAGATAGTCGTAAGCTTTCATTTGTGTATATCTTTTGAAATATCCTAACTCTTCAAGAGTAGTGTGATAAGAAGTTCCTTTTTGCATTTTTTCCAAAATTTCTTTTATAAATTTTAAAGAAAATGACAAATAAGAGCTTGTAGCTTTGTTTAGTCTTGAGATTTTTTCTATTTGTTTATCATTTAAGATATTTTCTTTATTTAGTTTTTTTATCTCATCTCTTATTTGTTGTTCACTTACAAAATAGTGTAAAACTTCCAAAAGTTTAGAGTAAAACTCTTCATTTTTTAAAATAGTTCCAAAATCACTAACTTCTAAAAGTGCTTTATGTATAGATATATCTTGAACTGTATCATCTTGTTTATCTGAAGTTTTTATTTCTATATCTTTAAGCCCTGCATTTTTAAAAATATTTTTAGCTGTGATTTTTTGTACATTTGGAGTTTTTAGCCAAAAATCAATAGTAGTTTCTATATCTTCATTTGAAAGCTGTACAAATTCACCACTTTTTTTATTTAAAATAAAATTTCCTAAAATAGAGTTTTCTATTCTTTGTCTTAAAATAAACTCAATAGCCTTTATATGTGCATTTATAACTCTTTTTTGTGGCTTTTGTGAGTAGTAGTTATAAAAAGAGCAAAAACCTACCATATCTTCAACACTTTTTAAATCTCTTTGCTCAAAAACTCCTTTTGAGTTTTCATTTATTCCATTTAAAAGCTTATCTTTGAAATCTTCATAAGTTTTTAAATTTTCAAAAAGCTCTGTGTTGTTTTTTTGGCTTTCTAAAAGTAATTCTGTCTCTTCTTGCCAAAGTTTTCTATCAAGTGAATTGCTATATTCATCTTTTTTGTTTCTTATAGCAATATTTATAAAACCATCTTTTTCAAGTTCATCTTTTTTTATTGTTAAAACTTTTGATGGAAGTGCATAATTGTTGTTTTTATATATATTTTTATTTGTTTGTATAGCACTATTTATTTTTTCACTCTCTTTTGCTTTGTTTTCATCTTCGTCTTTTGCAAAAAGATTTGTGTATCCTCTTCTTGAGATTATTGTATAAAGTGTAAAAACAAACTCATCTTTTGATAATTTTTTACCTTTTATAGCTTCTTCTCTTATGCTGTAAGGTTCTTTATATAGTTTTGTAAGATTATTAAAATACTCTATTGGATTTTCTAAAATATCATTTGAAGCTAGTTTAAAATAGTAAAAAAGTTTTCTAATATTCTCTTTTCTTCTACTTGCTCTTTCATTTCTTCGTCTTCCACTTCTAAAAGCTCTTCTATCAGTAGCCATTACATATTCACTAAAAATAATACTATTTGAAACAAGTTCTTTAAATATTGTAGTATCATTTTTCTCTTCAAGCTCCAATAGAGCAAACCCTATACTATTTGTTCCTAAGTCTAAACCTAAAACTTTTTGCATTTTCTTGCCTTTTAAAATAATTCTAATGTTTAGACTTTACTATAAAATGGCTTATTCTCTTTATAAATAGAACACCCTAAAATAAATATTTATTTAAAATAATTACAACTTAAAACTGTATAATATCTATTAAATTTATTATATGAGGAGAGAAAATGAAGAAAATATTATTAAGTTTGGCTTGTTGTACAAGCTTTTTATTTGCAGATAATTTCACTTTAAAAAGTGAAGAGTTAAAAGGTCAGCTTACAAATAAGCAAGTGTTTAGTGGTTTTGGTTGTAGTGGTGAAAATATCTCTCCACAACTTTCTTGGGAAGATGCTCCAAAAGGAACAAAATCTTTTGCACTTACAGTTTATGATCCAGATGCACCAACAGGTTCTGGATGGTGGCATTGGCTTGTTTTTGATATTTCAAAAGATAAAACTTCACTTCCAACAGGTTTTGGAAATAGTGAACAAAGAGATGCTATTCAAAGCCTAACTGATTTTGGAACAAGTGGTTTTGGAGGTGCTTGTCCACCAATTGGTGATAAAGCTCACAGATATATTTTTACAGTTCATGCACTTGATGTTGAAACTTTAGGATTAGATAAAAATGCAAATCCTGCACTTGTAGGATTTATGTTAAATTCTCATACAATCTCTAAAGCTTCAGTGATTTCTTATTTTGGAAGATAAAAATTAAAAATATTTGTGATTAAAAAAGTTATTTAAAGGTACTTTTAATACTTAAAAGTCTGCAAGAGTTCTCTAAAATAGCTATTTTTTTCACAAGTTCATGAATATCTCTATCATAAATATAAGTTCCAACACCTTTTATAATCATCATATTATTTGAAGAATTTTTAAGATATTTTGTTATTTCTAAAGCATTTCTTTTATACCAAGTAGAAAAATCACCAGGGTGATAGATTGGAATCTCATTAAACATTGTTTTTCCAAAGAAATCTTCAAAAATAATATTATCATTTACAAGGCTATAAGCTGTTGTATAAATTGGCATTCCAAAGGCTATATATTTTGCTTCGTGAATATTTGTATAGATTGTAGAGTGGATATGAGCCTCCATACTTGCCATATTCCATCTAAAATCTTGTTTATTCATATTTAAAGTACAAAAAGAGTTTTCATCAATATTATCAAAAACTGCATCTTTTGTGTTTATCATAAAATTTGACTGATCTAGCTTTGCAGATAATGAACCGTGATAAATACCAAAAAAGTTTTTACTAAACATTGAAAATGATAAATCAGATAGTAGTTTAATAGTATTTTGGTCAATCATTTTAAGCCTTAAATAAATTTTTGCTATTATATATGAATTTTAATAAAAGGATTAAATTGCAAGAAATTCCTCATATACCTGTTTTATATAATGAAGTTTTGGAAGCTTTTAAAGATATAAATGATGGTTTTATAATAGATTGTACAACAGGATATGCTGGACATAGTAGTGGTTTATTGAAACAAAATCAGAATATAAAATTAATCTGTAACGACCAAGATGATGAAGCTTTGAATTTTTCTAAAAATAGATTAAAAGAGTTTGAAAATAGGGTGGAGTTTAACAAAGGAAATTTTGAAACAGTTATTCTAAAATATAAAGATTTTCAAATAAAAGGTATTTTAGCTGATATTGGAGTTTCATCTTTGCAACTTGATAAGCTAGAAAGAGGATTTAGTTTCAACTCTATGACTTTAGATATGAGAATGAACCAAGATCAAGCTTTAGATGCTGCAACAGTTGTAAATAGCTATTCTCAAACTGACTTAGAACGAATTTTAAAAGAGTATGGAGAAGTAAGAGAGTATAAAAAAATAGCTTCTTTAATAGCTTCAAATCGTCCTTTTTATAGCTCAAAAGATTTAGCTGAATTTTTATATAAAAAAATGCCAAAAGGAAAAATTCATCCAGCTACTTTGGTTTTTCAAGCAATAAGAATAGAAGTAAATGATGAATTAGGTGTTCTTGAAAGACTTTTTGATTCTATTGAAGAAGCACAACTTCAAAACTGTATAGTTGCTATCATCTCTTTTCACTCTCTTGAAGATAGAATTGTAAAAAATTATTTTAAAAAATGGAGTCAAAACTGTATTTGTCCTGTTGGAGTTTTTAGATGTGAATGTGGAAATAACCATGCTTTAGGTAAAATTATTACAAGAAAGCCTATAATTCCAACTCAAAATGAGATAAAACAAAATCCAAGAAGTAGAAGTTCAAAACTAAGGATATTTAAATTTGACTAAGCTAAATTCAACAAATTCACTTTTTATAGTATTTTTTCTATTTATACTGGCGGCAATTTTATTTTTACCAAAAATCTATTTTGCAAACAATATTTACTATACAAGCAAAGATATAAATAGGCTTTATGCCCACTATATTTCACTTCAAGAGGAGAATAAATTTCTATCTCAACAGCTAGAAGATATGAAGTTTAAAAACCAAATTATTGACTCTTTACTATTTAATCCTCTTGTTCAAATAGAGCAAAAAATAGAAAAAAATAGCCTAGAAGAGTAAATCTTCTTGGTTATTTTAATTTAAAATCGTAATTCCTAAAACCTTTTTTAAAATATTACTATCTTCTGTAAAACCTTCTAGTTCAATTCCAGGTTCAAGTGTAGTAAGAGTTGCTTTACCTATAATATGTCTAAATTCTTGATTATTTTTATCTTTTAATCTTACACTCCAAACATTATGTGCAACAAGAGGTTCACTATTTTTTTGACCAATGTATAACATAATATGCCCTTTTAAGTAAACCAAAGTAGAAAATGGAACACCATTTTTTCTTATAAAATCTTTTTTCTCTTCAAGATTTAAATTTGACATATCCAAATATTTTCCATTTGTAGTTTGTGCTTTTGAGTTTCTATGAAGATATTTTCCAAAAACAGCAAAATAGTCTTGAGTGAAACTAGAGCAATCTCTATTATTTAACAATCCACCCCAACCATAAGGCTCATCTAATAAATTATTTAGAATTGTTACTCTATTTTCATTGCTATATTTTATTGGCATTTTTTGGGCTTCATCGGCTTTTAAATCAATATATGAAATTTTTGCATTTTGATTTTCGTCATTTGAGGCAATTATAAATTTATCTCCTTGTTTAGGAAAAATAGAGCCAAGTTTTACATATTCCCTAAATATTGGGTCATAAATAGGAAATTTCTCTTTTGTACTTATAAAATAGTTTGAAGTTTTAAACTCATTTATGAAATTATCATCAACAAAAGCTATATTGTTTATATCAACCCAACCACCTACAAAATGAGACTCTACGTAAGCCCAAGCATTATCAAGAGATAAATGAGAAACTATCAAAGGAGTATTTATTTTTAGCAGTGAATTTTGGTTATAGTCAAAAGGAAAGCCTTCTCCAGGGAGTGTAGGATTATAGAAAAATGGCGAATTTGTAGGCATTACTCTTACATTTGTATTTTTTAAAGTTATGGCTTTTCTTACATTCAAATTGTACTGTTCAAAATTTGTGTTAATAATAAGCCTATCAAACCACTCTTTTGATGCTAATTTATGGTTTTCTAAGTAGATTTTTTTATTTTTATACGAAAATCCCCACATAGCTTCATTTTTAGGATATGAGAGTTTTGAAGAGTTCCAAGGATTGAAATATTTTGTCAAAAATTCATTAGTAGCTTTTTCTTGATTTATAAAATCATCATTTGCTGTATTTGAAAGAGTAGTTAAATCATCTGTTTTTACAGGAAATTCCTGTTTTATTTTTATCTCTTTTGTAGTACAAGCAGCTAAAAATATAGCAATAAAAAGAGAAAAACTAACGAATTTTATATTTTTCAAAAAATTATTTTTCATCTTTGAAAACTTCCAATGCTCTTTGTAAATCCTCTTTTGTATCTATTCCAAAAGATTTTGACTCAACTTTTACCATAGCTATTTTGTAACCATTATCTATTGCTCTTAATTGTTCTAATTTCTCGATATTTTCAAGCTTAGAAGGGTTTAAACTACAAAATTTATTTAAAGAGCTTTTTGTAAAACCATAAATTCCCAAATGTCCAAAATAGTCCATATTTTCTATATTATCCCTATTGTATGGGATTTTAGCTCTTGAAAAATATATAGCTTCATCAAGATTATTTAATACAACTTTCACTAAATTTGGATCATTTGCACTATCATTTTTTATAGTTTTATAGCAAGAAGTAATCAAAGTATTTGGGCAAGATTGCACCTCTTTTACTCTATTTATTACAGCTTCAACAACACTTGTTTCAATAAAAGGCTCATCAGCTTGAACATTTACAATAATCTCGTCATCATCTAAATTTAGATTATTCACAGCTTCATTTATTCTATCTGTTCCACTATTGTGTTCTATGCTAGTCATTACAGCATCAAAACCATACTCTTTAGCTAGTTCCATAACTTCGCTACTATCTGTTGCAATTACAACTTTATCCAAAGAACTAACTTGTTTTGCAGTTCTTACTACCATAGGTAGCCCAAAAATATCGGCTAAAATCTTGTTTGCAAATCGGCTTGAATTTAGCCTTGCTGGGATTATTATCATCTTTTCTCCATAATATTTTTATTTTTATTATATTGTTTTCTTTCTTTATTCTTATTTGACAATGCTAGGAAAAATGTTTAAATATTGGGCAAATTTTAAGGAAATTATATGCAAGATTTATCAAAAACTACAATTTTGTCTAAAATTAAAGGGCTAAAACCTATTTATGAAAAAGAGGGGGATGAAAACAACTCTGGGTTTAAATCTTTTTTGCGAATAAAAGAGATAAAAAAGGAGCTTATGAAGTGAGAAACTTCATAGCAATAGAACTTCACTTTTACACTTTTGGTAAACAAACTTAAATAGTTTTTGTTCAATTACTATTTGCAACTATTTCAAATTTTAAAATATCTAAGTATTATATAAGTCTTCCATTTTTATATATAAATAAAATGTATTGTATAGTACAATTTAGGACATGTCAATTTTTTACAACAAGGACTATTTTAAATGGATACCGTAACAGTAACTACTAAAGAAGAATTAGAAGAAGCTAAAAATAAAGCTTATTCCGAAATAATAATTAAAGGAGAGTTTGCTAATAAATTTTATAAAACTAAAAAAATAGCTAAATTAGGGAAAGCTTCACTGGCTGTAATTATAACTGCTATTGGAGTAGGTGCAACAACTGGAGTGGGTGCAGCTGCAATAATATTAGCAAGTAGTATTGGTATAGCATTAATTATAGCAATTTTTAAGGATTATGAAGAAATTAGTTATAAAGAAGGAGAGTTTGTTCTCAGAAAGAAGCAATCTAAGAATTAAAATATTTAATTTGATAATAATGCAAAAGATATTTTCTAAAATAAAATCTGAGACTAAAGTCCCGTTTCAAAAACAAATATATAAACTAAACCTTTTTCTTTTTAAGAGCTATTCAAGCTTTTGTATATGTAAGAATATAGTTTAAAAAATAAGCTTTTATCAATATCTTTAATTCTATTGGTATTTTTTGCTTTAAGCAATTTTGTTATAGGTTATGGTTTTGGAGCAATAGTGCTGTTTTCAATACTTGTTGGTTTTTTGATTGTAATAGTGGCTTTTAAAATTCAAAGCAGCAGTTTTTTTATCTTGAGATATATAATTTACAATATTTAAAAGCTCTGTTTTAAATTGTTTGGAAAAAACTATTTTCATATTTTAGATATATGCTCATCTATTTCATTCCAAAACTCTTTCTCTTCTATAAATATATTTTGCTTTCTAGCCATTTCTACTCTTTTTTTAGCTTCATCAAGATTGGATACTACAAAATCAGCATTTAGGCTATTTTTATCAATACTTACACTTGGATATTTTTTTAGAAATGAGATAATTTCAGGATAAACAACATCTGGAATAGTCAATTTTAGAGTGTGCATTTTCAATCCTTTATAAATATTTTGTCAATATATCAAAGCTTATCTTAAAAAAAACTATATTTCCAAAACGGACAGGAAGTTGAGATTTTGGATACCCAAAAAATAAAAATCTCACTAAAACCACTCTTTAAATCATTTTATTATATTATAAAAGCTTAAAACTAACATTGAAAGATTATTATGAAAAAAACTATTACGATTATTGATACTTTTGGATTTTTATTTAGAAGTTACTATGCCTTACCGCCATTAAGAGCCACAAATGGATTTCCAACAGGGCTTTTAACAGGATTTATGAATTTTATAGCAGGAATTGGAAAGGATTTTAAAACAGATTATATAGTTTTTGCTCTTGATGCAAAAGGTGATACATTTAGAAATGAGTTATATTCAAACTACAAAGCCCAAAGACCAGATGTTCCTGAAGATTTACTAGCTCAACTTCCAGTTGCTATTACTTTTATAGAGGAAATGGGATTTAAAATAGCTATAAAAACAGGTTATGAAGCAGATGATATGGTTGCAAGTATCGCAAAAGATGCAAAAGAAAAAGGTTTAGAAGTAAGAATAGTATCTCATGATAAAGATTTATACCAGCTAATAGATGACAAAAATTCTGTATATTTATTTGACCCAACAAAAAAACAAGTTATAAATGAAGCAAAATGTATAGAAAAATATGGAGTTTTACCATCGGAGTTTACTGATTATCAAGCTTTAGTTGGGGATACAGCTGATAATATTCCTGGAGTTAAAGGAGTTGGTGCAAAAACTGCTGAAGCTTTAATAAAAGAGTTTAAAACTATTGAAAATATTTATGAAAATATAGAAAAAATTGATAAGCCTAGAACTCAAAATTTACTTTTAGAATCAAAAGAAAATGCATTTTTATCAAAACAGTTAGTAACTTTAAAAACAGATTGCCATTTTATAGACAATTTAGAAGAATTCACTCTTCCAATACAAAATCCTATTTTAAAAATATCAAATCTTTTAGAATCTTATGATATGCATAGAGTTCTTGATAGAGTAAATAAAAATGGGCTTAGCTATAAAACAAAAATTCCAACAACAAAACCAATAGATTTGGAAAAACCAGAGTATATTTTGCTAAATGATGAAGCAAGTTTGAGTTTAGTTATAAATAAAATTCCAAGAGATGCTATTGTTGCTTTTGATACTGAAACGACAGATTTAGATACAAATAAAGCAAAAATTGTAGGTTTCTCTTTTGCTTTTGAAGAAAATAGAGCAT
Organism: Arcobacter vandammei; assembly: GCF_016106035.1. Lineage (GTDB taxonomy): Bacteria > Campylobacterota > Campylobacteria > Campylobacterales > Arcobacteraceae > Aliarcobacter > Aliarcobacter vandammei. Next base: position 82,062 of record NZ_JADKPZ010000002.1, read on the forward strand.
ATTATGTTCCAATAGCTCACAATTATTTGGGAGTTGATAAACAAATATCTTTTGAAGTTGCAAAACAGACAATAGAAGTTTTAAATAGATATAAGCTTGTTCTTCAAAACTTTAAATATGATTGGCAAATAATAAAAAATAACTTTGATATAGATTTAAAACTATATGCTGATACTATGATTTTATCGTGGATTTTAGATACTGATAGCAAAGTAGGAATAGATTATCAAATAAAAAAATATTTTGGTATAGAGATGATTTCCTTTGGTGAAATTGTAAAAAAAGGTGAAAATTTTTCAATCGTTGAATTAGAAAGGGCTACACAATATGCAGCAGAAGATGCTTTGATGACTTTAAAACTTTTTAATAAACAACTTGAAATTTTTAAAGAAAAAGAGGAAGTTGAATTGCTAAATATAGCCTTTGAGTTGGAGTTTAATTTTATTTATGTTTTAGCTTCTATGGAGCAAAGAGGTATAAAAGTAGATGTATCTTTGCTTCAAGAGTATCAAAAAAAGAGCCAAGAGTTTTTAAATAAACTAAAAGATAGGATTTTCTCTTGTGTTGGTTTTGAGTTCAACATAAGATCTCCAAAACAAGTAGGAGAAACACTTTTTGAGAAGCTTAATCTTCCTCCTTCTAAAAAGACGAAAACAGGATATAGTACAGATGAGAGTGTATTAAATGCACTTTTTGACCTGCACGAAGTTGTGCCACTTTTACTTGATTTTAGAGAAGCAGATAAACTTCACTCAACTTATATAGAACCACTTTTAGAGCTAGGGCTTAAAGATAGTGAAAATAGAATTTATACCTCATTTATACAAACAGGAACAAGCACAGGAAGACTTAGTTCAAAATCTCCAAATCTTCAAAATATTCCAACATTTGGAGCAAATGAAGTTGATATTAGAAAAGCCTTTGTAGCAAAGAATGATTATAAACTTGTAGGTGTGGATTACTCACAAATAGAGTTAAGACTTTTGGCTCATTTTTCACAAGATGAGGCACTTGTAGAGGCTTTTAAAAATGATTTAGATATTCACTTACAAACAGCTAGAAAAATTTTTGGTGAAACTGAAGCAAAAAGTAAAAGAGCTATTGCAAAATCTATAAATTTTGGTCTTTTATACGGAATGGGTGCAAAAAAATTAGGTGATACATTAAAAATATCTTCAAAAGAGGCAAAAAAATATATTGACTCATATTTTGAAGCCTTTAAAAGTGTAAAAGATTATTTAAAATCTATTGAAGATAAAGCAATAGAGCAAGGTTTTGTAAAAACTTTACTAAATAGAAAAAGATTTTTTGATTTTCAAGGAGCAACTCCACTTTTAAAAGCTGCATATTTAAGAGAGGCTGTAAATACTCAATTTCAAGGAAGTGCAGCTGATTTAATAAAACTTGCTATGATAAAAATCGAACAAAAATATAAAAATAGTGAAGATGTAAAAATGCTTTTACAAATCCACGATGAACTTATTTTTGAAGTAAAAGAAGAAAAAGTTGAAGAAATAACAAAAAATATAAAAAATATAATGGAGACTATATTTGTCTTAAATGTCCCATTAAAGGTCTCTTGTACGATAGGAGACTCTTGGAAAGAATTAAAATAATAAATAAAAATTATTAAAAAATGTAATTTTCCTTTGACAAATAAAGAAATTTTTGTTATTATTTTATATTGAATTTAAAATTATTAAAAAGAGTAAGTTATGCTAAAAGCAATAAAAAATATAAGAAAATTAAATAATACAAAACTGCTAGTTATAAGTAGTGATGAAGGTTATGAAAAAGAAGTAAATGGTGATTTTAAAGATTTTAAACAAGCTAAAACTTTAAAAGATGGTTTAGAAATGGCAGCTTCAAGCCAATATGATATAGTTGTATTGGATACTGATTTACAAGATGCTAGTTTTTATGAAGCATGTTCGGAAATTTCAGCTATTGCTCCAAATTTACCAAAAATTATTATTTCTGGAACTACAAAAGAAGAAGATATAGTAACATCTATAAATGTTGGTGCTTATACAGTTTTATCTAAACCTTTAAGAGGTCAAGATTTAAAATTAACAATTATGATGTGTTTAAATCAGACAAAAAGAGGGGATAAAATAGAGTTTGATCAAGGTATATATTTTGATGAGTATAGAGATCAATTTTTTAGAGCAGGTGGAGTTTTAATAGACTTTACAAGACTTGAAAAAGCTTTCTTAAAACTATTAATTGCTAAGAAAAATGAAGTAATTGATTATGATACAATTAAAGAGGTTGTTTGGAAAGGTAAAGATATGTCAATTTATACAATGAGAAATATTGTAAATAAAATTAGACAAAAAACATACTATGAGATTATAAAAAATCAATCAAACAGAGGTTATACAATAGATATTGTAAAAGGCTAAGATACCAAAGTAGGGGTAAATAATGGAAGAATTAGTAGTTACAAGGGAAGAGTTATTAAAACTTTTTGAAGATGAAGTTATAAAAGATACGGGGAAAGCTTGGACTATAGAAAATGTTCCTGTTGAAATTATAGCTTTACATGATGTTGAACCAAAGTTCTTGCAAGATATTTCAAAAGCTGAGTTTTATAAAATTAAGATTAAAAAAAGGTAGAGAAATTATATTTTCTCTACCTTTTTTACTTTATAAATATAGATTACTAAACAAAGTAATAAAATTCCAAAAGATTGTAAAATTCCCATAGTTAGCCAATCTCCTACTAAAAATCCAAGTTGAATATCTGGTTGCCTAAAGAATTCTGCAATAATTCTTGCTATTGCATAAAAAAATCCATACATTAAAGCTAATTGTCCATCAAATCTCTTTTTATTTCTAAAATAAACTAAGATTAAAAATACAAAAAGTCCTTCTAAAATTGCCTCATATAGTTGAGAAGGGTGTCTTAAAACTCCATCTACATAAATTGCCCAAGGAACATCAGTAACTCTTCCTATTAATTCTTGATTGAAGAAGTTTCCAATTCTTCCAAAAATATATGCAGCACTAACTCCAAGAACAGCAATATCAGTTATAAACCAGAAATTAATATTTTTTCTTTTACAAAATAGTAAACTAGCAATTATAAATCCAAGAAAAGCCCCGTGATAACTCATTCCTGAAATTCCTACATAAGTTCCATTTACATAAGGATTAAATATTTGCCAAGGGTTTGTTAAATAATACATAGTGTGAGTATCATAAAAAAGAATATAACCAATTCTAGCACCCAAAATCACACCAATTTCAGCCCACCAAATATATGAATCAAAAATATCATCAGTTATTTTAATATTGTCATATTTTATAAACCATTTTGCTATAAAAATGGCACTAAGAAGTGCCAAAGCATACATAATTCCATACCAGTGAACAGATATTTCTCCAAGCTTAAAAGCAACAGGATCAAAATGCGAATAGATGTTTTGCCAAAACTCCATATTAATCCTCTAAAGCTTCGGCTATTAGCTCAATTGGGTTTTTAAATACTACATCAACATCTGCATGGTATAAGCTATCTGTAATTTGCATTCTACAGGCACTACACTCAGCACTTACAATTTGTGCTTTTGTATCTCTTATCATGGCAGCTTTTGGAGCACCTGCAGCTCTTGCGAAATCAAATCTCTCTGTTTGCATAGTAACTCCACCAAATCCACAACATCTGTTTGAATCACTCATCTCTTTTAAAACATAGTTTTGTTTTAAAAGCTCTCTTGGTTCTTTCCAAATACCTTGCATTTTTTTAGCATGACATGGATCGTGATAAGTTACCATTTGATCAAATTTTTTTCCACTTTTTGCCAACATATCTTTTAAATCAGTATTGTTTTCAAGCCATTTTGTAGCCATAAAAATCTTGCTTGAAAGTTTTTTTGCTCTCTCTTTCCACTCTGGTTGATTGTGTAAATAGTGTTCCCAATCTTGATTAATCATAGCACTACAAGTTGCTTCTGGAATAATAACAGCATCTACACTATCTATCCAGCTTTCAAAATACTCTATATTTTTTTTAGTTAAATAATCAACAGTATCAAAAGCCCCTGTAAAATATGCAGGTGCTCCACAACAAAGTTGTTTTTTTGGAATAAAAATATCAAGTTCTAACTTCTTTAAAATTTTTACGAGACTATCTCCTGTTTTTGTATAAGTATAGTTACTCATACACCCTATAAATATGGCAACTCTTCCTTTTTTAACATCCTCTTTTGCTCTTATGTTTTCTGGATATTTATTTAAAAAACTTACACTATCAGCATAAGGTAAAGCTCTATTTTTCTTTACAATTGGAAGTGAAAATCGAGGAGTCGCACTTTTTTTCTCTGCATCAATTTTAATTCCACATGTTTGGAACATCCAACCTAGTTTTGACATAAAATCCATAATTTTTCTATGTCTTAAAAGGAAGAAAAATAGCCTTTTATACCAAGCAATTCCATATTTTTTTGCAATATCACTTCTTACTTGTTCGATTATCATATCTGTTGGTAAATCATTTGGGCAAACTTCAACACAGTTTGTACACAAAAAACATGATTCAAAAATCTCTTTAGCTGTCTTATCAAGCTCTAATTCATCTCTTTTGTATGCACCTAAAAGGTCTATAAAACCTCGCGGACTCGTAGCTTCATCTTGATTTATATTAAAAATTGTACAAACTGGTTTACACTTTCCACACTTAACACAATCATCAGATATTTTTGTATAGTCAAATTTTTCCATTCTTAAAAAAGCCTTATAAATTTTATAATAAAAGATTTAATATACAAAAAAATTAGTTAAAAGTTGTTAAATTGGCATTTTGTCCTATCTTAAAGCAAAAAAAGATAAAATTTAAAATCAATTAAAGAGAGGTTTTTATGTATCTATTTGGATTTGGTTCTTTGGTAAATATTAAAAGTGCTCAAAACTCATTTAAAAAAAGAGAGTTAAAAAGAGATGATTTAATAAGTGTAGAAATCAAAGGTTATAAAAGAGTTTGGAACTCGATTGAATCTATAAAATTTGATGATTTAGAGGTAAATGGTATATTTTTAAATATACAAAAAGATGAAAATTCAACTATTTTTGGTGTTATTATAAAAATAAGTGAAGATGAATTTGAAGTTTTGAAACAAAGAGAAAAAAATTATAGTTGTATTAAAATAAAAAAAGAGGATGTTTTAAACCTAGATTTAGATGATGATTTAGTGGCTTTTATGACTACAAATGAGGAAAAAATAGCAAAAATAGGGGATACAAATAGCTTTATTCCATCAAGATATATAGATATAGTAAAAGAAGGAGTAGAAAATTTTCCAAAAGAGTTTCAATCTAACTTTGAAAATATTTTAAAAGATTTTCCATTTCCTATAAAAACTGGAATTTATAATTTTAGTGACCCAATACAAAATCAAGCTTCAAAAAAAGATTAATAATGTCATATACAATAATTACTTCAAAATTAGCAAATAAAAAAAGAGAAAAAGTAGAAAATATCTCCATTTTTAAAGATGATAAATCTTTGCATATAACATACTGCGAAGGTGATGATTTAGATAAATTTGAAGATGATATAAACTCTATTTTAGGAAAAAATAGAAGTTTTCTATATGCATTAAATAAAAGATTTATTCCTTTTTTTATCTCTTTAGCTTCTGTTTTTGTGATACTTTTAGCATTTTTAACTATTTCTATTTATGAAGATTTCTTAAAAAAGATAGTACTAGAAATGCCTGTAACATTTGGCATAAAAGATTATATATCTTTTGGTTTTGTTCTTTTTTTATTTTTATCTTTACTTTTTATGCCAAAAATTTTAGATGCTTCTGGTAGTGAGTTTAAAAATCTTATTAGCTCTTGGTTTAATAAGGAGTTTAGAAAAATAGAAAGGTTACAACTTATCTACTCTAATTTTGATAAAAATTTAGAAATTAATCTATACAATTTTGACTTAGAAGATGAAAAACATTGGATTTGGAGTAGTTTTGTAAAAGTAATTTTAAATAATTTTACAAATATTAATTTTTATATTAGAAGCGACAAAATAGAAAATGTACAAAATCAACTAAAAAATTTGTATATTTCAGATATAAAAATTATTAGAAATACAATATTAAAAGATAATTTTGATGTAGAGATATTATTATCAAAAAAAGAGCAAATTTTTTACTCTTTACTTCAACTTTGCTCTACAAATATTATAAAAAATAGAAGTGAAAATATATTTATCTCATTGGAACTTTTTGAATATTGTGGAAATAATTTTATCTCATATCAAGATGAAAATAAACTAAGTTTTGGTTTTCAAAGCTTCATAAATAGAAGCTTTGAAGATTTTGGTTTTTTATCTCAAGAAAAATCTTTGCAAGTTTTTTTTACTAAAAATGTAAAATTCAAAGAGCTAAATTCTCAAAAAAAAGAGCTATCACAATACCTTAGAAATCATCTTGAAAATTGTATTTCAAAGTTTGAAAATCCAATTTCTTTGTTAATTTTATATTACTATGTAAAAGATTTAGTTTTAGATGAAAAAAGAGTTATAAAAATATTAGAAAAATTTATAAGTTCTATAAAAGAGAAGCAACAATATGAGTTAATAAATGATTATTGGTTTGATATAGCAGGTTTTATGTTTGATTCTTATGATATAAATAGTTTTGAGAATTCAACAAATTCATATTATAGAAAAATATCAATTGTGGCATTAAATGACTTGGCATTTTTATTTGAAAGAAATGGTTATTTTGAACAAGCTATTTTAATAAATCAATATTTGTATGAGATAAACCCAAATAAATATATCCTAAATATTGGCTCTTTATATGAAAGAATGGGAAAATTTAAAAAAGCTTATAACTCTTTGCCAAAAGAGTTAAATTTAGGAAAAAATAAAAAGCCATCTGATATAGAGATAAAATATTATCAAAGAAAATCAGCTTGGATAATTATTTCTCAAAGAGAAGAGAGCTTAAAAACTGAAGCAAAAGAGGCTTTAATAAATTTAGGAAAATTACTATTTTCTCATAATGAAGATAATGAACCATTGTGGTTGTGGCACTTTTATAATATCAAAGCAAACCTTTGTGAATGGGAAGAGAACTATGATGAAGCTATAATCTTTTATCAAAAATGTTTATCAATTCCAGCACTTGGTGCTTTTGAATATGGAGCAACTTTTGTTAATATGGCAATTTCTTATAGATTTAAATATATTTTAGAAGATAAAAAAGATGATGAAATAATAAATAAGGCTATAAAACTTGGAAATTTAGGTGTAATTTTAAAAGATTCCGTTGGAGATAGAGATGAAATGCCAGTTGTTTTACACAATTTTGCTTTACATATTTTGTATAAAATCTCAAAATCTTATGATGAAAAACTTTGCCTTCAAGTTTTAGAAGTTACAAATGAAGCTTTACAAATTTTAGAAGATACAAAATCTATAAAAAGATTAGGAATGGTTTTAATAGAGAATTATATTGCAAAAAGTTTATTAAAATTCGAAACCAAAGATATAGTTAGTAAGCTTGAAAAAAATATTAATAATTTTACTAAAAGTGAATTAGAACAGATAAAAACAGTTTATCAAGAGTTCAAAAAAGAGCAAAAAATAGAGGAAATCTCTTTTTTATAAGTAGCTTTTTATAAAGCTACTTTAGTTGAGATTTTGCTTTTATCTTATTTTGTAAATTCAAATTTGTTCTGTTTATTCCGTAATCAATTAAATTTTTATGTTTTATTTCCATCTTAAAATCTTTTATTGCAAAATATAGTTTATTTGCAATTTCAAGTTCATCTCTTGCTTCAAAAATAAGACCTAAATTATAAGCAACTTCATAACTTTTGCCATTTAACTCAATATCTAAACTCTCTAAAATACTAAAAGCTATATCAAACTGGCTCTTTTCCAAATATGAAACAGCCGTTTTAAATCTCTCATTTTGCTCTTTTGTATAGTTTTTATAATCTTTTAATTCATCAATTATCTCAACATTAAAATATATATAATTTGGTGAAATATCATTTACAAAATCTTTTGCAATCTCAAAAGCAATTTGAGAATTTACTCTAAAACTATCACTTCTTGAGTTTAAATGGCTAGGAAAAATTGGAGAATATGAAAAATATCTATCATAACAAACATTATCACTTGAAGATTTATCATAAGTTTTTGAGAAAATAATATTATTAGTATTAGGATTTACAAGGTTTAAAGCTGTTGTTACATTATAATATTTTGTTTCACAAGGAATATATCTAATTTCATATTGTAAGCATTGTTTTGTTTTTGCTTTCTCATCATATCTAAAATATCTACATCTTGAAAAATCTATCTCTTCATGATAATAAACATTATAACTTGCACTGGAGTTTAGTACTTCCCCATTTATAATAGCATCAACTCCAATAGTGTTATTTTGAATAGTAAAAACATTTTTATCATCTATAATTTTATTTGATAAAGCATTTGCTATACTTGTTGTTTGATTTACATTGTCATTTTTTATATTAGATATTGCTACAATATTTACCTTTTGTGAAGATATTTTTGATGGCTCTAAGGCTTGAATTGTAATTTTAGGTGTACAAGCACTTATAAATATAGATACAAATATATAAGAAAAGAATAAAAATAATCTTTTAAAAATGTTTTTCATAGTAATCCTTTTGAAAATATTATATAATATTTGTATAAAAATAATTTTAAAGGTCTGTATTGAATTTACTAACTAGAATGAATCAAAAATTTGGAATAGGGCTTATCTTAATTGTTATAATTTCTGTCCATATTTTTATTATTTTCGCCAACTCCTTTGTTATTAAATATGCTATTTATTCTATTGAAGATGATGCAACACTACTAAATAGAAGTGGAATGATAAGAGGTGGAGTTCAAAGAATTGTAAAACTAGAACTAGATAATCAAGATACTGCAAAGGATAGAGAAATTATAGATAATATTTTTAATGAATTTTTAGTTGAAGACAAATATAAACTTGTTGGTTCTTCAATGTTTAGTTTTATTATTAAATTAGAACTTTTAAAGATAGAATGGGATAATTTAAAAAATATTATAGATAAATATGAAGTTACAAAAAGTGAAGAAAATAAGAAAAGTCTAATAAAACAAAGTGAGGTTTTTTGGAAATATTCAGAAGATACTCTATTTATTTTATCTGAAATTTCTACAAAAAAAACATATATTTTAAATACAACATTTTTTATTTTTATAGTAGATTTTTTTCTCCTTATTTTTGTTATTTTTCTAATAAATGCAAAAATAAGAAGAAAACTTGAAATTCTATCAAGAATTGACCCTTTAACAAAAACTTTCAATAGAAATGTGTTTAACGAAACTATGGATTATGAAATAGAGTTAAACAAAAGATATGAAAATAATTTAGGTTTTATTTTACTTGATATAGATCTTTTTAAAATTATAAATGATACTTTTGGTCATGATAAAGGTGATTTTGTATTAAAAAATCTCGCTTCACTTTTAAAAAATAGTATAAGAAAAAATGACAAACTATTTAGAGTAGGTGGAGAAGAGTTTGTTATTGTTGCAAAAAATATAAAAAATATGAATGAACTTGAAAATTTTGCAAATAAATTAAGAGTTGAAGTTGAAAACTTTGATTTTGGTCTAAAACAAAAAGTTACAATAAGCCTTGGAGCAACAACTTTAGTTCCTAATGATGAAAAAGAAAATGTATTTAAACGAGCAGATGAAGCCTTGTATAAATCAAAAGAAAATGGAAGAAATCGAGTAACAATTTTCTAAAAAAAGTATATAATAATCTTTATGATTATTAATACTTTAAAAAATAGTGAATTTAAAACCATACTTTTATTAATTTTTTTAATTTTTGTAAATCTTTCTATTGAATATAGTAGATTTATGGATTTTAAAAATAGTGATATTTTTGAACTTAAAGCAGAAGTAATAAATATCTACAAAAAAGATGATTTTGATATTATAAAGTTAAAAACTTCAAATTTTGAATTCTTCTCTAAAGTAGGAAAAAATGAGAACTTAAAGAAATTAGATTTGATTTATTGTGCTATTGATAGCAGAAAAATCGATTTTATCTCTTATTTAAGAGGTTTTTATACTCATATTTTATATTTTGAGAAATTAGAAAAACCCATTGGTTTTAAAGAAAATATCATAAAAAATGTAGAAGAGAATCATAAAGATGAGCTTGTAATTGAACTTTTTAATGCTCTTTTTTTAGCAGTTGCTGTTTCTAGCGAATTAAGAGATATTATTACAGCATATGGAATTGCCCATGTTGTAGCACTTTCTGGCTTTCATTTGGTGGTTTTGTCCTTTGTGATATATTGGATTTTATATTTTCCATACTCATATTTTCACCAAAAATATTTTCCATATAGAAACAAAAGATTTGATATTATGATTATAATAACTTTTATTTTATTCTACTATTTGCTTTTAACAGATATTGTACCTTCTTTACTAAGGGCTTTTGTTCTTTTTTGCTTAGGTATTTTTTTATTAAGAAGCAATATAAAAATAATTTCTTATATGACTCTTTTTTATACATTTTTGATAGTTATTGCACTTTCCCCACAATATATTTTCTCAATTGGATTTTGGTTCTCTATTTTTGCAGTTTTTTATATCTATTTATTTTTACAATATTTTCAAAACTATAATAAATGGTTTTTATATATCTTTTTTAATATATGGATGTTTTTAATATTTAATCCTATTGTTCACTATTTTTTTGCCCAAACAGCTTTGGAACAGTTTTATTCAATACCAATTACAATATTTTTTAATATATTTTACCCTGCTGAGATTTTTGCACATCTTTTTAATTTATCTAGTTATTTTGATAATTATTTAAATATATTTTTAAATCATAAAATTGATATTTATATGATAAAAACACCATTTTGGCTATTTTTCTTATATATTATTTTCTCTTTTTTGTCAGTTTTTAATAAAATTGCTTTTATTATCTTAAATTTTTTAATGTTAGCTTTTAATTTTTATCTATATTTTTAAAACTATTGGAAAAATTTCCAATAGCTTTAAAATTCCATTCCATTTTCTAAAATAATTTTATTTCTTCCAGAATTTTTTGCTTCATAAAGTAGTTTATCTGCCTTAGAAATAGCATCATCATAACTTGCATAAGTACTTCTAATTGTAACACCAGCCGAGAAAGTAACTTTTAAATGCTTATCTTTGTAAACAAAGCTATTTTCAGTAACTATTGATTTTATTCTTTTTAAAAAAAGTAAAAGCTCTTTTGTCTCTTTAAAATGTACAATTGCAACAAACTCTTCTCCACCATATCTTCCAACAATGTCCAAATCCCTAATACTTTTATTTAAAATTTTCCCAAAAGTAGAAAGAACAACATCTCCGCCTTCGTGTCCAAAAGTATCATTTATCTTTTTGAAATGATCAATATCAAAGAAAATAACAGCATATTGAGTACCCATTCTAGTAAATGAGCTATCTATTCTTTTTAGCTCTTCAAAAAAGGTTTTTCTTGTTAAAAGACCAGTTAAATGATCTCTCATACTCTCATTTTTTGTTTTATTTAGTTCATCTTCAAGACTTTTTATCTTATCTTCAAGTTCTTGAACTTTTGTTTTTCCTGATTGAAGTTTATTTGAAACACTATTCATCTCCTCTTCTATTGATGAAGCAGCATTTATAAGTTCTGTTTGGATTTTTGCAAGAGTATCCAAATTTGAATTATCTATATCAATTGATTTTAATTTCTCTTTTATATTTAATACATTTTTTGAGCCATTTCCACTACTTGAAATTGCTTCATTTAAAAACTCTTCCATTATCAAAACAAGTTTTGAAATATCTGAAGTCTTTTCAATAATTACTTTTTTATCTTTCTCAAATCTTTGAGCGATAAATTGTTCGATTTTTTCTTGAATATTTTTATCAAAAATCAAATCTTCATTTTTCTCAATAGATAAGAATAGTTCTTCAAGCTCTTTATTCTCATCTTGACTAATCGAAGGAATCAAAGATTGTTTTAAAATATTTACTAAAACCTTAACATTTTTTGCTGGAATTCTTTTTAGTAAAAGAGAGATTAATCCCTCATTTGAGTCTATATTATTTTTTTCAACTTCTAATTTTTCTAATTCACAAAGCTTATTAAAGAATTCTTTCATTTTTTATCCTAAAAGTTTTTTTACCATTTCATTTATTCTTTTTCCATCAGCAACACCAGCAAATTTCTTTGAAGCTGCCCCCATAACTTTACCCATATCTTTTAAATTAGTAGCTCCTGTTTGGCTAATTACCTCTTTCATTCCAGCTTCTAGTTCATTATCACTTAACTGTTTTGGTAAATATAACATAAATACATCTACTTGGCTTTGCTCTTTTTCTACTAAATCATTTCTATTTGCAGCACTATATTGAGCTATTGCCTCTTCTCTTTGTTTTATACCTTTTTGAATAAGTTTTACTACTTCAGCATCATCTAAAACTCTTCTTTCATCAACCTCAATTTGTTTTATCATAGTATTAATTGCTCTTATGGAGTCTCTTTTTACTACCTCTTTATCTCTCATTGCTTGTTTTAAATCTTCATTTAATTTCTCTTTTAAACTCATGTTTTATACTCCTTTTTTAAATTTTATTATACTTTTTTAAGAGTTAAAACTCTCAATTTTCTCTTCAAGTTCTAAAAATTTCTCAACTTTCTCTTCATAAATTGCTTTTACCTCTTCAAGCTCATTTGAAAGGGCAACAATTCCTATTTTTTCATAGCATTTTGGATCTGCCAAACAAGAGTTTAACTCTTCTATTTTCTCTTCCAATTTTTCTAACTCTTGTGGTAAACTATCATATTCTCTTTGGTCTTTATATGATAATTTCGTCTGTTTTTTAGGAGTATTTTCTATTTTTGGAGTGTTTTTCTCTTTTTCTATTTCAAACTCCAAAGAGTCAAGCTCTTTTAACTCTTTTTCTATTTGTAAATACTCGCTATATGGCTGAAAACTCTCAATAATATTTCCATTTCCTGTAAATACATATAGTTTTTTTGCAATTTTATCTACAAAATATCTATCGTGAGATACGAAAATCAAAGCTCCTTGAAAGTTTTGTAAATACTCTTCTAAAATATTTATTGTAGGAATATCTAAATCATTTGTAGGCTCATCAAGTATCATACAATCAACTCTTTTTGTAAAAAGTAGGGCAAGAGCAACACGATTTTTTTCTCCACCACTTAAAACTCCAACTTTTTTATCCAAATACTCTTTTGGAAACAAAAAGTTTTTCAAATATCCATAAACATGCAGGTTTCTTCCATCATCAAGGACAACTCTATCTCCACCATTTGGACAAAAAATCTCCATAATAGTTTTATTATCATCAAGCATTTCTCGCTGTTGGTCAAAATATCCTATGTTAAAATCTCCTTTTTTGAAGCTTCCACTATCGATTTTTAGTTTTTCCATAAAGATTTTTAGAAGTGTTGATTTTCCACTTCCATTTGGTCCAACAATGGCAATTGTATCTTTTTGCAAAATTCTTGCTGTAAAGTCCTTGATTAGCTCTTTATCTCCCAAAGATTTATAAATATTATCAAGCTCATAAAGCATTTTTTTTCTATTTTGTTGTTTCTCATCGCTATTAAAACTTTTTTGCTCTCTTTGAAGCTCTAAGCTCATTTTTCTTATAGCTGCTGGATTTGATTTTGCTTTTTGTTTTAAGTCAAAATATTCTGCTTTTCTTCTTTCATTTCTTTTTCGCCTAGCAGTTACTCCGTGTTGCATCCAGTGGGCTTCTTGCTTTACAAGTCGCAAGAGATTTTCGTGTTCTTTTTGCATATTTGATAGTATTTGTGCTTTTTGCTCCAAATATGAAGAGTAGCCACCACTAAATTTTCTTAACTCCCCACCATCAACTTCTACAACATTTGTCGCAATATTATCTATAAAATATCTATCGTGAGAGATGAAAAGTAGGGTGAAGTTGTTTTTCAAAAGTAGCTCTTCCAAAAACTCAACCATATAAACATCAAGGTGGTTTGTAGGCTCATCAAGAAGTAAAACATCAGGTTTTTTCAAAATTAATCCAGCTAAACTAACTCGTCTTTGCTCTCCACCACTTAAGAGATTTACATCTTTATTTTCATACTGTTTTAGCTGAAATTCAACTAAAACTCTCTCTATCATATTTTCTAAATCCCAAGCATTGTGAAAGTCTAAAAATGAGGCTAAATCACTTTGTTTTCGCAAGAGTTCTTCATTTTCATACTCAGTTATTAGTCTATTTGTGATTTCTTCGTACTTTGTTTTTGCAGCTTTAAGCTCTACAAGTTGATTTTCAATAGCATCTCTTACAGATAAATTTACTTCAAATTTTGGTTGCTGGTCTAGCATCTCTATTTTTATACTTCTATCAATAGCCATTTCACCGCTATCAGGTTCTACACTTTTCATAATTATTTTAAAAAGTGTAGATTTCCCTTGTCCATTTTGTCCAATAACTGCAACTCTTTGCCCACTTTGTAAAGTAAAGTTTGCATCTTTTAAAATAACTTTTATATCATATTGCTTAGAAATGTTTTGTAAATCAATTAGTGCCATAGTAAAATACCTTTAATTTTTAGAGCATAGATTTTATCTAAAAAAGGGTTAAATAGCACAAAAGGATTAAATAAACTAAATTTGTTCTATACTTAAATCAATATTTTGGCTAGATTTTTTTAGATTATTATCTATAATTATCTGCTTTTGATTTATATTTTTCTCTTTTATTAAATACTCCTTGATATTTTCAGCTCTTTGTATTGCAAACTTTTCTTTCTCCTCTTTTTCATTAAAAGATGGTGTTAATTTTATAGCAATCTCTTCTTTTTTACTTAAAATTAGAGCAATTTTGTCTAAAGTCTCTTTTTGAATAGGAGTTATCTCGCTCTCTTTTAAATCAAAATTTACACTTTTTATCTCATCTTCACTAAAATTAAATAAGCTTCCAATAAGTGAAAATGGAGAAGTTATCGCTTTTGTAATTAAATTTACAAAGGCTTTCCATACAATAGAAGCAACAGAAAATTGCGGATCATCAACATTTCCAGATATAGGAAGATTTATATCTATCACATTTGAACTATCTTCTAGTAAAGTAATAGCTAAATCAAGCGGTAAAGACATTGCATCTGGACTATCTATTTTTTCACCTAACTCTAGTTTTTTGATAATAATACTATTTTTAGCTTTTAAATTTGAATCACTAATATTATAATTTAAATCCAGCTCTAATTTTCCATCTTTTATTGCTCTACCAACAAATTTTGCTGTATAAGGTGTGAAATTTTTCATAGCTATATTTTGGAATTTCATATTTATATCCGTTAAAATTTTTAAACTATTTGGATTTACAATTCCTGTTATTTTTGCTACTCCATATTCATCTACAACACCTTTTATTTCTAGTTTTGAAGTACTTTCATCTTTATTCTTAATTTCAGAAATTTGACCATTTAATTTAGAAATTGTTGTTTTAAAAGGAATTGCCAAATTTTTATCTTCAAAATCAAGAGTAAGATTTTTTATATCAACTGGTCCTAAATTTAATCTAAATTTCTTCTCGTTTTGACTTTCATTCTCTTTTATTATAGTAGTTTCATTTTGTGTTAAACTATTATTTTCTTTACTATCTTCAACTTTTATAGTTTCATTTTTTGGTAGAAGAATAGATATATGAGGATTTACTAAGTCTGTTTTTTCTATTCTAAAAAAATTATCTTTGCTAATTAACTTTTTTAAAGATAAATCAATATTTTTTACACTTATATTTGTTTGACTATTTAAAATATTAAGATTTGGTTGTATAAGTTTTACAGAAGCCAAAGAAATATTATTTTTATTTAATTTAAAATTATTTATATCCAAAGATATATTTTTTGCATCAATTTTTAAATCATTTTTTACATCAAATAAATCTACTGTAGGTTTTGTTAATTTTAAACTTCCTAAAGTTATATTACTATCTTTTGTAATTAAAAAATCTTTAGATGCTAAATTTATATCTTTTGCATTTAAAGAGATTTGGTTTTTTAAATCTTCAAAATGGAGTTTTGTATTTTTTAGATTTATAGCTTTTAAATTTAAATTATTTTTGCTATCAAATAAAAAGTTATTTGAATTTAAATCAATATTTGAAACATCTATTTTTAGACTATTTATTGAATCAATAAAATTTAAATTTTGATTTTTTAAAGCTATATTTTTGAAATTTATACCATTTTTATCATCAATTAGAAAACCATTTGTACTCAAAAGTAAAGTAGGGCTTTTTATTTTTAGTTTATTTATATTATCCACAAAATTTAAATCTTGAAGTTTTAAAATATTTTCACTAAAAGAGATATTTTTTGAGATTTCAAGATTTTTCATAGAAGTTTCTAATTTTTTTGAGTTAATATCAAGATTTAAACTATTTTCTTTAAAACTTACACCATCTTTTATAAGATTTACACTTCCAATTTTTACATCACCATTTATTACACTTAAATTTTCTAAATTTATATTTGTGTTATTTGATTTTATATCCAATTTATTTTGTTTATCTAAATAAGCAATATTTGAAGCCTTTAGATTTGCATCTTTTAAATATACACTAGAATCTACTATTTTTAATTCACTTGAATTTAAAACCAAAGATTTTACATCTGTTTGGCTATTTAATGAAATATTATTAAAATTATAATTTGCTGTTAAAAATATATTTTTGAAGTTTATATTCCAAGGTTTTGATTTGGAATCTTCAACTTTTTCATCTTCATTACTAGCTTCTATATTAACTAAATTAGCAAAATTAACTCCATTTTTATCCATAAGCATATTTACATTTAAATCTTTTATATCTGTATCATAAAAATCAATTTTTTGCTCTTTTAAGTCAAAGGCAAATTTTTTTATATCAAGCTTATTTAAACTAGCAATATTTTTATTATTTTGGATTAAATTAAGATTATTTATTTCTAATTCATCGCTATTTAAATCCAATAAAACTTCTTTTGTTGTATCAAGATTATAATTTAATGAAAGATTTATATTTGCTTCAGGATTTACAGAAAAGTTAAAAAAATTTTTATCAAATTCTAGGAAATCTTTTACTCTTAAATCTTTTATATCTATATTTCCATAAGCTTTAAAAGGATTTATATTGAAAGCACCTTTTATATTTACCTCAGTATTTTTATTTATTAGAAAGTTCAAGTTATTTGAAGATAAGAAGTTTTTATAAGTTCCTAAATCGTAAATTGTATAGTTTATATCTTTTAAATTTAAATTGTATGGTTCTTTATTTACTAGACTTGTAAAATTAAAATTTGTGTTTTTTAAATCAATTTTTGCTATTAAAAAGGCTAGATTCTCTTTAGAAATTTCTTCTTGTTTATTTGTTTCTTCCTTAGTTTCATCTATATTTTCTTTTAAAATATTCATTAAATTTATACTAGAATCTTCTTTTTGTAAAATATTTACAAATAATTCATCAAGCAAAATATACTCAATTCTAAAGTGCTTTTGGTCAAGAGATTTTAATATTCCTAGCTGAATTTGAAGCTCTTTTGCTTTTACTAAATCTTCATTTTCAAGAGATGTTAGTTTAAAATTATGAACTTTTAAATCAAAAGTGAGTGGATTAAACTCTATTTTTTCTATATTCGATTTTGCATTTAAATTTTCATCAATATTTTTTATGATTTGTTCTTTTAAAATATTTGGAATTAAGAAAAATCCAAACAAGATATAAAAAACAAATAAAGATATAAAAGTGTAAAATATTTTTTTAAGAGTTCCCATAATAAGCCTTTCTTTGATGATTTAAATTATAACATTTTAAAATTAAAATCATAAAAAAACTTATAAATTATTTGAAATTTGGCTCAGCTATTGGTGGACTAAAGTAATAACCTTGAGAATAATCAGCACCTAAGTTTTTTACAATATTAAAAATCTCTTCATTCTCAACATATTCAGCTATTGTTTTTAGATTTAAACTTTTTGCAAATTCTATAATTGTTTTTGTAATTTTATAAGAGTTTTCATCTTTTACTATATTTTTTATAATTGAAGCATCAATTTTAAGATAATCCGCATTCATTTTTAATATATGTTCAAAGTTTGAATATCCACTTCCGAAATCATCAATTGCAACTTTACAGCCAAGATTTTTTATCTCATCTATAAAAGAGATTATTGTTGAATAATTTTTTATATTTTCATCTTCTAAAATTTCAAAAATTACTTTATCATTTACTCCATATTTTAAAAGCATCTCTTTTATAAAGTCCAAGAAATCCTCTTTTTCTATATCATCATAAGAGATATTTACAGAAAATTCATAATGTAAAGTTGAAAACTTTTTAAATGCTTTTTCAATTACAACTTTTGTCAATTTTGTATATTGATTTGATTTTTTTGAAACTTCAAGAAAGAAAAATGGAGCAATTACCTTACCATCATCTTCTATCATTCTCACTAAACATTCATATTTATGAACTTCTCCTGTTTTATTATCTATTAGAGGTTGATAAAAAACTTCTATACTATCCTTTAAAAAGGCATTTTTAAGTTTTCTTGTCCAAAGCATATTGTTTTCATATTCTTGGAATTTATCAAGTTCATCATAGAAAATTTCATAGCTTTTATTGTTATTTTTTGCACTTTGCAATGCAATATCTGCTGTTATTAGCTTATTATTTTTGTTTGAGAAAGATAAACCAGCTCTTAAATTTACATCAATTTCATAGTTCTCAAAATAAAAAATTGTATCATCAATATTTTTTAAAATTATTTCTACAAGATTTATTAAATCATTTTTTTCATAGTTCATATTTATAATACAATAGTTATCTGTTGGAAATTTATAAAATCTAATATCTTTTAAATCTTTTAAATAATCATTTATTTGGTTTGCTACAGAAATCAAGATTTTATCCCCAGCTTTATGTCCATAAAAATCATTTATCTCTTTAAAAGAGTTGATATTTAGTAGAACTATTGATTCTGGTGAAATATTGTCATTTTGTAAAGAGTCTATTAATTTTGCTCTATTTGGAAGTTTTGTAAGATTATCTGTAAAAAGAAGTTTATTTAACTCCTTTTTATGCTCTATTTCATGGCTAATATCGTGAAAAATAAGTATAAAAAGGTTATTTTCTTGCTTTATATTTTGTATTTTAAAAGATTTATCATCTATATAAAACTCTTGATTATCACAATATTCTAAATCCAAATTTATAGAAATATCGCCTAAACTCTTATTTTTAAGCTCATCAGAAGATTGTATATCAAACATCTTTAGAAAATAGTTATTTGCAAATACTATATTTTCATTTTCAATAAAAATAATAGGACACTTTATAGTTTTTAATACTAAATCTGAAATATTATTAAATTTATTATCCACCTAAAGCCCTTTACTTATAATATAAATTTATATCTAAAAGAATATTAATTTATGCTATTTGATATTTTTTTAACCACTTCAAAAACATTTTCTATTGATTTTTTATATACAAACTCTTTTTTTGAGTGAGGAAATTTAATTGTTGGTCCAATAGAGGCTATTTTTAAAGTTGGGAATTTTTCTTTGAATATTGCACACTCTAGCCCTGCATGAATTGCTCTTAAAGATGCATTTTCATTTGTTTGTTTATAAATATCTAAAACAGTATTTGTAAAATCATTTATATCTGGACTCCAAGCTGGATATTTTCCACAAGTCTCTACACTAAAACCATAGTTTTCTAACTCTTTTTTTGTACTCTTTTTTAACTCTTTTAGATTGAAATTATTCATAGATCTAGCACTAAATTCAACTGTTATATTATCTATATTTGTTTTTATTATTGCTAGATTTATAGAATCTTGAACAACATTTAAATCTTTATTTTGGCTTCTTACACCATTTTCAAAGTTGTATAAAAAATCAAGTAATCTATCATCATAAATAGAAAAATGTTCACTTTGTGTATTTATTTTTTCTATCTTCATATTTTCGTGAGTTGGTTTTGGTCTATTTTTTGTGGCAATTATTGCTTTTATATTTGCTGGAATTGAGTTTATTCTTTCTCCACCATTTATATCAAGAATTTTCCCTTCACACTCTTTTATACTTTTGATTATAAGTTTTATAGCATTTGGAATATTTTTATCAATATCAACTCCACTATGTCCACCAGCTAAATTTGAAATACTTAGTTCATAAAGCTCTAAATTTTCCTTATTTGGAACTATTTTTTTATCTTTAAAAACTGCCTTTATATCAACTCCACCTGCACAACCTATGCAAATCTCACCTTCTTCTTCACTATCAAGATTTAGCATAAAAGAGGCATTTATAGGAAGATTTAGAGCATTTGCCCCAATAAGTCCTATCTCTTCATCACTTGTAAATAAAAATTCACCATCAAAGTTTTCATACATCAAAGCTATCATATATGAGCAACCAATGCCATTATCAGCACCCAAAGTTGAGTTTTGTGCTTTTAAAATCTCATCTTCTTCAATAAGATGTGGTACACAATTTTCACTTAAACAGACAATATCATAGTGCGATTGGAAGACTATTTTTGCATTTGAATTTGCTTTTTTGCATAAGATATTGTTTGTTTCATCAATTAGACATAAATATCCAAGTTTTTTGGATAAATTTTGTATATAAGTTATAAATTCTTTGTGATTTCCACTACATCTTTGTAGTTTTGTAAGCTCTTTGAATATTTCTAAAACTGTTGGCATTTTATTTTCCTTTAGGAACTGGGAATTTATTCCCAGCTTTTGCAAGGACTAAAGTCCTTGCTCTGTATTTTTTAAATCTCTATTTCTATATGCTAAAACTATTGCTAGTATTGCAGTTGTAACAGTTACATAAGCCCAAGTTGGAATTGGAACAGGATCACCTGTTGCATATGAGTGCATTCCAGATAGATAGAAGTTTACTCCCAAATATGTCATCATAATAGAACTAAATCCTAGAAGTGAAGCAGTTGCTAATACATAAGGAGTATTTAGAATTTTTACAAATCTAAGGTGAAGAACTATTGCATAAACAACGATTGATACATAAGCCCAAGTCTCTTTTGGATCCCAACCCCAATATCTTCCCCAAGACTCATTTGCCCAAACTCCACCAAGGAAGTTTCCTATTGTAATACATGCCAAACCAATGATTAAAGAGATCTCATTTATAGCACCAATATGTTTGATAATATCATCTAAGTGAGGTCTATTTTTTCTAAAAATAAACATAATTAATGTTAAGAAACCTAGAATTGCACTAAGTCCAAAGAAGCCATAAGAAGCTGTTAGAATAGATACATGAATAGTTAGCCAGTAAGATTTTAAAACAGGAACTAAATTTGTAATTTGTGGATCAACATCTGTTAAGTGAGCTGTAAACATAAAAATTCCAGCAATAATTGTAGCAGCTCCTAAAGCTAGTAAAGAGTTTCTAAAGAAGATAACTCCAGCAAAAACAGCAGACCAAGAGATATAAATCAAAGTTTCATAAATATCACTCCATGGTGCATGACCTGAAAGATACCATCTATATCCCATTCCAAATGTTTGTATAGCAAAAAGTATAGCTAAAATAGTAAACACAGTTTTTGTAGTTTTTTCTGCTTTGAAAGTTGGTTTAAATATCACAACCAACGCTAAAATAACCATTATAAAGCCTAGAAGAACATAAGCTAAAGTAAGATTAAAGAAAATATCTAAATTATTAAAAATTATCTCTGCATTTATTTTTTCTTTACTAGGTTTGATATTTGTTCCAACTTTATCTTGATATAAAGATGTCATATCAATAAAATTGTTTGCTGCTTCCCAATTATGTTCTGCTAAAGAAGACATTAAACCTCTTACAACACTTTGAATTGCTGACTGATTTTGTCCAGTAAAGTTTTGCATAGCATCAAGAGGTGAGTACCATTTGAAGTTATCATCTGCACTTCCTTGATCATATACTTTTGGAAAAATATTTAATAAAGCACCATTAAATACTGAATAAATAATATTTAATTTCTCATCAGTTTTAATAAGGTCTTTTTCATAAGTTCCTCGTTCAATTGGCTTAGTTTGAAGAGCTTTTTCAGTTTCAGTAGCTAAAAGATATTCACCTTTATTATTAAAAGCTTCAGAAAACGATATATAATTTTCTTCTACTGGAATATTTAAGAATTTTTTTAATTTTGGAGTTTGGATTTTGATAATTTTTACATCTTTCCAAATATCTGGATTTGATAACATCCCTAAAACAAGTTGATTTGCATTCATACCTAAAAATGACGAACGACCACTTAATTTTTGGATAATTTCTCTATTTAAAGTTGCAAGTGGTTTCATTCTTCCACCATTACTTTGTACTATTAAATGTCCAAATTTATCAGCAGTAACTTTAGATTCATCTTTTAATTTATTTAAATAATCAACAATTTGTTCAACTTTATCTACTTGTTTTTCATCGCTTTTTTGCTCATTTGCACTTAAATTTGTATTTGAAAATAGTGCAAAGGCTAAAATAAACATAGCTAAATTTTTGCCACTTACATATTTTGTAAGTTTTCTAAATCTTGATTTTTTATCAAAAAAGTTTAGAAATAGACCAAGAGCTAGTAAAAAATAACCTAGATATGTTGGCCATTTTCCAGGGTCATTATTTACAGATAATACCGTTCCTGTTTCATCTGGAAAATATGAGCTTTGGAAAAATAGATAGTTTCCTTCACTTAAAGTTCTATTCATAAAAATCCTATAATCATAAGTTTTATCATCTTTTATAACTGTAATTTCAGAAGCATATGATGATGGACTCATAGATCCAGGGTATCTATCTAGTTGAAATTCATTTAATCTAATAGCAAAAGGAAGATCCATATATCTTGAACCATACTCTAAAACAATAGTATATCTATCAAATTTAAGTTCTCTTGGAACTCCTATTTGCCCTCTAAGCCCAGGAAGTCTTACCTCTTCTTTTTTATCAT
Source organism: Arcobacter vandammei (assembly GCF_016106035.1). GTDB lineage: Bacteria > Campylobacterota > Campylobacteria > Campylobacterales > Arcobacteraceae > Aliarcobacter > Aliarcobacter vandammei. Next base: position 105,074 of record NZ_JADKPZ010000002.1, read on the forward strand.
TAAATGTAGCTTCAACAGTTAAAAGACCCATAGATGCACTATCTTTTTTTGCAAACATAAAATCTTTATAAGAGATAGTTAAAATATTATTATCAAAAGTACTTGTATATGAAAAATTATTTAATGAAGATAATAAAGATGTAAACTCTTCTTGATGCTCTTCGTGTACAATAATCTCATCACCATCTTTAACTGTAATTTGTAAATAAGGCTCTAATGAAATCATCTTATTTGTAGTTGTACCTTCTGGAATTTGCATAATTCCCTCATAACCAATATATCTAGTTATTATTGAACCAATTAAAATTACAACAAATGCAAAATGAAAAAGAAATCTTGGAAGATTTTTCCACATTTTAAATCTATATATAATTCCAATAAGATTTATTGCAGTAAGAACCATTACAACTTCATACCAAATATTGTTATATACCAAAACTCTGGCACTTGATGTACCAAAATCATTTTCTATAAAAGTAGCAACACCAGCTCCTGCAGCCAAAAAAGCCAATAAAACGAGTGTTGTTTTAAAAGAGAACAAAATATTTTTAAAATTCAAAATAGTCCTTTTTAGTTTAGTTTTTCGCGAAATTCTATTATTTAGAAATTAATGTTTCGTTAATAGAAGCTATTATAGTATTATTTTAACTAAAAAAGGAAATCTTAATTTTTTACTCTCAGTATAGATTTGATAAAATCAAATCAAATAAAATTTAAACAAAAGGTTATAAAAAATGGAATTTTTTGTATTAACAATTGTAGTTATTATTTTATATTTTATTGCAAAAAACTACAAAACAGAAGAGTTTAAAAATATAAATTTAAAAAGAAAAGAGTTTTTTAGAGGAGATATTTTAAATCACGAAGCAGGGCTTTTAATAGCACTTTTAGCAAAAGTTGCAAAGGCTGATGGAAGGGTTGGAGAGCTTGAAGCAGAACTTATAAAACACACTTTCACAGATATTTCTAGCCATTTTGAAAATAGTGATGAAGTAAGAGGTCGATTAAAAGAGCTTTATAATAATGAAAAAGATAACTTCTCAAATTTATTAATTATTTGTGAAAGATTATACTCTTTAACAAGAAATGATTATGAAATAAGAATTAAATATCTTGAGTATATTTTAAATCTTGCATTTATAGATGGTGATTTTTCAAAACAAGAGCAAGAGATAACTGAAGATATAGCAAAAGCCTTAAAAATAGATTCAAAAGACTATTTCTCAATAATAGAAAAATTAGAAAATTTCCATAAAAATATAAAAGAGCAAGAAGTGTTTAGTCTTGAAAAAGCTTATACTATTTTAAATGCAGAACAAAATGATGATGACAATACGATAAAGAAAAAATATAGAGAGCTTGTAAAACAAAATCACCCTGATATTATCGCTGGAAAAGGTGGAACACAAAGTAAAATAGATGAAGCTACAAAAAAACTTCAAGAGCTAAATGAAGCTTATGAAATTATTAAAAAAAGTAGGGGAATATAAGATGGCTAGGAACTTTCATCACTCATATATAGTTTGTGAATGTAAACAAGTAAGTTTAGGCGAGATTATATTTGCAATAAAAGAAAAAGGGGCAAAAACTTTACAAGATTTAGCAACTTTAACAGATGCAGGAAGTTCTTGTGGATGTTGTAGAAGTGCAAAAGATGATATAGGTGAGAAAAAAATGGAGCTATATTTGGATGAAATTTTAAGAAAATTTGAAAAAGAAGAGAAATGATAGATATAAAACAAGAGTTAATAGAAGAGATAAAAGAGCTACTTAAAATCTCAACAGATGAAAAAATTGATATAAACCCAAACTACCTAAACTATTTTGATGAAGATGAGCTAAAAGATATTGTTTTTAGGCTAATTGATAAAAAAGTTGAACAAAAAAATGGAAACTCTACTTATTTAGATGAGATTTATCAAAAAACAAAGAAAGATGATATATAATCTTAAATTAGGATTTAAAAATGATTGACTGGATAAAAATTAAGCAAAAATTAATTGATTTTTTAAAAGATGAAGTAGAAAAGACAGGGCATAAAAATGTTGTTCTTGGACTTTCTGGTGGGCTTGATTCAGCTATTGTTGCAGTTTTATGTAAAGAGGCTTTTCCAAATAATTTGCATTGTGTTTTAATGCCATCTCAATTTTCATCAAAAGCTTCAGTTGATGATGCTTTAAAGCTTTGTGAAAAATTTGATATAAAGCACGAAATTATTTCAATTGAACCTATGTTAAATGCTTATATAGACAATATAAAAAATGATAATCTAAGAGTTGGCAATTTATCTTCAAGGCTTAGAATGACAGTTTTATTTGATATTAGTGCTAAAAATAGGGCTTTAGTTGTTGGAACTTCAAATAAAAGTGAACTACTTTTAGGATATGGAACTATTTTTGGTGATTTAGCCTGTGCTTTAAATCCAATTGGAAATCTATATAAAAGTGATTTATTTGATTTTGCTAGATTTTTAGGTGTAAATAGTGAGATTATAGATAAAAAACCTAGTGCTGATTTATGGGAAGGTCAAAGTGATGAAGCAGATTTAGGTTATAGCTACAAAGAGTTAGATACTCTTTTAAAAGCTATGATAGATGAGAAAAAAAGCAAAGAAACACTATTGGAAATTGGCTTTGATGAAGAGTTTATTAATACAATTTCAAGAAGAGTTGAAATAAATAAGTTTAAAAGAGAATTACCAAAGATAGCAAAAATTAATTAAGGATAAAAATGAGTAAAAATATAGCAATTTATAAAGCAACTTTAGATAGTGAAGAGTTAAATCAAATTAGATCAGTACTTGAAGCAAAAAATGATTTATCAAAAGTTTTAGAATTTGAAGAGCTTATAAATAAATATATTGGCTGTAAATACTCTATAGCAACTGCAACATCAACTGCTGCACTTCATTTGGCACTTAGCTCTATGAAACTTAAAAGAGGCGATAAAATTTTAATGAGTGTAAACTCTTTTGTAAATCTTCCTGAAACTGTAAGACATTTTGATGCAGAACCTATTTTTGTAGATATTAGCCTTGAAGATATGAATTTAGATATTGTAAAATTTGAAGAAACAATAATAGCAAATAAATCAAAAAAACTAAGAGCTGCAATTATTACCTTTATTGGAGGTCTTGCACCTGATTTAGATAAAATTTATGAAATTGCTAAAAAACATAATATCTTAATAATAGAGGATTGTAGAGCTGCTTTAGGAACTACTTATAAAGGAAAAAAAGTAGGAAATTTAAAAGCAGATATGACAATTTTCTCTACAAATCCATCTCCTTCAAAATATGCAATAAGTCGTTCTGGAGTTTTAGTTACAAATAATGAAGAGTTAGCAAAAAGAGCAAAATTATTAAGAACTCATGCAATTACAACAGCTTATGATAATTACGGAAACTTAGATTATGTTTATGATGTTGATGATATTGGTCATAAATTTGATTTATCAGAGCTTGATGCTGCTTATGCAATTGCACAGCTTAAAAAAACAGACTCTTTTATAAAAAGAAGACAAGAAATTGCAAAGATTTATGAAGAAAAATTAAAAGATGTAAAACATATTACAATTTTACCTCACAAAAGTGAACATATATACACTCAATTTATTATAAAAATTTCAAGAAATAGAGATGCCTTTGCTAGAGCTTTAAAAGAAAAAGGTGTATCTACAGCCCTAAACTATATTCCACTTCATCTTTTATCTTATTATAAATCAAAATATTCTATAAAAATAACAGCATTTCCAAATGCTTTAAATAACTACCAGCAAATTTTATCTTTGCCTATTTATGCTAGTTTATCAGATGAAGATGTAAATTATATTTGTAATACAGTAGTTGAAGTTGCAAAAGAGTGGATATAAGCTTGAAAGAAAAGCTTATTTTTTGGATTGAAGATTATCTCTTCTTTCCAAACTCTTTTCAAAAAATCATCTCCTTTTTATTTCTTCCTTTTACTCTTATTTATATGTTTATTGTCTTGCTAAAAAGAGCATCAACTTCAAAAATAGATTTTGAAATTCCTATTATCTCTATTGGAAATATTGTTGTTGGTGGAAGTGGGAAAACTCCTATTGCTATTGCACTAGCAAAAAAATATGATGATGCTTGTGTTATTTTAAGAGGATATGGAAGAGAATCAAAAGGGCTTTTTGTAGTTTCCAATAAAGGCGATATAAAAGTAGATGTAAAAACAAGTGGCGATGAAGCTATGGTTTTGGCACTATCTTTAAAAAATGCAACTGTAATTGTAAGTGAAAATAGAGCAAAAGCAATAGAAAAAGCAAAAGAGTTAAATTGTAAAATAATCTTTCTTGATGATGGGTTTTCAAAATATAGTATAAAAAAGTTTGATATTTTACTAAGAGCAAAAAAAGAGCCAACAAATGATTTTTGCCTTCCAAGTGGAGCTTATAGAGAGCCAAAAAGTTTTTATGCACTTTGTGATTTGGAGTTAAAAGAGGGTAGAGATTTTAAAAGAGTTGTAACAATCAAAAAAGTTGAATTAGATAAAGAATCAATACTACCAGAAAAAACTCTTCTTTTAACAGCTATTTCAAAACCAAAAAGATTGCTTGAATTTGTACCAAAAAATGTGAAACTTTTAGCATTTGCTGATCATCACAACTTCACAAAACAAGAGCTTAATGAGATTTTAGAGAAATACAAAGATTATGCTATTTTAACGACTCTAAAGGATTATGTGAAACTAAAAGATTTTAATATAAAAGATTTATATCTAATGGATTTGGATATAAAGTTTAATGATAATTTAGATTTAAGTAGCTTGGAAAATTATATATCTGAGTTTAAAGAGTTTAAAAAGTAGCAAAATATTTTATAATTTGCTACTTTTGATTTAAATTGTCTTAGAAAATCTTCTTTTTTCTTCTGGAATATTGTTTAAATATGCATCAAATGGCATACAAATATTTCTTATAAGCATAGAACCAGTTTGATAAACTTCAATTCTATCATCAAAAACTTTTAAAAGTTGGGCATCTTCAAACTCTTTTAAAGCATTTAGGGCATCGTTAAAGTACTCTTTAAATGAGATTTTAAATTGCTCTTCTACCTTTTTAATATTTAAAGAAAAATTACTCATAAGCTCCATAATTACATATTGTCTTAAAATATCATCTCCACTTAATTTATAACCTTTAAATACAGGAAGTTCACCTTTATCAATAGCTTTCTCCCACTCTTCTAAATCTTTAAAGTTTTGTGCATAATAATCAACACCATTTCCAATAGATGTAACTCCAATTCCCATTAAATCAGCTCCACCTTTAGTTGTATATCCTTGGAAATTTCTATGAAGTTCACCTTTTTCTATAGCAAGAAATAGTTCATCATCAGGCTTTGCAAAGTGATCCATTCCTACCATTTTATAACCATTTGATGTAAAGAAATCTATAGTTGATTTTAGCATCTCTAGTTTTGTATTTGGACTAGGAAATGTTGATTCATCAAACTTTCTCATAGTTTTCATAAGCCAAGGAACATGGGCATAATTAAAAACTGCAAATCTATCAGGGCTTAAAGTAAGCATTTGTTCTAAAGTATTTTTAAAGCTCTCTTTTGTTTGATGTGGTAAACCATAAATTAAATCAGTGTTAATTGATTTAATTCCAGCATCTCTTGCAATTTTTATAACATTTTGAGTCAGCTCAAAAGGTTGTATCCTATGAATTGTTTTTTGTACAGTTTCATCTAAATCTTGAACTCCAAAACTAAGCCTATTTACTCCACCAGCTTTAAGTACATCCATATGCTCTTTTGTAAAATATCTAGGATCTACTTCACAAGAAATTTCAGCATCACTTTTAAAATTTGGGAAAACTTCTTTTATTTTAGAGATTAGCTCTTGCAGTTGTTCTGGTGAAAAAAATGTAGGAGTTCCACCACCAAAGTGCATTTGGCTAACAACTCTTGAAGTATCTAAATAATTTTTTAAAATATCTAGCTCTTTTTTTATATACTCAATATATCGTACTTTTTTATCTTCTTTTGATGTAAAAATTGTATTACAACCACAAAAATAACATGCACTTCTACAAAAAGGAAGATGAAAATATAAAGATAAATCTCTTTTACTATCTTGATTTTTGAAGTAATTTATTAAATCATCTTTTGTAAAATCCACACTAAACTCAGGTGCTGTTGGATATGAAGTATATCTTGGACCTGGTTTAGAATATTTTACAAATTTAGCAAAATCTATCATCTATTTTTTATCTTTCTTATTTTTAACTTTTTTCTTCTCTTTATCTTTTTTTGTTTCAGCTTTACAATCTCTTTTTTGATCTAACCAAACCATAATACCTTTTTGAGCATGAAGTCTATTTTCAGCCTCTTCAAAAACTCTACTTTGAGAACCTTCAAGAACTGCTTCACTAACCTCATACTCTCTGTATGCAGGTAAACAATGTAGGAAAATAGCTTTTTTATTTGCTAGACTCATTAATTGGTCATCTACAATAAAACCATTAAACTCTTTAATTCTCATATTTTTTTCAGCCTCTTGCCCCATTGAAATCCAAGTATCAGTTGTCACAACAGTTGCGTTTTTAACTGCTTCTTTTGGATCAAACCCTAAAGTTATTTTTGCACCAGATTTTTTAGCTTCAGCTAAAGCTTTTGCTAAAACATCTTTATCTACTTGATAAGCTTTTGGAGTTGCAATTCTAAGCTCAAATCCTAGTTTTGCTGCAAGATTTAGCCAAGAGTGAGCCATATTATTTCCATCTCCAATATATGCAACAACAAGATTTTTATCAAGCCCTTCTTCCATAATTGTAAGATAATCAGCCATTAATTGAATTGGGTGAAGTTTATCTGTAAGACCATTTATTACAGGAACTTTAGAATATTTTGCAAACTCTTCAAGTTTTTCTTGCTCAAAAGTTCTAATCATTACCATATCAACCATTCTTGAAATTACTCTTGAAGTATCTTTCATAGGTTCACCACGACCTAGTTGAATATCATTTGATGATAAAAATAATCCTACACCACCAAGCTCATAAATTCCAGCTTCAAATGATACTCTTGTTCTTGTTGAACTCTTTTCAAAAATCATTCCTAGAATTTTTTTTGGCATATAATCTTTGTGTTTTCCTGCTTTTGCATCATCTTTGATTTTTTTTGCAAGAGTTAAAATATCTAAAATTTCCTCTTTAGAGAAGTCCATTAAACTTAAGAAGTGTCTCATTTTATTTTCCTTAATATTAAAAGTGAACATTTTAGTTAATTTATCTTTATAAACACTTAAAGATAGCTTTTAAAACCTATTATAAAATGACACTTTTGTGACATTTTTAGTTATTCCTACTTAAGTACATCTTGGTTAAATTTTCACTGTTTGTTAAAGGAGTGCATAAATGATAGATATTATAAAAAGAGATGGAAAGAAAGAGAAGTTTGAAGAGTTTAAAATTGAAGATGCAATAAAAAAGGCATTTAGAAGTGAAAACACTCCTTATAATAAAACTATACTATTTAATGTTCTATTTGAAATTAAATCAAAAAAGATAAAAACAGTTGAAGAGATTCAAGATTGCATAGAAAAAGAGTTATATAAAGCAGAATATTTTGCTGTGATGAAGAGTTTTATGCTTTATAGACATCTTCATAAAATCCAAAGAGAGCAGATTTTAGGTTTAAATGAAGATACAACCTATGTAAACTCAACTCAAACTATACAAGAGTATATAAATAAAACTGATTGGAGAATTAAAGCAAACTCAAATACAGGATATTCTCATGCAGGTCTTATAAATAATAGTGCTGGAAAACTAATAGCAAACTACTGGCTAGATAAAATTTACACAAAAGAGCAAGGCTATGCTCATAGAAATGCAGATATTCATATTCACGATTTAGATTGTTTAAGTGCTTATTGTGCTGGTTGGAGTTTAAGAGTACTACTAGATGAGGGATTTAATGAAGTTCGTGGAAGAGTGGAGAGCAAAGCTCCAAATCACTTCAGAGAAGCTTTAGGACAAATGGCAAATTTTTTAGGAATACTTCAAAGTGAATGGGCTGGAGCACAAGCTTTTAGCTCTTTTGATACATATTTAGCTCCTTATGTTTTTAAAGATAAATTGGAGTTTAAAAAGATAAAAAAGGCTATTAGAAGCTTTATTTACAACCTAAATGTTCCTGCACGATGGGGACAAAGTCCATTTACAAATATCACAATAGATTGGACAGTACCAGTTGATTTAAAAGATCAAATTCCAACAAGAAACCAGAAGCATCTTTTGAAAGATTTGTATGATGTTGAACTTCTACAAGAGGCAAGAAGTAGGGGAGTTACTAGCTTTGAAGAGCTTACATATAAGCACTTTCAAAAAGAGATGAATGCTATAAATAAGGCTTATTATGAAGTAATGACGCAAGGCGATAAAACAGGGCAACCTTTTACTTTCCCAATTCCTACAGTTAATATTACTGAAGATTTTGACTGGGATGGTGAAAATACAGATATATTGTTTGAAAACAGTGCAAAAATAGGAAGTTCTTATTTTCAAAACTTTGTAGGAAGTCAATATAAAAAAGATGAAAAAGGAAACTTAATTCCAAACGATGAAGCCTATAAACCAGGGCATGTAAGAAGTATGTGTTGCAGACTTCAACTAGATTTAAGAGAACTTTTAAAAAGAGGTGGTGGACTTTTTGGAAGTGCAGAGATGACTGGAAGTATTGGAGTTGTTACACTTAATATGGCAAGGCTTGGATATCTATATAAAAATGATATAAAAGCACTATATAATCGTGTAGAAGAGCTTATGGATTTGGCAAAAGATAGCTTGGAGAGAAAAAGAGTTTTTGTACAAAGTATGTATGATAGAGGGCTTTATCCATATACAAAAAGATATTTACCACACTTCAATAACCACTTTTCAACTATTGGTGTAAATGGTATGAATGAGATGTTAAAAAACTTCTTTGAAGATGAGAGTATTGATTTATCGACTGAAATTGGAATAGAGTTTACTATTGATTTACTTGATTTCATGAGAACAAAAATGCTTGAATATCAAGATAGAACAGGAAATTTATATAATCTTGAAGCAACTCCAGCAGAAGGAACAACATATAGATTTGCAAAAGAGGATATAAAAAGATACACAGATATTATTCAAGCTGGAACAAAAGAAAATAATTACTATACAAATTCATCACAAATCCCTGTTGATTTTACAGATGATCCTTTTGAAGCATTAAGCCTACAAGATGATTTACAGTGTAAATATACAGGTGGAACTGTGCTTCATTTGTATATGAAAGAGAAAATCTCAAGTAGTATTGCTTGTAAAAAACTGGTAAAAAATGTAATCTCAAACTTTAGATTACCATATATTACTATTACACCGTTATTTTCTGTGTGTCCAGTTCACGGTTATTTGGTGGGTGAGCATGAGTATTGCCCAAAATGTGATGATGAAATTTTACAAAAGGAGTTAAAAGATGGAAAAGATAAAATTGCTTGAAAAGAATATTGAAAAAAGAAGTAAATGTATAGTATATACTAGAGTTATGGGTTACCATAGACCAGTTGAGAGCTTTAATATAGGAAAAAAAGGTGAACATAGACAAAGAAAACAGTTTATTGAATCAAAAAATTGTTTATGATTTTACCAAATTTACTACCACAGACTATACAGGCGAACTAGCCTGTATAGTTTGGCATATCTCTTGCAATTTACTATGTAGCTACTGCTACAACGACAATATTGTTTTTGCTAAAACTGCAAAATACTCTCAAAATGATATTTTAGAGTTTTTAAATAATAGAAAAAATCTTCTTACAGCCGTTGTTTTAAGTGGTGGAGAAGCCACAATGCACGAAATAGAGCCATTTTGTACTAGAGTTAAAAAAATGAATTTTAAAATAAAGCTAGATTCTAATGGAGTAAATACAAAAAGAGTAAAAAACTTAATAGATAAAAATTTAATAGACTTTATTTCACTTGATTTTAAAGCCCCAAAAGAGAAGTTTGAGAAAATCACTCTAAAAAACTCTTATGATAATTTTTTACAAACATTAAAATATCTAATAGATATAAAATTTCCTTTTGAGTTAAGAACTACAGTAAATGGCACACTAATAGAAGAAAATGATATAAACTCTATGATAAAAGAGGCTTGCAATTTAGGATATAAAGATATTTTTTATATTCAAAATTATCTTCAAACTCCTTCAAATATAGGAAATATAAAGGAAAATAGAGTATTAAACAAAGATTTAATAGAAAAAAACCTTTTAAAGTTGGAGTTTAGAAACTAATTTTATTTAAATTAAAATTTACTATAATTAAAACAAATTTTAAAGGAAAAGTATGAAAAAAGTACTTATATTTTTATCATTTATTATGATTTTTACAGGTTGTAGTTCTACATACAAAGGTGTAAAAGAGGACAGTAAAGAGGCTTGGGATAGTACTAAAAAAGTTTCAAAAGAAGTTTGGAATGGAACAAAAGAGGTAGCAAGTGAAATTTATGATGATACTAAAAAAGCTATAAGTAGTGAGTGATATTTAGTTAGCTGGGACCGAAGTCCCAGTTATTAAAATTATCTTTGTTTTTTACCTGCAATAACAAGTCTTAAAGCATTAAGTCTGATAAATCCTTCTGCATCTTTTTGGTTATAAACCTCATCTTTTTCAAAAGTTGAATATGCATCATCATATAAAGATTTTGATGACTCTCTTCCAATCACCATAACATTTCCTTTGTAAAGTTTTAATCTTACTTTACCTTCTACATTTTTTTGAGTTGCATCAATTGCAGCTTGAAGCATTTCTCTCTCTGGACTGAACCAATATCCTTGATAAATTAGTTTTGCATATCTTGGCATTAACTCATCTTTTAAATGAGCTGCTTCTCTATCCAAAGTTAAAGATTCAATAGCTCTATGAGCTTTTAACATAATAGTTCCACCTGGAGTCTCATAACAACCACGAGCTTTCATACCAACATATCTATTTTCAACAATATCAACTCTTCCAATACCATGTTTATTTCCAAGTTTATTTAAAGCTTCAAGTAAAGAAGCAGGAGATAATTTCTCACCATTTAGTGCAATTGGGTCTCCATTTTTATACTCAATTTCAATATACTCTGGCTTATCTGGAGCTTTTTCAGGAGATGTTGTCCATAACCACATAGACTCTTCAGGCTCAGCAGCTGGGTTCTCTAAATGAAGCCCTTCATAAGATATATGTAAAAGGTTTGCATCCATTGAATATGGGCTTATTTTTGGGTTTCCATTTTCATCAACATGTTTTTGTGAAATTTCAATTCCATGTTTTTTTGCATACTCAAGTAGTGACTCTCTTGAGTTTAACTCCCACTCTCTCCAAGGAGCAATTACTTTTAAATCTGGATTTAGTGCTAATGCTCCTAGTTCAAATCTAACTTGGTCATTTCCTTTTCCAGTTGCTCCGTGACTTACAGCTTGTGCACCTTTTTCATTTGCAATTTCAACAAGTTTTTTTGCAATCAGTGGTCTTGCTATTGATGTTCCTAAAAGATACTCACCTTCGTAAATAGCATTTGCTCTAAACATAGGGAAAACATAATCTTTTACAAACTCCTCTTTTAAATCTAAAATATAAACATTTTCAGGTTTAATTCCACAAGCAATTGCTTTTTTTCTTGCTGGTTCAACCTCTTCACCTTGTCCTAAATCAGCTGTAAAAGTAATAACTTCAGCACTATACTCCTCTTGAAGCCACTTTAAAATAATAGAAGTATCTAAGCCTCCACTATATGCAAGTACAACTTTTTTTATATCTTTTTTACTCATTATTTTTCCTAGTTTTGGTAATTTATAGGCGGGATAATACCAAATTTTTACTATAAAACCATTTAAGCACTTTTAATTTTTATTTCAATATAATCAAACTTATGAGAATAGATAAATTTTTAAACAGTGTAAATATCACAAAAAGAAGAGCAATAGCAGAAGATATGCTAGAACATAAAGTTGTATTTTTAAATGGAAATGCCGTTAAAAAAGCAAAAGAGGTAAAGGTTGGAGATATTATAGAGATAAAATATCTTGAAAATAGTGAAAAATTTAAAATTCTTCAAATTCCAACGACAAAATCAACACCAAAATCAAAAATAGATGAATATGTACAAAAAATCTAAAATAGTACTATAAATTTTTAACTTACAAAAATATATATAGTACTTTTTACTACAAAAACAACACTCTAGTTTTTATAAATAATTATAGATTTATAAATACAAATAACTTAAATACATACTTCAAATAATATAAGTATTTCTTATCAAAAAAAGTAGCAAAAAATAAAAAATTTAAGTAATAAAAATAGAATTAATTATTAAAATATTTGGATAGAATAATAAAATTTGAAAAGATATTATATTTATAAGGGGATATAAAAATGAAGATAAATTTTATAGGGAGTGGAAAATGTCAGGAATAATTATATTTCCAATAGTTTTAATATATATATTTGTTGCTTTTTCAATATACAAATTAGTTTTAAAAGATACAAATAAAAAGTTTTTCTCAAGAATGGTTTTTGTTGGAATATTTACTACAATCTTTTCTAACTTCTCTAAAATAGAGAATATAGTAAGTTATAAAAATGATATTGTTATAGCATAATAAGTTAGGTAAATTAAATGATTACATTAGAAAATATTTTATATTTTATACTGATACCTTTTGTTATATTTTTATATGGTTATATAATTAAAATTATATATTTATATATTAAGCAAATTGTAAAAGAAAAAGAAATATTAATTAGAAAAGAGATTTTCAATATAGTACCAAATACAAAACTAAAAAAAATATTTTTTTTAGTTTTTATATTGGTAAATCTTTCTATGCACTTAGCAAATAGAGAAAAGTGGATAAATAAGAATACTATAAATCATGATGCGAAAGAGTATTTAGCAACTTATATGGATTTGCATTTTTATAAAAAAGTTTTAAATAATTTATTCAACATAGATAATCCAATTTTTATTCCACTAAATTTATTGACAGACCAAATATATAAAAGAGGAATAACTTATTTACAAAGTGAAGATGGAGAAATAGCTTATTGGAAGTTTTATTTTTATGGATATTTTTATACAAGAGGTTCTGGATATATGCCAAATGAGAATTTAACAACAAATATTCAGCCAAGTACGAAGGAACAAATATATATATTAGATATGATGTTTGATATTTCTAAAACTTTAGCAACAAAAACAATCGAAGATAAAATTGTAAATTTAGAGAAATATAAAGTTTTTGCCCTTAGTGCTGAATATTTTGATAATCTTAAATTATGGTATTTTGGAAATCATATTGATTCTTCTAAGCTTAATTTTGCAAGAGAAAATGAAGTCTTTATAAAAAAGCTATATTCACTTCTTGAATGGACAATAAGGTTTAAAAATGAATATAAAAATTATCCAAAATTAAAATATGAGATAGAAAATGAATATCCAGTTTTAGGAGTTATCTATTTAAAAATACCAATTGATATTAGTGAATTTTTACTTTTGCAAGAAAAATATGCAAAGAATATTTTTAATTGTGATGAACCTTTAATAGATATATTTATGAACTATAGAGATGAACTTATAAATCCAAATAGTCCACTTTATAAGCTTAGTAAATCTCAAGAGAATAGAGTAAAAGAGTTTATATTTGATACATATAGAGCTTATTCTGTAGCTTTTATTGTTAATGATAAATGTAATAAAAAAGTAGATTTCGGTTATCCAGCAGATGAGTGGATATTAAAAAATGTAAATTTTATAAAAAATAAATAAAAGGAATTAAATATGAGTTATATAGAAAAAGAAGCACAAAAAAACCAAACAACAGTTGATATTATAAAAGAAGAGTTCAGTAAATCTCTTCCAAATAGTAGTATAGATACTAATAATCTAGGAAATTTATTGGGAGCTACTACAAGTGCATTTGCAAATTTAATGGAATTAGCTCAATCAACACCACAAGGAAAAGCTATAAGTATAGCTGTTACTACTGCTAATGGAACGATTATTAATTATGGGATTAATGTTTCAAAAGATGGAGAAAATAGTTTAAAAGCAGTTTTTACAAGTGGTACTGGAGCAGTTGTTAGTGTTGGAGTTGCGGAAGGGCTTAGTGTACTGGCAGGACGAATACTTGCTACAGTTGGTATTGGTGCAGTTACAGCTGCAGGTGCACCAGTTGCTGTAACAGTTGCAGCAGGTGCAGCAGTTGTAGGTGCCTCATATTTAGTTGGTAATTATGCTTCTCATTATGCTGGAATGGCATGGGATTATTTCTTTGGAGAAAAATTAGAAGCTAGAGATATAAAAGAAACTAATACTTTTGAAATAAATACAACATTGAATCCACAAGAATTGATAAATAATGAAAGAATAAAAGAGTACATCGAGAGTAGTGATGAATTTATAATTATTGATGACAATACAAATACTTCATATACAATTACAGATACAACGGATAATTTAGTAATAAGAAATGCAATAGATATTATTCCTGAAGTGTCTTTTTTACTTTCAAATATTTCAATAAAAGTAGATGAAAGATTAGACTTAGGAGAAAAAGGAATCTATACAGTAAAAAGTGGAGATACTTTCTCTCAAATAGCAAATAATAATGGTTTTACAACACAAGAGCTTTTAAAAATAAATACTTGGCTTATAGATGATAATAGATTGTCTTTTAATCAAGATAAGATTTTAATAGAAACAAGTTATTTGAACTTAAATAACCTAGACCATACTCTAATAGGAACAAGTACAGATGATATTTTAATAGACCATAATGGAGGAAATGATACTTTTATAGCAGGAGCAGGGACGAACTATATAGATGGAGGAGAAGGTTCAGATACTGTTTCATATAAACATATGATTAACTCAAATAAAGAAGGTATAAATATAAATCTATCTTTAGCAACAGCACAAGCAATAAATTCAACTATAACAGATACATTAGTAAGTATTGAAAATGTAATAGGTAGTAGATATGATGATAATATAATAGGGAAAGATGACTCTGATACAACTCTATATGGTGGAGCTGGAGATGATAGATTAAGAGGTGGAAATAATAGCACAAATAAAATCTATGGAGATGATGGAGATGATTATATTGTAGGTGGGAAAACAACAGATGAGATAATGTTAGAAGCAAATAGATTGGTTTCTAATCACCTTTATGGAGGAATAGGAAATGATACTTTAATAGCTGGAGTAAATGCAAATAACTACCTTTATGGTGGAGATGGAGATGATACTTTAGTTTCAACTATGATAGGATTTAAAAATGAGAGTGTAGATTACTCAAAAGGAAGCTCTTACTTAAATGGTGGAGTAGGATTTGATACTTATGCTGTGAAAGATTATGTAACAATAGAAGATGATGATGGAAAAGGAGAAATTGAAACAAAATATGGGAAACTAAGCTCATTAGAGATAAAAGAGTTGTCAAATGGAACTATACTTCTGTTAAAAAATAATCCAATATATGTAAACTCTAGCTCTAGCTCAAACCCATTTGCAGGATATGGTTCTGGAGCATTTGCTACAATCCTTGGTAACTTTTCTC
Organism: Arcobacter vandammei; assembly: GCF_016106035.1. Taxonomy (GTDB): domain Bacteria; phylum Campylobacterota; class Campylobacteria; order Campylobacterales; family Arcobacteraceae; genus Aliarcobacter; species Aliarcobacter vandammei. Next base: position 120,691 of record NZ_JADKPZ010000002.1, read on the forward strand.
AAACTTCTTCAAGTGGAATGCTACTAGATAACTATGAAGCAATATTTAAAATAGTAAAAGATGGTAATGATTTAATAATAACAGACTTTGATGTAAATAAAACACAAATAAGAATAAAAAATTATTCCCCTATGAGTTTAGGATTAAATATAACTCAAATTATGTTAGATAAATTAACTAACTCAGAAAATCAAAACCCAACACCAACTGTACAGATAAATGGAACAGATGAATCTGAAACTCTAATAGGGAATCAAACTAATAATATCTTTAATTCAAATAAAGGTGATGATACCTTAAAAGATGTAAGTGGAGGGAATGATACTTATAAGTTTAAAAAAGGTGATGGTAATGATATAGTATATGATATAAAAGGAGATGATACTATACTCTTTGATGAATCAGTTTCAAAAAGTGATGTAACTTTTTTTCAAAGTGAAGATTTAAAATCTTTAATTATAAAATACTCTCCTACAGATAGTATAACTATCCAAAATTACTTTGATAACTTCTCAAAAATAGAGAATATAAAACTAGCAAATGGTGAAAAATTAAACCCAGAGTTTAGTTTACAAACAATACTAAAAGATACTTCAGTAAATCAAACTATGGGTTATGGTAATGATGAAATTAGAAAGGTTGCATAATGGGAATAGCATATTTAATAGCTCTAGTTATATATGTTTTAATAGCTTTAGTTATATATAAAATTTTTAAAAAGATAACTGATAATAAAATTATTCTTAAAATAGTAATTATATTTTTTGTATTACTTCCTACTTATGACATTATTATAGGAAATGCTCTGCAATTTTATTATTGTAAATTTACTGAAATGGAAAAAATAAATAAAAAGATAGAAATACCTGAAGTTGTATTTTATCAAGAAGAAAAACCTTTTTCTAAATATGAATATGCTGTAAGTAAAGCTGGAACTTATTTGGGTTATATCAAAGCTATACAAATAGAAACTGAAGATGGGATATTACATGAATTTAGAGCAAAAAATTATATAAAACCTATTAAGTTAGAAAATGTATTTGAGGTAGATAAAAATACAATTAGAAAAAGTAATTTTATGATTAAAAGAACTACTTGTAACATCCCAAAATTATTTGAAAATTTTCTATGGTGTTCAAAAGTTGAGATAATTAATGAAGATAATAATGTGATTGCTTGGTCAAGAGAAATAGATACCAAACAATATAATTTTGATATTTTTTATGGTTTTCGGGGAAAAGTGTGTGGTAGTGAATTAGGTGAATTTGGATTATTAGAAAAAACAATAAAAGGAAAAGAAAATGAGAAGTGATCAATTTATAGAAGAAATAGGACTTTTAGCAGAGTTAAGTTATGTAAATTTTAGAGATGATAAAAAAATTATTTAATATAGAAGGATTAAAATGAGGAATATAGAAAAAGCTGAAAATTTTTGTATAAAATACCCAAATGACCCCATTTTTTTAGTTATGAAGATAATTTTTATATTATCTTTGATAATTGTATTTGGATATTTAACTTATAATGCTCAACAAGAAAATAAAATTTGGCATTATATACTTTATCTATTGACTGCTTTAGCGATTATAGAAGGATTATATAAAACAATAATCAGATTAACAAAATATGATGAAATTTGTATAGAAGATGATTATTTTATAGTAAAAAAGAAAAATAAAATAATAAGTAAAACAAAACTTGAAGATATAGATGTAGTTGAGAATAGACCTTGGTTTGAATTTTTTGGTATATCTTCTATAGTAGTTAAATATGAAGGTAAGTGGTTGTTTCATTATAAAACAAATGAATTATTTAAAAAAGAAAATGAAAAATTAATAAATAGATTAAAAAAAGGAGTAAAAATATGGGAACACAAACAGTAAATTTAGAGGGAACACAATATGTTTCAGATATACCATCTGTATATTATGGAGCAACATCATCTTTAGTTAGTAAAATAGATCCTTTTGCAGGGAATTTAATGGGTAAAGTTACACTTCCAGGTGGAACAGTTATTTCAACTACAATCAATCTTATTAAAGACCCAAATAATCCAGGAAAAGTTATAGCTTCAACAACTTTAGCAACTGGAATTACTTATGTTGCTGCTGGATTACTAGCTGAAGCTGCTATAACTGAAGTCTTGATTGGAGCAGCATTGGCTTCAATAGGAATAGTAGCTTCTCCTCTTGTTATTAGTATTGCTACATTGGGTGGTATTGCAGTTTTGGCTACAGTTGGTGGAAGTTCATTACAATCTCTTATTTATGATGGATTAGCATTAGCAGAACATCAAACAGAAGTTGTATTAATGTCTCCTGAAGTAACAGGAAAAATAACACAAGAAGAATTTATAGTTCAAAGTGTAACAAATGACCCAAATTTTTGTAAAGATATCTATCCAAAATATTTAAATTATAGACAAATAGTAGATATAAAATCAGGTTCAACATTAGCAGAGAGTATAAAATATGATAGTAGTACAAATGAAATAATAATTTCAAACTCAACATTAGAAAATCAAGATTATTATATAAAAGAGACTTTAAAAAATAATGATATAGATAAAGCTATTATAGATGAAACAATTTATGTAAAACAAGATTTAAGTAGTTTGAGTTCTTTAGAAATAAGAAATCTTTTATCAGATATAAATAGTGTAAATATACTTCTTTCAAATATTTTAATAAAAGTAGATGAAAGATTAGACTTAGGAGAAAAAGGAATCTATACAGTAAAAAGTGGAGATACTTTTTCTCAAATAGCAAATAATAATGGCTTGACAACAAAAGAACTTTTAGAAAATAATACTTGGTTAATAGATGAAAATAGAATAAAATTTAATACTCCTACTAAAATACTTGTAAATAAAGAAGCCAATTTATATAACAATAACCTAGACCATACTCTAATAGGAACAAGTACAGATGATATTTTAATAGACCATAATGGAGGAAATGATACTTTTATAGCAGGAGCAGGGACGAACTATATAGATGGAGGAGAAGGTTCAGATACTGTTTCATATAAACATATGATTAACTCAAATAAAGAAGGTATAAATATAAATCTATCTTTAGCAACAGCACAAGCAATAAATTCAACTATAACAGATACATTAGTAAGTATTGAAAATGTAATAGGTAGTAGATATGATGATAATATAATAGGGAAAGATGACTCTGATACAACTCTATATGGTGGAGCTGGAGATGATACTTTAGTTTCAACTATGATAGGATTTAAAAATGAGAGTGTAGATTACTCAAAAGGAAGCTCTTATTAGCTAAGTGAAATTTAGTTCACATATTGTATAATCTAAGACATTTATTCATCACATATTTTAATAAGGTGAAAATTTTTTAGATTATATAAGGTAAAAGATGTTTTTAGAGACAAAAGCAAAATTTGATGAAATTTTTGAAAATCAACTATCTCATGAAGAGATAAGAGATTATTTTTTAGCTCTTTATGAAAGAGGAGAGACAGCAAGTGAACTAGCAGGTGCGGCTGCTTCTATGAGAGAGTACTTAATACCACTTCCAATAGATGAAGAACTTAGAAAAAAATCTATAGATATAGTTGGAACTGGTGGAGATAAAAGTTATAGTTTTAATATCTCTAGTACAGTTTCAATACTACTTGCTAGTTTAGGTTGCTATGTTGCAAAACATGGAAATAGAAGTGTTACAAGTAAAAGTGGAAGTGCTGATATGCTTGAATCTTTGGGTATAAACTTAAACTTAAGCCTTGAAGATACGGCTAAAATGCTAGAAACTACTGGCTTTGGATTTATGTTTGCAGCAAATCATCATCCAGCTATGAAATATATCACACCTGTAAGAAAAACAATAGACCACAGAACTATTATGAATATCATTGGACCTCTATGTAACCCTGCAGGTGTTGAAAAGATAGTTTTAGGAGTTTTTAGCAAAGATTTTATAAATAAAATAGCAACGGCTTTAGATATGCTAGGTTGTAAAAGAGCTATGATAGTATCAAGTCTTGATGGAATGGATGAAATTTCAATCTCAAGTATTACTTATGCCACACTTTTAGAAAATGGAAAACAGACTGATTTAGTAATAAACCCTGAAGATTATGGTCTTAAAATTGCATCAAAAGATGATATTGTAGGAGAAGGTCCAGAAGTTAATGCTCAAATTACAAGAGATATTTTAGCTGGAAGAGAAAAAGGTGCAAAACTTGATATTGTACTTTTAAATGCAGCTGCAGCTTTGCTTGTAGATGGAAAAGCAAAGGATTTAAAAGAGGGAATTAAAATGGCTCAAGATGCAATAAATGGTGGAAATGCGAAAAGAAAACTAGAAGAGATAATAAAATTTTCTCAAAGGCTTTCTTGCTAATATGAAAGAGTTTTTACTAGAAGAAAAAGAGCTAGAAATTTTAATTTCTTATCTAAAAGAGATTTTAGAAAACAGGGATTGTATAGTGATTTTAAGAGGAGATTTAGCAAGTGGAAAAACTACACTTGTAAAGCATTTTGTAAAAGCAAAAGGTTTAGAAGATATTGTAAACTCTCCTACATTTTCACTTCAAGTTATATATGGAGAAGATATTTTTCATTATGACTTATACAATAAAACTTTACAGGATTTTATGGCATTAGGAATGCTTGAAGAGTTTGAGAAAAGTGGTTTACACTTTGTAGAGTGGGGCGATAGTAAACTTGAAAATCTCTTAAATGATTATGGATTTGATGTACTTGTTTTAGAGATTTTTAAAAAAGATAACAAAAGGTTGTATAGAGTAGATGCATAAGTTAAAAATAGTAGATATTAAAAAAAGTATTAAAAAAACAGAGATTTTACACGGAATTTCACTAGAAGTTAATAGCGGTGAAATAGTTGGCTTACTTGGACCAAATGGAGCTGGAAAAACTACAACTTTCTATACAGTTTGTGGACTTGTAAAGCCAAGTAGCGGTGAAGTTTTTTTTGATGATGAAAAAATCACTTCTTTACCACTTCATAAAAGAGCTTTAAAAGGAATAGGGTATTTACCACAAGAGTCATCTATTTTTAAAGATTTAAGTGTAGAAGACAATCTTCTTTTAGCAGCTGAAATTGTAATCAAAGATAAAGATGAACAAAATAGAAGAGTTGAAGAGCTTTTGGAACTTCTTGATATTGAGCCAATAAGACAAAGAAAAGGAATTTCACTTTCAGGTGGTGAAAGAAGAAGAACAGAAATAGCAAGAGCTTTGGTTTCTAAACCAAAGTTTTTGCTTCTTGATGAGCCTTTTGCAGGAGTTGATCCTATTGCTGTAAAAGATATTCAAGATTTAATAAATGAACTTATAAAAATTGGAATAGGGGTTTTAATAACTGACCATAATGTAAGAGAGACTTTACAAATTTGCCATCGTGCTTATGTTATGAAAAGTGGTAGCTTACTTGCTAGTGGAACTTCAAAAGAGATTAAAGAAGATTCAAAAGTAAAAGAGCATTATTTAGGTGATGATTTTAAATTTAATTAATATATAAAATATTTTATGAAAGAAGATAATATGAATGCAATAACAAGAGTAAAAGAGGCAATTGAAGAGATTAAAAAAGGTAATATGGTAATTATGCTTGATGATGAAGATAGAGAAAATGAGGGCGATTTAGTATATTCAGCAGCATTAAGTACACCAGAATTAGTTAATTTTATGGTAACTCATGCAAAAGGTTTAGTTTGTGTTAGTGTTCCAAAAGAGACAGCAAATAGGCTAGAATTACATCCTATGGTTACATCAAATACTTCATCTTATGAAACAGCATTTACTGTTTCTGTTGATGCTGCAAGTGCAGCAACTGGAATTAGTGCAGGGGAGAGAGATGATACAATTAAGATTTTGGCAAATCCTATTTCAAAATCTATTGAATTAGTAAGACCTGGACATATCTTCCCACTTATCGCAAAAGATGGTGGAGTATTAGTGCGAACTGGACACACTGAAGGAAGTGTGGATTTATGTAAACTTGCAGGGCTTAAAGGCGAAGCTGTTATTTGTGAAATTTTAAAAGAAGATGGAACAATGGCAAGAAGAGATGATTTAGATATTTTTGCAGCTAAATATAATTTAAAACAGATTTATATCTCTGATTTGGTTGAATATAGATTATCTCATGAAAAACTTGTATGTGAAGTTTCAAGTCAAGAGAGCAAATTTTTTGGACAAAATGTAATAAAAAAAGAGTTTAAAGACCATTTAGATAATATGCATACTGCTATTATCTTTGGTGAAATAAGTGATTTAACTCATGTAAAATTTCATACAATAAGACCTGATATTAAAATATTTTTAAATGACCATAAACTACACTCTATGCTAAAAACAATAAACTTCCTACAAAGTAAAGGTGGTGTTTTGGTATTTTTAGGAAACTCAAATAAAAACCAAGAACTAGAAAAGAATTATGGAATTGGTGCTCAGATATTAAACTCATTAAATATTAAAAAAGTAAAACTAATGACAAGCGGAGGAAAACACTCATTTGTTGGATTAAATGGTTTTGGTTTAGAAATTATTGAAGAGATTCAAATAGAGTCTTAATTGATAAAATATTATAGCTAGTTTTACTAACTAGCTATAATGTATATTTATTTTAGTATTGAAAACTATAATTTTCAAACTAATATTAATATATCTTTTGCTATACTCTTTTTTAAATATTCACGACATAAAAGGCTTAAAATGAGATACAATTTAGATTTTAAATATAGCTTTGAAGCTACCATGCTTTTTTGGCTAGATAGATTTGTAAGAAATAAACTTACAAGCCTCACAAATCGTCAAGTAAACGATAAAGATAAATTGGCTTTTATTATTCAAAGTTTAGTAAAAGGTACAAAATCTATTGAAGAACTTGATATTTTAGTAAAAGATGCTAGAAATATAGGATTATCTGGAATAAGTACATATTTTAATCCTCTTTTAAAGCTATACAAGTATACAAATAATTTAGGCTTAGCTTCAATGAAAGAAATAGATGAAGAGTTACTTAGTGATTTTTTAGCTAGTGAAACTAGTTCATTATCAGATGCAAGTAAAAAAAACCATAGAATTGCCCTGCTTTCTTTCTTCTCATATATAGATAAACAAAATGAAAATGAAGATGGAAGCTCATATTTGTTTAAAATTGAGCTAAAAAATTGGCAAGGATTAAGTGGAAAAAGTGGTTCAAAACTACCCTCTTTTATGAATGAAGAAGAAGTAAATAAATTCTTAAAAGCTATTGATAATTACGAGTTTACAGATAATACAGCTTATAGAAATAGGCTTATTATAAAAATTATCATATATACAGGAATAAGAGTTGGTGAGATGTTAAATCTTAAACAAAAAGAGATTTTTCCTGAAAAAGATATCTATATGCTTCAAATAAGAGGGAAAGGAAACAAACCAAGAGTTGTGATGATTAAAAAAGATATAATTGAACACGATTTACAAAACTATTTAGCTCAAAGAGTTTGCAACAGCGATATTTTGGTGTGTAATCAAAAAGGAGAACGATTAACTCAAGCTTATGTTAGTCGTATTGTAGAGAATATTTTACTTAATGCTGGTATTAGAAAAGAAAAAAATGGAGCTCATATGTTAAGACACTCTTTTGCAACTTTACTTTATGCAAAACATAGAGATTTAATCTTAGTTCAAGAAGCTTTAGGTCATGCAGATATAAATACAAGCCGTATTTATACTCACTTTGATAAAGAAAGACTTAGAAAAACAACGGAGATTTTTTAAATCTCCAATAAAAACTCTTTATTTTGGGGCTTTTCTTTATCTTTTAAAAAGTATAAAAGATGATTTATAACTAAATCTTTATTGTCAATTATAGATTCTTCTTTAAAATATTTACTATTTTTGTACTGTATTTCTAATATTTTTTTATCCTGATAAAAAGCTAATTCTAAAAATGGTTTAAGAACTAAGAACTTCAAGAAAGATGGAATAATTGTTTTTAATAAACTAACTTTTATAACCATCTGAACTTCACCTTTTTCTAACGGAACAAAAAATATAGAAACATCAAAAATTAAACTATTTTGTTTTAAATACTCTATTTTGGCAAAGCTTGGATATATAAATGTTGCAATATTTTTATCTATTCCATTATCAAAAAGCTTATTAATTAAGCCATTTTGCTTATTTTCTAAATCATAAATAGTTTTAAATGAAAAATCATCTAACAATTGAGATATTTTCATCTTTTGTTGTCCAATATTTCTTAATAAACCTTTGTGAATATATGGTGTGTGAAGAGGGTCTAAAAAGTTTTCAATAGTATGAATAAAATCAGATTTTAAGATTTTTATACTAAATTTACTTTCAAACTCTTTTGGCATTTTAAATAAATTTGTAAAATCTTTATTGTTATTTAGACTTATCCAAATTAAATTTTCTTCAACTTTTACAAAAAATTTCTTTATTTTTATATCTTTATTACATAAATATTCAGCATTTTTTGTAAAGCACCAACCATGATAGTTACATCTTATTTTGTCCCCAATTATTTCTCCATTTGAAAGCGGAACATTTCTATGTGGGCATCTATCTTCAAAACATAGAATTTCATCTTTTATTCTAAAAATAACGATTTTTTGTCCAAGTAATATTTTTGAAATAGGCTTTTTCTTCAAATCCTTTTCAAACATAATAGGAAACCACTCATTTTTTAACTTTTCTATATTCACAACTTCAGCCTTTGTAGCAAATTTCCATAAAATCTATTTGCTATAAAAGATAATATTTTCCAAATAAATCTTCTATAAAAAGGTAAATGTTTTGTATAAACAAACATATATTCTAAATATGCTTTTGCTCCCCTATTTGTCTTAAAATTACTAGCTCCAGAACTTAAATTTAGCAAATAATTATTTGTTATTGCATATTCTAAAATATATGCAATAACTCTTCTATATAGTGCTTCTTTTATATCATAATTTAAATCATAACCAACAATTGGAGCTGTAATAAGCCCATTTTCTCCTATTATTCCAACAACTGCAACATATTTTTTCTCTTTTTTATCAAATAAAAGTCTTAAATGCAACAAACCATTTTTTACCAATTCTTGTAAATATATAGCTTTAAACTGTACATTATGTTTGGAATATTTATCTAAATACAACTGATTATATAAATTTTCTGCTTGTTGAAAAAGTGAGAAATCCTCAATATTTAAAGCTTTAAACTCATATTTTTCATCTAGTAAAAGTTTTTTGTCCGATTTGTAATCTTTATGTTTTTTGCACTCTGTAAAATCATCAAAAATATAAACTTGTCTTGAAACTAAAGCTATCCAACCATCTTTTTTTAGTTTTTCATATAGTTTTAGATTTTGAAATTTATTTACACTTCTAATTTTCAAAGTATGGTCTGGATAGTTCTTTAAAGCTTTATTCTTTAATACTTTTAAATCTATATTTTCAAAATTATTTGAAAAAAAGTTTGTTGATAACATATAATTATTTAGTATTTGAAGCTTATCTATTTTTGCTATTTTTAGTATATTTTCAAATATCTTTATCAAAAAATATGAAAAATATAGCAATATTTTAGAATTTATTTTTAATAACTCATCTTTTGAATAATCAATAATAAGATTATACATCGATACAACATAGCAATTTTTCTTTATATCATCTGTAATTGTTGTAATAATTTCTTGGTTTTCAATATTATATTTGATGATTTTAGTATCAACATTTGCCATAAGTTTTTTTGAGTAATATTTTTCAAATATTTTGTATAAATTTGAAGATAAATCATCTTTTTTTTCCACTATTTTTCTTCTCCATCATATTCTATATCAAATGTACTGGCATTTGTCAAAGACTTTTTATATATAAATTTTCTTTTTATCATCTCATAAAATGAGATAAATTGGGCATAAAATGGTAAACCTTCTAAAACATCATTTGCTTTTTTATAATCTTTTAAAAGCTTTTTGAATTCACCTTTTATTAATGCTTTTAACCCAAATAGCAAAAATAGACTTATTCCAACTCTATATGAACTTTTATCTATTTTTCCAACTTGCATAAAGTTTTTTCTAATATCTATCTCTATATTTTTTGAAATCAAATGTAAACCACTTGTTGCTCTTGGATTGCACTCTAAAATATAAATATCTCTTCCATTATCTATAAAATCAAAGGCAACCTGCCCTGTATAATTTGTATGTTTTGCAAACTCTTTTATGAAATTATTCACTCTTTCATCTTCATAATATTCAAAATATGTAGATGCAGCATCATTTAAAAGATATTTAGGTTTATAAACTATATGTGATATTACTTTTTTATTTTGACAAATAGCATAATTACATAAAGCAAAACCTTTAATATACTCTTGTTGAACCCATGCAAAATCTTTGTTTATATAAATATCTTTTATTTTCTCTTTTGTAACACCTTTAATAACACTTCTTCCAAATCTTGAGAAAACTGGCTTTAAAATAGTATTTAAATCTTCTTTTATTTCATTTTTATTAGCAATAAATATTGTTTTTGGAAACTTAACATAAGAGTTTAGATATTTTTGAAAATTAAATTTATTGTGCAACTCAAATAGTAAATCATTATTTGGCATAAAAAACATAGCTTTTGAATCTATTTTATCTCTTATTTTAGATAAAAAGAAAATATCTTCACAATTTGGTATTACAATATCTACATCAAAAAGTGCTTTTTCCATATCTTTTTTATAAGTTTGGAAATCTAATTTTGGAGAAGTAACTTTAATATACAAAATACTCTTATCATAAAATATTCCTATAGGATAATCTAAACTATCAAGCAAAACTATCTCATAATTTGATTTTTTTGCTATTTTTATCCACTCAATACTAACAGGTGCTCTTGGACAAGTTATTGCTATTTTCATATCTCTTGAACTCTTCTTCTTTTTTTATCTAAAGAACAAGAGCTATATTCAAAAAAATTGTGTTCTAAAGGATTTAAATTGTGTACTTTATATAGTTCCAACAAAACTTTATTCACCTCTATTTTTGCTTCAAATGGCTTTAGAAATATATTTAATTTATCATTTTCTTTTATCACTAAATATTCATCTAAAGTTGTATTTGCTGATATTATGGCATTTCTTACAAAATCTGGGAAAAGTAAATAATCTTTATTGTCCAATGTTTTCATCTTTAATATATCATCACAACGACCCTCGATTTTTTTCAAACTAGTAAATACAGAACCACAAGGGCAAGGCTCTTTTTTAAGTATTAAAATATCATCAAGTTTATATCTTACAACTGCTTGGCTTTTTCTATTAAAATCTGTAATTATAGGTGAAAATCTTCCACTATTTTCATCAATCCACTCTTTTTCAATAAATACAATATCTTCATTTAAATGCAAATTTCCAACTTCACAAGTGTGTGCCAAAAAACCTTCAGTACATTGATAAATCTGATGAACCTTTTGCAAAAACCGATTTTCTATAATTTTTCTATCATCATCTTCTAAAACTTCTGCAACAGAAATTATCTTTTTTGGCTTTATATTTAAATCTTTATTTAAAGCAAGTAGCCTTAAAACTTGTGCTGGAGCTATTAAAATAGTTGGTTTTGTTCTGTTTAGTTTTTCAATATGTGTTTCCAAAGGATTTATTAAATCATAGAATGAAAAAGAGATGAGAAAACTATTTACACTTTCATATAAATTACTATTTGATCTTAAGAAAAATGCTATTTTATGTCTTTGTAAAATTGGTTTAGGAAGCATTCTTTTTAAAATATATCCAGCCCATAATGCACTTTCATTTTCACTAACTAAAAAAATCCCCCTATTTCCACTTGTTCCTGAAGATAAACCAACTGTTATATCTTTTAATTTAGATGAGAAATTTCTATTTTTTTCAGCATTTAAAGCGATATTAAAGGCTTCACTCTTATTTATTTGTAAACTGTTAATAGTATCAAAGTTATCCATAAATATCTTTTTATTGATTATTGGAAAATCATTTAGGTTTAAAGATTTTGGATAAAACTTACTGTTTAAATTTGCTAAAAGTTTTTTTATAGAGTTTTTTTGATGCTTTTCTAACTCTTTTTTATCATAGAAATTCTTTGTTTTTATATACTGTATTAAGATTTTTAATTTTTTAAGCATTGATATATTCTTTTAAAGTATTAGAACAATGTGTTGGAATTACTTTGATTTGAGGGGAATTTTTGTGTAATTCTTGAAGTTTATCAATAGTTTTATTGTACTCTTTCCAGTTTTCCATAATAAGTGCAGTTAAAATATTTGGGCGTTTGTTATGTGTGATTGTTTGCATATTCCAAACTGCATCAGAAATAAAAAAATAGTTATCATAAAAAAGTCCATATTGACCTTTGGCATGACCTTTTAACTCTATTAAATAAATATCATCAAAAAGTAAAAAACCATTTTCAAATGGTTTTAAAATATCTGGTAAAACAACTTTTGGTAAATCCTCTATAAATGTAACTCTTTTTTCAAAATCATCTCCTAAAAGTTTTGGTAAAACACCCTTCTTTGTCTTTGAAAATCTTGATAAGTTTTTATTGATTGCAAATAAATATGCCTCTTTTGAGCAAAAAATTGAAGCTTCTGGAAAATCTTTTATTCCAGATATATGATCAGCATGAAAATGAGATATAAATATAAAATCTATCTTTTTTGTAAGCCTTTGAATTAAAGATTTATCCAACATAACAGGAGTTGTAAGTGCATATAGTTTTTCAGGAAACTCTTTTGTAACCTCAAAAAAATGTTTTGAATAACCTGTGTCAAAAAGTAAATTTCCATTTTTATGTTTTATTAAAGCAACCATTGCTGGAAATTTGATAGTTTTAAAACTTCCACCTTTTAAAACCATAAATTCAGGATGAACACAATACCCAACCTCAAAGATTTCTATATTTTGCATATCTTTCTAAACCCTCTTTAATAGTATAAATTGGTTTGTATCCCAAAATCTCTTTTGCTTTTGAAATATCCAATGTTTGGCTTTTACTTATTACTCCAACTCCATATTTTGTTAAAAATGGTTCTTTTTTGAATATAATTTTTGCAAAAAGCTCTAAAACAAAAGCAATAAAAAATAAAAAGCTATAAGAGATATATTTAAATTTTATATCTATATTTAAAGTTTGAGTAATTAAGATAAAAATCTCTTTTATATCCATAGATTCATCATTTGTTATATTAAAAATAGATTTAGATGGAATATCTTTTATAGCTGCTAAATATAAAGCATTTACAACATTTCCAACATAAGTAACATCAATAATAGTTTTTTTATTTTTAATAAGCGGTAAGAAACCTTTTTTTGCAATTTTTTCTATTCTTGGCACTAAAACAGTATCATACTCTCCAAAAATTGCTCTTGGTCGAATAATAATTGAATTAAGATTACTATTTAAAACTAATTTTTCAGCCTCATATTTTGTTTGTGCATAAAAATTTACAAACTTTTTTGCTAAGAAGCTCTCATTTACATTAAATTCATCTTTAAAATTAAAATATATGCTAGGAGTTGAAATATGAACAATTTTTTGGATTTTAAACAACTCCATAGATTCTAAGACATTTTTGGTTGCTTTTATATTAGCTTTATAAAAATCATCATACTCTCCCCAAGCAGAAGATAAAGCAGCACAATGAAAAACAATATCAGCCTTTTGGAAATATTTTTTTGTATCTTCAAAATTACTTAAATCAAAAGAGTAGAACTCTACATCTAAAGATTTTCCTATTTGCTTATTTCTACCAAAAGCAATAATTTCCCAATCTTTTGATTTTAAAAACTCAACAAGATTTCTTCCTAAGCCACCAGTTGCACCAGTAACTATAGCTTTCATTACGGAATTTCCCATACAACTAAACCTAAACCTATTCCAGCTGAAGTTCCAACTATAAGTACTTTTTGTCCACTTTTTACATTTTTTTCATATAAAAGTGTATATAAAGCACTAGGAATAGAAGAGGCAACTTGATTTGCATGAGTATCAAATATATCAATTAATTTTGCTCTATTTAGATTTAAAATTTTAACAATATGATTTAGTGCTGATTTACTAGCTTGATGTGGAACAATCCAATCTATATCATCTAAAGTTAAATTCTTTGAAGCTAAGCTTTTTTCTATAAAATTTGGTAAGATTTGTGAACTTAATTTATAAAGTTTTTTACCATCCATTTCAAAATTACAAATTTCTTTATATTCACCCTTATAATTACTTGGAGTTAATCTTGTTCCTCCACCTCTAATTTGACAATATTCATAACCACTAGAATAAGTTTCAAAACAAGATAAAATAATTCCACCTTTGTCGCTTGAGCTAACAATCATAGCAGTTGCTCCATCAGCAAATATTCCAGCTGTCTGAATTTTTGTCCAGTCTAGTGCTAAACTAGCTAAATCGCAAGATACTATTAAGATATTTTTATAATCATAAAAAAGCTTTGATGCTATATCAAAAGCTCTTAAAATACCTAAACAAGTCATATTAATATCAAATGTTGATATTGGCTTATTAGGTTTTAAAAGCTTATGTATATATGCAGCATTATACGGGATAGCTTGATAGGAAACAGCACTTGCACTTATTATGCAATCAATATTATCAATATTTAACTTTGATTTTTTTAATGCTTCATCTATAGCAATTTTTAAAAAATCATCTACACTCTCATTTTTGTGTAGTAAATGTCTTTTTTTTAAACTTGTAATTTTTTCTGTTGTTCCAGGTTTTAAATTATATAATTCATCAATTTTTGATGAAAAAACAATATTTTTTGATAGACTTTTACCCATTCCTAAAATTTGAATAGGGAAGATCATCTTTTCTCCTTTTTTATATTCTACCAAAAAGATGAGGTAGAATCATCTACTTTTGTACTATCTACCTCTAAGAAGAGATTTTGATTATAATCCATAAAAAGATTATAGTTTCCATAACTAAAGCTATTTTCTACATCTTTTTTATTAAAAAATAAAATCTCTTCAAAATTATTACAAAAATCACTAATATGATAATCAAGTAAAGATGGTGCAATATTATCTATAATACTCTCTAAAGAGCAAAAATCATTTGCTCCAAAAAGATTATAAACATACTCTTTATCTAGCGAAATAACCATTTTAAATTTTAGTTAAATCCATTTAAAAGTGAAGACATTCTTGAAAGATCAAGTTTATTATCCTCTTTATTCTCTTCTTTTTTATTTAATACATTTTCAAAAGAGCTAAGAAGATTTTCGCTTTCACTTGTTGCATTTTCTTGAGAATTATCTTCCTCTGCTTCATTTTTCTCTTCTTCTACTTTTTCAACTCTTGATACAGGAGATACAAAATCTAAACTTGTATCTTTTTTATTTAAAATATCTTCAATTTTCCCAAGCATTGAATAAATATTTGTTTTATCTTGTTCTGTATTTGATTTGAAGCTATCAACATCTTTCTCTAAACTCTCTTTTACTAATTCCAAATTTAAAACTTCATCTTCAAGTTCAGCAACTCTCTCTTTTAGATTATTATTTTTATCTTGTAGCTCTTCATATGCTTTAATTAGGGTTTGTAGAGCATTATTTAATTTTGTAATTGTTTCTGCATTTGTCATAGTTATTAAATCCTTAAGTGTTATATATTAAAATCGTATTATGGCAAATTTTTGCTAAATTATTCCATCAATTTTCAATAATGAATCAATTTTTGGATCTCTTTTTGCAAAATCAAAGAAAAGCTTATCCATATTGTATGAGCCACCCTTACTTAAAACAGACTCTTTATACTTCAATCCAAGCTCTTTATTGAAAATATTTCCACTTTCTATAAACATATAAAAAGCATCTGCACTTAAAACTTCAGCCCATTTATAAGAGTAATACCCTGCACTATAACCACCAGCAAAGATATGAGAGAAGCCATTTTGGAATTTATTATATTTTGGTGGAATAATAACAGCAAATTTTTCTCTTACATTATCAAGTAAATTTTGAATTTCATCTTCACTTTTGTATAACTCTTGATATAGTTTAAAATCAAACAAAGCAAACTCTATTTGTCGTACAGTTGCCATAGATGATTGAAAATTTCTAGCTTTTATAAGTCTATTTATAGCTTCATCATCAAGAACTTCTTTTGTTTTATAATGCTTTGCAAATAGTTTTAATACATCTTTATCATAAGAGAAATACTCTAAAAATTGAGATGGAAACTCAACAACATCCCAAGCAACACCAGCAATTCCACTAACAAATGGCTCATCAACTTTACTTAATAGATGATGCAAAGCATGTCCCATTTCATGGAAAAGTGTTACAACATCACTATGTCTTAAAAGTGATGGAATATCTTTTGTTGATTGTGGGAAGTTACCAACTATATAAGCTGTTGGAAGCTTTATTTCATCATTTGAAGTTTTATAATATGAGTGCCAATTATTCATCCAAGCACCACCTCTTTTGTCAGCTCTTGCTTCTAAATCTATATAAATTCTAGCAATAACTTTTCCATTTTCACTTAAATTATAAACTTCTACTTTTTCATCCCAAGCTTTTGCATCTGTTTTTATAAATTCAATATTAAACATTTTGTATAAGAATTCAAAAAAACCTTTAAGAACTGAATTTTTTTCAAAATATGGTCTATAATACTCTTCATCTAAATCATATTGAGCTTTTTTAAGTTTTTCACTATAAAAACTTGTATCACTTGCCCTAAAATCTGTAATTCCGTCTTCTAAAGCCATCTGTTTTAACTCTTCAAACTCTTTAATAGCTTTTGGTTTAGCTTTATTTCCTAACTCTTCTAAAAAGCTTATAACTTCATCTTCGCTTTTTGCCATTTTTGTAGCAAGTGAGTATTGTGAAAAGTTAGAAAAACCTAAAATTTTCACCTTTTCTTCTTTTAATTTTATTAAATCTTCTATAATTTTTCCATTTTCTGCTGCTCTTGTTGTATAAGCCTTATATAGTTCTTCTCTTAACTCTCTATTTGTACAATAAGTCATAAATGGTATATAAGATGGCATTTGAAGAGTAAATTTATATTTAATTTTCCCATCTTCTTCAAATTTTGCCAGTTCTAAATCTGATTGTGGAATATCTTTTATATCTTCAAAGTTTTCAACTATTAAAGAGTAAGAGTTTGTAGCTTTTAATAAATTTTGAGAAAACTTATGAGATAGTTCACTTAAATTTAAATCTAACTCTTCAAGTCTTTGTTTTTTCTCTTTTTCAAGATTACAACCAGATAGTTCAAAATCTCTTATCTCATTTTCAAGAACTTTTTTTTGTATATTATTTAAAGTTTCTTTTTCATTAGACTGTATATATCTTAAAGTATTATATATATTTTCATTTTGACTTATTTCACTCTCATATTTTGAGATAATAGGAAGACAATCTTCATAAACTTTTGAAGTAATTTCTGAATTCTTAACTGAGTCAATATGAAATATTGGAGTTATAAATTCATTTATACTCTCCCCTATTTCTTGAAATGGTGAAACAAAATTTTTATATGTTTTATTTTCTATAGCTAAAAGCTCGTCTATTTTTTTTCTACTATTGTTTAAAATATTTTCAAGTTCAACACTTGAATTTTCTAAATTTTCTAAATTAAATTCACAAAACATTTTTAATCCTTTTTTATTTTTTAAATTTTAGAGTAAATCCTCTATCAAAATTTTCATAATCTTTGTAAAAAGAGTGAAATTCTACATTAAACTCTTTAAAATACTCTTCTAAAGGCTTTTTCTGGTCAAAGCCCATTTCACAAAGCAAATATGGAATATTTTTTTCATTTGTTATTTTTATAATATTTTTCAATAACTCATCTCCAATCTCTCCTCCAAAAAGTGCATTTCTTGGCTCAAACTCCACATTTTTTGGCAGTTTATAATTATTTGCAATATATGGTGGATTTGAAACTACCATAAAAATATTATCTTCTAAAATATTTTCAAATAAATTACTAAGTCTAAAATCAATTTTTTCTAAAACTCCAAATTTTTCGGCATTTTGCTTTGCCAACTCCAAAGCTTTAGGATTTATATCAACAGCAATTATTTTTATATTTTCGACCATTAGTGCCAACATTACAGAGATTATTCCACTTCCCGTTCCTATTTCAACTATTATTTTTTCATCTTTTTGCTCTTTTAAAATATTAAAAGCATTTTCTACTAAAAGTTCAGTCTCTGGTCTTGGAATTAAAACTCCCTCATTTACAATAAACTGTTCTCCATAAAATGAAGCTTTTTTTGTAATATATTCAAGTGGATAATTTGTAGCTCTTTTTTTTACCAAAAGTGCTAACTCTTTCTCCTTTTCAAACTCTTTGTTATAATTTAAATGCAACCAAATAGGGTTTTTATCAAGTAAAAACATAATCAAAATCTCAACTTCTTTTGCAGGAATATGAGTGATATTTTTTAAATCATTTGTATATTTTCTAACACAATCTTTTATTGTCAATTTTATTCCTTAATCTAATATATAAAGTGCCAATTCATCAGCAAGTAAGTAGTTTTTATTAATCACTTTATTCTCTTTTTTTTCTAGCTTTTTCTCAAAAACCAAATCATCAACTTTTTTTAACTCATTTTGATTTAAAAGCTCTAATTCCACACCAAATTTACATCTAAAACCTAACAGAACTTTTTCAGCCTTTATATCTTCGCAACTCAGTTCCTCTTTTTCAACAAGTAGCGGATTTTCAATATATTTTTCTATATTTTTTTCGCTATATTCTCTAATATTTTCTATACAAGCAACTGCACCAGCACCTATTCCCATATATTCATTGTATTGCCAATAACCATAGTTGTGTTTTGATTCAAACTCTTCATTTGTAGAAAAGTTTGCTATCTCATATTGATTAAAACCTAAATCTTTTAAATAATCAAAAATTTCATAACTTAAATCTTCATCATCTATTTTTAAACTTTTTTTACTTTTTTGAAGAGATTTTTCATCTAAAAAAAACTTTGTATTCTCTTCAATTATCAAAGAATATGCACTAATATGATTAATTCCTAAACTTTTTACAATATCAAAATCTTTTTTTAAGCTCTCAAAACTATCATTTACAACACCATAAATAATATCACAATTGATTTTTTTGAATCCAACTTTTTTGGCATTTTCTACTGCTTCAACGGCACTTTGACTACTATGAGCTCGACCCAAAAACTTTAACTTTTGTTCATCAAAACTTTGAACTCCAAAACTAATTCTATTTACACCCAAAGAAAACATCTCTTCTTGCCAAGAAAAAGTTGCTGAATTTGGATTTGCTTCTGTTGTAATTTCTGCATTTTCTTCTAAAAATGGTTTTATTAAAGAGAAAATCTCTTTATAACTTGAAGCTTTTATTGTTGATGGTGTTCCGCCACCAATAAAAACAGTTTTTATTTTTCTATTTTTATTTATAATATGTTTTTCTAAATTTTCAACTAATTGCTTTTTTAAAGCTTCCATATAGTCATCTTTTAACTTAAATTTTGTTGTATATGAGTTAAAAGCACAATAGAAGCATTTGCTATCGCAAAAAGGTATATGTATATATAAAAGCAATTTTTAATCCTATATTTATTAAAATATCCACCTAATTATAAGGAAAAGTATATTTATGACTGATAAAGAAGAGATTATTAAAAAAGAGAAAAAAAATTTTAGACCAAATGTTGCAGCAATTATATTATCATCTAAATATCCTGCTAAATGTGAAATTTTCATAGCTTCAAGATCGGATATTGCAAATGCTTGGCAATTTCCACAAGGTGGAATTGATGAGGGTGAAAGTACAAAAGAGGCTTTGTTAAGAGAGCTTGAGGAGGAGATAGGAACTAGAGATGTTGAGATTATTGCAGAATATCCAACTTGGGTCTCTTATCTTTTTCCTGCTGTAATTGCTCAAAAAATGTACCCTTATGATGGACAAAAACAAAAATATTATTTAGTAAAACTAAAACAGGGTGCAAAAATTAATATAAACACTGAAATCCCAGAGTTTAGTGAGTATAAATTTGTAAGCACAAAAGAAGTTTATGAACATATAACATTTTTTAAAAGAACAGTTTATAAACAGGTCTTGAAGTATTTTAAAGATGAGGGATATATTTAAAAAAAGGAAAGAGAATTAGATGTTAAAAGTACTTAAATTTGGTGGAACAAGTGTAGGAACACTTGACAGAATCCAAAATGTTGCAAATATTATTAAAAACTTAAGAGATCAAGGTGATGATATTATCGCTGTTGTTTCTGCTATGAGTGGTGAAACAAATAAACTTATTGAGTATGCTGAATTTTACACAAAAACTCCAGAACCAAAAGAGCTTGATATGCTTTTAAGTTCGGGTGAAAGAGTAACTTCAGCCCTACTTTCTATTGCTTTAAATAGTATGGGATATAAAACTATCTCTATGACAGGTCGAGAAGCTGGGATTAGAACAGATGGTTCTCATACAAAAGCTAGAATTGAAGAAATAGATTCAAGCAAAATGAAACAAGCAATTAAAGAGGGAAATATTATTATAGTTGCTGGTTTCCAAGGAGTTACACTTGATGGTTCAAGAGTTACAACTTTGGGTCGAGGTGGAAGTGATTTAAGTGCTGTTGCAATTGCAGGAGCTATAAATGCAGATGTTTGTGAGATTTATACAGATGTTGATGGAATTTATACAACAGACCCACGAATTGAGCCAAAAGCGAAAAAATTAGAGAAAATCTCTTATGATGAGATGTTAGAACTTGCAAGTCTTGGTGCAAAAGTTCTACAAAATAGATCAGTAGAGATGGCAAAAAAATTAAATGTAAATTTAGTATCAAGAAGTAGCTTCACTCCTGAAGTTGAAGGTACATTAATCACAAATGAAGAGGAAATTATGGAAAAACCAATAGTAAGTGGAATAGCTTTAGATAAAAATCAAGTTAGAGTTGGAATGTATGGTGTAGTTGATAGACCAGGAGTTGCAAGTGGTATTTTTACAGCACTTGCTGATGCAAATATAAATGTAGATATGATTGTTCAAACAAGAGGACTTGATGGAACAACAGATTTAGATTTTACAGTTCCAACAAATGAATTAGAAATTTGTAAAAAAGTTATGGAGCAATTTAGACCTCAAGCAAAAAATATTGATTACAACGAAGCAATTTGTAAAGTTTCAATAGTTGGTGTTGGTATGAAATCTCATACAGGTGTTGCTTCAAAAGCATTTACAGCTATGGCAAATGAAAATATAAATATCAGAATTATCTCTACAAGTGAGATTAAAATATCTATGATTATAGATGAAAAATATGCAGAATTAGCAGTTCGTGCTTTACACGATGCTTACGAATTGGATAAATAATTTGCAAGAATTTTTAAACTGGACAGTTGATACAATCAGGGAAGATAGACTTATATCTCCTTGGTTGGAAGAGAAAAAATTTGAATGGACACCAATAGTTGCAAGAAATATTACAAATATTTTGGATAAAAATTTCTCTATTATTGTAATAACAGATAAAGAAAGAGAGTGGTTTTTAAACTATATTTTGTCAAATATAAACTCAAACAAACTAAATAGACCATATCTTCCATACTATGACTTTAGATCATTTTACAGATATATAGATGGTGTAAAATCAGATGAAGACATTTCAAATATAAAAGATATGCTAAATATCTCATTTCCAAATGGTTATAGTTTTTGGTATATTGGGAAATCTCAAGACAGTAGAGCAAATATAGCAAAAATGTCAAAAAACTCTTTTCTTTGGTTATTTGATGAAGAGAAACAAGATGCCTTTAACCTAAAATCAAATGATGAAGCTCTTGATATGAAGCTTTTACAAATGTTTAGATTATATAATAAAACTATAAGTGCTGCTCTTTTTGCCCAAATAAATGTGGAAAACTAATCTTGCAAGAGTTTTATTTTAAATCTCATATTTTACTTGTAGATGATATTGAACAAGCTTTAGAGAGACAAATATCTCTTTATCCAAAACACTCAACAAGAGTTATAAAAAATGATGAAAAAGATGAGTTCCAAATAGCTCAGGCAAATTTAGCTATAAAAGAGGCATATATTGCTACAAGTGAAACAAAATATATATTTTTATGTGGAGCAACTTTTAGAATAGAAGCTCAAAATGCTCTACTAAAAATTTTAGAAGAGCCACCTTTAAATATTGTTTTTATTATCTTGACAAATCTAAAAAGTACCCTACTTCCTACTATTTACTCAAGATTAGCATATAAAAATTTAAGAAAAATAGAAGAAAAACAAGAGTCAAATCTTGATATAAAAAGGTTAGATTTAAAAGATATTTACTCTTTTTTAAAAGAAAATCAGAAAATATCAAAAGATGAAGCAAAAAATATTGTTGAATCTATCTTAATAAAAATAAAAAATGAGAAAATAGAGTTAAAAGAGAAAGAGCTAGAAATTTTTTCAAAAGCTATAAAACTATTGGATTTAAACTCAAAACCAATAAATGTTTTAACTCTTCTTCTTTTAACTATATTTAATAAAAAGAGCTAAAATGCAAATTTATAAAGTTTCTTTAAATGATGCAAGTAGTTTTTTAACTAATCTAAATTGTGATGTAAGTGGTGTGAAAATTATGTCAAAAAAGGCGAAAATACACACTTTATTTATCAAAAATCTTCATGTTGGAGCTGCAAATATACTAAAACAAGATGCTTTATCTATTGGGGCTGATTTAGCTGTTCCTGAGGGTGTTATAATTGCAAGAGATAAATATGTAAATGTTTTGCTTATAGGTTCTACAAAACATCTTGAAATTCTAAGTAAAAAAGAGTTGGCTCAACCTTTTGGATTAAAAGATTTGGCAAAACAACTAAAAGATTTCACAAAAAATATTAAATTCCCAACAAAAATAATGGGAGTTTTAAATCTAAATAGTGACTCTTTTTTTGAAAAAAGTAGATTTTCTAGTCAAAATATCTGCCAACAAATTGAAAATATGATAGAAAATGGTGCTAATATTATAGATATTGGTGGAGTTTCAAGTCGTCCTGGAAGCATTTATATTGGAGATGATGAAGAGTTCAAAAGAGTAAAAGATACTATAGATTTAATTTACAAAAATAGATATTTTGATAAAGTAGAATTTTCAATAGATTCATACTCACCACAAACAGTAAAATATTCACTTGATAATGGATTTAAAATAGTAAATGATATTACAGGTTTACAAAATGATGAAATTTGTAAAATTACAGCTAGTTACAATGCAAAAGCTGTAATTATGCATATGCAAAATGACCCACAAAATATGCAAGAGAGTCCAAGTTATGAAGATATTATGCTTGAAATTGATAGTTTTTTTGCACAAAGAATAGAAAAAGCAAAAAGTTTTGGAATAGAAGATATTATTTTAGATGTTGGAATTGGATTTGGTAAAAATTTAGAACATAATCTTACTTTAATCAAAAATTTAGAACATTTCAAACATTTTGGTTATGAACTTTTAGTTGGAGCTAGTAGAAAGTCTATGATAAACCAAATAGTAGAATCAAAAATAGAAGATAGACTTAGCGGAACTTTGGCTATTCATTTAGAGTCTTTGAAAAATGGTGCAAGTATTATTAGATGTCATGATGTAAAAGAGCATTTTCAAGCGATTAAAGTTTTTGAGGCTATAAATAATATTTAAATTTTAATATGGCGACCCCAGCAAGATTCGAACTTGCGTCTTTAGGAGGAAATCCTAAGGTCCTTGGCCACTAGACGACAGGGTCATAAAAAAGAATATGGATTATAGTTAAGTTTGAGTTTTAATTTGCTTAAAAATAATCTTTAATTTACCTTATTCTTTCTACTCTTTGCTTATAAAATTTAAATATTTTTGAAGAGTTTGTCTCATAAAATCCTCTAGTTTCTATAACTTCAACATCACAATTTTTAAAAGCAAAATCATAATCAAAACTCTCTTTTGTTCTATTTGCTGAAGTTGAAGATAAAACTTTAAACTTTTTAATAAAATCAAAAAAATTACTATCTTTATTTACAACTCTAAAAGAGCTTAAGTTTGGGTATATAAAAGTAGTTTTATGGCTATTTCTAACCATTTTTCTATACTTTTTTGGAACTCTTGTAAACTCTTTTAGAGTTTCAAAACTATCAACAGTTTTTAAAATTTTTTGATTAGCAGGTCTTTGTTTTATATTTGATAGCTTCTCATCATCAAATGACGAGAAACCAACAGTAGTATCTGTTTGTATCAAATATACTAAATTTGAATTCATTTAGTAGTTTAAGTACTCTTGAATAGATTTAGGAGTTGAAACATCTGAAGTTTTTAACTCTTTTATAGCATCAGCAGCAGCCTCTGCCGCAGCTACAGTTGTAAAATATGGAACACTCATTCTTAAAACTGCTCTTCTTATCTCTTTTCCATCATCTTTTGAAGATTCTTGCTCACCGCTTGTATTTATAGCCATTGTAATATCACCATTTGTTAAAAGGTCTGTAATATTTGGTCTTCCTTCACTAACTTTTAAAACTTTTTCACAAACTATTCCAGCTTCAGAGATAATTTTTTCTGTTCCACCTGTTGCACAAATAGTAAAGCCACTTTCAACTAAGCTTTTTGCAATACTACTTGCAAATGGTTTATCCAATTCACAAAGCGAAATAAACACTTTTCCAGTTTTTGGTAAAGAGTTTTTAGCAGCATTTTGGCTCTTTGCAAATGCCATAGCAAAGTTATCAGCAATTCCCATAACCTCACCTGTACTTTTCATCTCTGGACTTAAAAGTAAATCTGCACCTACAAGTTTATTGAAAGGAAAAACAGACTCTTTAACTGCAACATGATTTTTAAGTTTTGGTTTTAAAACACTGTTGTCTTCATATACAATATCTCTATCATAAACTTTTAAAGCATCTCTTAAACTATGTCCCCACATAACTCTAGTTGCTACTTTTGCAAGTGGTATTCCTGTTGCTTTACTAACAAACGGAACTGTTCTACTAGCTCTTGGGTTTACTTCAATTAGATAAATTTGCCCTTTATGAATAGCATATTGAACATTCATAAGTCCCACAACTCCAAGCCCTAAAGCCATCTCTTTTGTTTTTACTTCTAACTCTTTGATTAATTTATCATCTATACTTATTGGAGGAAGTGAACAAGCACTATCTCCTGAGTGAATACCTGCTTCTTCAATATGTTGCATAATTCCACCAATATATGCCTCTTTTCCATCACAAATACAATCAACATCAAGCTCTATTGCTCTATCAAGGAATTTATCAATTAAAACTGGTGCATCATTTGAAACTGAAACCGCTTCATCCATATATTGTGTAAGTTCAGCAGTTGAATAAACTATTTTCATACCTCTTCCACCAAGAACGAATGAAGGACGAACAAGTACAGGATAGCCTATTTTCTCAGCTATTCTTATAGCCTCATCAAGTTTTACTGCTGTTCCATTTTCTGGTTGTAAAAGCCCAATTTTTTCAACAAAAGCAGAGAATTTTTTTCTATCTTCAGCTAAATCAATAACATCTGCTGTTGTTCCAATTATCTTTGCTCCTGCTTTTGTTAAAGCTTGTGCAAGTTTTAGTGGAGTTTGCCCACCAAAGTGTACGATTACACCATCTGGTTGCTCTTTTTCTACAACACTTCTTACATGTTCAAAATCAATTGGTTCAAAATATAAAACATCTGAAGTATCATAATCTGTTGAAACTGTTTCAGGGTTACAGTTATACATAATCGTTTTTACACCCATTTCAGCTAGTGCGAAACTTGCATGTACACAACAATAATCAAACTCTATTCCTTGCCCAATTCTATTTGGTCCACCACCAATAATCATAACTTTTTTATCGTTTGATTTAGGAATTTCTACTTTTGGAAGTTTTGAAACATTTGTAGTTGAATAAAGGTATTGATTTAAAGCTTTAAACTCTCCTGCACAAGTATCAACTTCATTATATTCAAAATCAATATCTAGTTTTTTTCGGGCTGTATATACATCTTCTTCTGTTTTTGCTATTTTTTGTGCAATAAATTTATCACTAAATCCATTTGATTTTACTTTTCGTAAAAACTCTACATCTTCTAAAATAGCTGGTGTCATAGCAAGTTCAAGTTCATACATCTCTCTAAACTTAGCTAAAAACCACGGATCAATTTTTGATAACTCAAAAATATCTTCATTTGATAATCCCATTCTCATACCATCCATTAGGTATTGAAGTCTTTTATCATTTGGTCTTCTAATCTCTTTTTTAATTAGCTCTAAATCTGTTGAGATACTATCAAACCCACAAAGCCCAGTTTCAAGTGAGCAAAGAGCTTTTTGAATACTCTCATTAAAGTTTCTTCCAATAGACATAACTTCTCCAACACTCTTCATAGAAGTTGTTAAAGTAGAGTTTGCTTTTGGGAATTTTTCAAAAGTAAATCTAGGAACTTTTGCAACAATATAATCAACTGCTGGTTCAAAACTAGCTAATGTTCCTGTCATATCATTTTCTATCTCATCAAGAGTAAATCCAACTGCTAAAAGAGTTGAAACTTTTGCTATTGGGTAACCTGTTGCTTTTGAAGCAAGTGCAGAACTTCTACTTACTCTTGGGTTCATCTCAATAACAAGCATTCTTCCAGTGTTTGGACACATAGAAAACTGCACATTTGAACCTCCACTATTTACTCCAACTTCTCTTAAAATCGCAAAAGATGCTTCTCTCATTTTTGCATACTCTTTATCTGTTAGAGTTAGTGCTGGAGCAATTGTGATACTATCTCCTGTATGAACTCCCATTGGGTCAAGATTTTCAATAGAACAAACAACTATACAGTTGTCATTTGTATCTCTTATAATTTCCATTTCATACTCTTTCCAACCTAAAACTGATTCTAAAATCTCAATTTCATTGATTGGACTTGCATCAAGTCCTGCTTGTGCAAGAGCTTTAAACTCTTCCATATTATAAGCAACACCACTTCCAGCACCAGCAAGTGTAAATGAAGCTCTTGAGATAACTGGAAAACCAATATCTTTAGCTATTTTAATAGCTTCTTCAAGATTATAAGCATTTTCACTTCTTGGCAAATCAAGTCCTATTTTTTTCATACTTTCAGTAAAAAGATGTCTATCTTCACCTTTTTTGATAGCTTCTGGATGAACTCCTAAAAAAGTAATTCCTTCTAAAAGCCCTTTTTCATACATAGAAGTTGCAATATTTAGTGCTGTTTGACCACCCATTGTTGGTAAAATCGCATCAATATTCTCCTTTTTAATTATATTTAAAACAACCTCTTCAGTGATTGGTTCTATATAAGTCTTATCAGCAAATTCTGGATCTGTCATGATTGTTGCTGGGTTTGAGTTTACAAGTACAACTCTATAACCAAGCTCTTTTAAAGTTTTAGTAGCTTGTGTTCCTGAGTAATCAAACTCACACGCCTGTCCTATAAC
This sequence comes from Arcobacter vandammei, assembly GCF_016106035.1. Classification (GTDB taxonomy): domain Bacteria; phylum Campylobacterota; class Campylobacteria; order Campylobacterales; family Arcobacteraceae; genus Aliarcobacter; species Aliarcobacter vandammei. Next base: position 148,154 of record NZ_JADKPZ010000002.1, read on the forward strand.
AATTGGTCCTGAACCAATTAACAAAATGTTTTTTATATCTTCTCTTTTTGGCATAACTTTCCTTTCGCTGATTTAAAATTTGGCAAGTTTATCTAAAAAGTACTTAATATTTTGTTAGGTAAAGTAGTATAAAAGGTGTAGTTTAGTAAATTTTTAAAATATAAAAGCTAAATGCTTTTATATTTTAATCTATATTTTATAATTATAAGTGTAACACCTATTACAGTTGCAATAAATGATGCTAAGAATATTCCAATTTTAATAGCAGAAATTACAACTTCATCTGTAAATGCTAGGTTTGCTATAAAAATAGACATTGTAAACCCAATTCCAGCAATAAATCCAACAGATAAAATCTCAAACCAAGTTATATTTGCAGGTTTTTTTATAATTTTTAATTTCGTAGCTATATAAACAAAAGAGAAAATTCCTAAAGGTTTTCCTAATAAAAGCCCCAAAGCAACACCTAAAACTATCATTAAATGTTCAGTAACTGCTGTAAAATCTAATAAAACTCCAGCATTTGAAAAAGCAAAGATTGGCATAATAAAAAATGCAGAGAAACCATGAAGATTATGTTCTAACCTAATAAGTGGATTTTGAACTCTATCATATCCATAAGCTAAACCTTCAAGAGCATTTATTTGTCTATTATTTAATATTGGGCTATCATCTTTATGTTTTTCAAATTCATGAAGACTAAATTTAGTAGTATCAATAAAATCTTTTTCATCCATTTTAGAGCTAATAGGAATAGCAAATGCTAATAAAACTCCAGCAATTGTAGCATGAACTCCAGTTTCGTGAATATATATCCATAAAAAAATACCTAATATCAAATATGGTAAAAGTTTTTTAACATCAAAATAGTTTAATAACCAAATTAAAGCATAAATAACTGTTGCATGAATAAAATATATAAAATGTAACTCATTTGTATAAACAAAAGCAACAACCAAAATAGCTCCTAAATCATCAATTACAGCAAGAGCAACTAAAAAAAGTTTAACCAAAGGATTTACTCTTTTACCTAGAAGCATTAAAATAGCTATTGCAAAAGCAGTATCTGTTCCCATTGGAATACCAAAACCTAACATATTATCAGGATTAAAAGCTATATAAATTAATGCTGGAACTATCATTCCACCTAAAGATGCTATAAAAGGAAAAAAGGCTTTTGAAGCACCTGCTAATTCACCTATTAAAATTTCTCTTTTAATCTCCAAACTAACCATTAAAAAAAATAGTGCCATTAGACCATCATTTATCCAAAGTCTAATTGGCATTGTTATTGTATTGTCTCCTAAAGTTAATCCAAAATCTTTATCCCAAAAAGCAAAATATTCAGCTCCTATATTTGAATTAGCAATAAAAATAGCAAAAATTGTAACAAATAAAAGAAGTATACCACTTAGAGCCTCTTTCGAGATAAAGGTATCTATTACCCTACTTTTCTTTTTTACAGGTGCTATATCTATCATACTTTATTCTCTGCTGTAAAAATCAATTTTGCCTCTTCAAGCAACTTTTGAGCTAATTCAAGCTCTTTTATTCCATCATTGTATAATTTCAATGAATCACTTAAAGTAATATCATTTTTTGTAAGTTTTTCTAAAATCTCTTTTGCTTTTAAAACTCTATTTTCAAAACTAATATCTTCACTATTTATAATATTTTCTTGCATTTTTAATCCTTTAAAATATCTTTTATATGTTCTTCAAATTTTTCAACTTCAACCAAAAATGAGTCATGTCCACTTGAACTATCTACTTCTAAGTATGTTGTTTGCTCTTTTTTTCCAATTTTTTCCATAATATCTCTTATTTCTCTCATCTCTTCAGGAAAAAATAGCATATCATCTTTAAAAGAGATTAAGTGAAGTTTTCCAGCAATCTTTTGAAAACTATCTTCTAATTTATCTTTATTTCTTCCTGCATCAAAAATATTTATTGTTTTACAAATATATAAATATGATAAAGGATCAAAAAATTTTGGAAAACTATAAGAGTTGTGTTCAAGATATTTTTCTATCTCAAATCTTCCAAAAAGTTCATAAAGCCCATCTGTTTCGACATAATCTCTTGCAAATTTTTTATTAAATAAGCTAGGGCTTAAATATGCAATGAGTCCTGCCATTCTTCCAACGGCCAAACCAACTAAACCACTAGCCTTTAAATCATCTTTTAAATAATTTCCATTTTTAAAATTTATATCGTGTCTTATTGCTTCAATTGCTATTTTATTTAGTGCAATTACCCAAGGTCTTGTATATGCTGTACAAGCAAGTGCTATATAATGCTTTGAAAAATTTGGGTGTTCTATTGCATAGCATAAAGTCTGCATTCCACCCATACTTCCACCAATTACTGCAAGAGCATTTGTAATTCCTAGTTTTTTATAAAGCTTCATTTGAGCATTTACAATATCTGAAATAGTTAAAACTGGAAATTTTAACCTATACTCTTTTTTTGTACTTGGATTAATGCTTAATGGAGATGTAGAGCCATAAGAACTTCCAATATTATTTGAACAAATAACAAAATATTTTTCTGTATCTATAGTTTTTTTATCTCCAATAAACTTATCCCACCAACCAGCTTTTGCCTCATTTTCATATCTTCCAGCTGCATGATGGCTACCTGAAAGAGCATGACAAATTACTATAACATTTGATTTATCTTCATTTAATGTTCCATAAGTCTCATAAATTATCTCAAACTCTTCAAGCAATCTTCCACTTTCAAGATATAAAGGTTCATTAAATTTCTCTATTTTCGTCTCTATTTTCAAAATATTTTCCAAAATTTTTATATTTTTTAATATTAAAGTCTATCTAAACTAAAATAAAAAAGCCTTTTAGTGACACTATTTTATAAAAATAATCCATTTTATATACTATTTTATTAAATAAAAGTAATTTTTAATATAATAAATAAAAATTTTATAAAGGATATATTTTGAGTAAAATAAAAGAGCTTGAGATACTTTTAAAAACTGATGTTTTAGTAGAAGTAGAAGATGAAATAGTTGCTATAAAAAAGCTTTTAGAAAAAAATAGTAATAACAAAAATTTAAAAATTGAGTTAGAATATATGCAAGATGTAAAAAAATTTTACAATGAAGCTTTAAATCAAATTGAAAAAGGAAGCTTAAGTGAAGAAGAGGCAAATAATATTCTTTTAGATCTTGAAGATATGAGAGAAGATGAGGATGAAATATAGATGTTTGAAATAGAAACTTATAGTTTAGTAAATATTTTTGGTATTTTAATAGGACTTATTTTTGGATTTATTGCACAACAAAAACAGTTTTGTTTTAGTGGAAGTATAAAGGATTTCTTACAAATAAAATCTACAAAAAGAGCAGCTAGTGTAATAATGGCGATGATTGTAGCAATATTATCAACTCAAATTTTATCAAATATTTTTGATATAGATTTAACTCAAAGTGCCTATTTCAAAAGTGATATAAACTATTTTGCGATAATTATTGGTGGACTTTTATTTGGTGCTGGAATGATGATAGCTGATGGTTGTAGTAGTAGAAGTATAGTTAAATTTGCGCAAGGTGATTCAAATGCCCTTGTTACTTTAATTTTTATAGCAATATTTGCATATGCTACAACAAAAGGTGTTTTATTTGAACTTATAAACCCAATTATAAATAATCAAATATTAATTGATGCTTCAAAAGTTTTGGAGAATTTTCAATTAAATATCTATTTTATTTTAGGTGTTTTATTAATACTTTTATACCTTTTTACAAAAAAAATAAAAAGAGTTTTTTCTCTTTATGATGGTGCAATAATTGGACTTTTAATCGGATTTGCTTGGTATGTAACAGGCTATATTGGACTTGAAAGCTTTGATAAAGAGATACAAACTCAAGCTATTAGTTTTGTATATCCTAGTGCAAAAACTTTAGAACTTTTTACATATTATCAAGTAAATGAGTTTAGTTTTGGAGTTTGTTTAGTTATTGGAGCAATGATAGGAACATATATTTCAACACTATTTAACAAAAAGTATAGCTTTGGTTGTACAGCAAATCTTGGAATTAAAAAAGTAAAATACAATATGATTGGTGGTGCAATGATGGGTGTTGGTGGAATTATGGCTATTGGTTGTACTGTTGGTCAAGGATTAAGTGGGCTTTCTACTTTAGTTTTTAGCTCATTTTTAGCAATAATTTCTATTTTTGTTTCTGGATACTTTACAGGAAAATTCCTACATAAAAGAGATAAATTAGCAATGTGTTTTATTTTTGAGTGGGAAGATGATAATAAGAAAAATAAAGAGATAGATTTTCAAATATAAAAAGGTTTTAAAACCTTTTTATATCTATTTTAAGATATATTGAATTTTATAATCTCTCATAAGAGGTGGTGTATCTAAATAATTTTCGCTATCAACAGGAACTGATTTTGGTTCTGCTTCATCTCCTGAAGTATCATTTTGCTCTCTATCTTCATTTTTTGAATCAAATCCTGTAGCAATAATAGTTACTTTAATCTCATCATTTTCTAAAGTTTTATCAGTAGTTGTTCCAAAAATAATATCTGCATTTTGATCTAATTTATCGTGAATTGTACTCATAACACTTGAAATTGCAAAAAGTGTAATATTTGGGCTCATACTAAAATGAATTAATATACCTTTAGCACCTTCAAGAGGAACTTTATCTAAAAGTGGCGAATTAATTGCATTATCAAGAGCATCTTGAACTGAATTTTCACCTTTTCCTTTTCCAATCCCCATTAAGGCAATACCTTTATGTTTCATAATAGTTTTAACATCTGCAAAGTCTGTATTAATATCTGAATGTCCTGGATTTAAAATAACCTCACTCATTCCAACTACGGCTTGATATAAAACATTATCAACTATTTTAAATGAATTTTTAAAAGTTAAACCAACATCAACAATCTCATTTAACTTCTCATTTGGTATAACTATTAATGAATCACTAACTTTTTTTAGCTCTTCAAGACCTAAATTTGCTAATCCAGCTCTTTTTTTACCTTCCCAAGCAAAAGGTTTAGTAACAACAGAAACTGTCAAAGCTCCAACATCTTTTGCTGCTTTTGCAATAATTGCTGCTGCCCCTGTTCCTGTTCCTCCACCTAATCCAGAAGCAACAAAAACTATCTCAGTTCCTTCTAAAACAGATTTAATCTCTTCATAACTCTCAATTGCTGAATCTCTTCCTATTTCAGGATTCATTCCTGCTCCAAAACCTTTTGTTAATTTTGGACCTAACTCGATTTTCTTTGGTGCTTTTGAAGAGTGTAAAGATTGTAAATCTGTATTTGCAACTATTAAATCAATTTTATGAGCTCCCTCTTCTATCATATGGTTTACCATATTACAACCACCACCACCAACTCCAATTACAGCAATTTTTGGTTGGTTGTTTGATAAAACTCTTGTTGGCATCTGCTCTGTTACTTTTATTTCATTTGTTCCAAATAAGTTAATATTTTCCATTAAAACCACTCCGTTACTTTTTTGAATATCTTACCAAATCCCTCTTTTTTCTTCTCTTTTACAAGATGAGTTAAATCCATTCCGCCACTATCTTTTATAGAGTAAGAGTCTTGTTTTGGTTCTGTTACTTTATTTGCCATATTTTGCATATTTATAATATCCAAAGCTCTCTCTTTTTGAATTGGTCTTACAAGTTTTTTACTAGAATCAAGTTGATAGCTTCTATTTTTACCTAAAGAGTACTCTAAAAGCCCAACTATAGTGGACATATAAGCTTCATCAAAATTTACATCAAAGCTATTTATAATTGGTTTTGGAGCAGCAATACTAATAGGAATTCCTTCAAAAACTTTTCTTGCTAAATCTTTTATTCCATCAAGATAAGTCATACCACCAGTTAAAACAATTCCTGAACCTGTGCTATCTAAAAGTGCATTTTTCTTTAATTTTTTCTTAACTAAACTCAAAACTTCTTCAACTCTAGCATGAATTATTGTTTGAATTGAATCAAGTCCAATTTCAGAAGTAGTATTTTCATCGCCAATTCTTGGAGTTTTAACCTTTCTATCTTCAAGTTCATTATTTTCAGAATAGTTTTTAATTAAAGACCCATATTCTAATTTTATATTTTCAGCAGCACTAGGAGGTGTATGAAGCATAATAGATAAATCTGTTGTAATATGGTTTGAACCAACTGGAATAAAACCATTATAAACAATAGAATTCCCTTTAAAATATACAAATTCAGTCGCAGTTGAACCTAAATTCACAACAACAGCACCAAATTTCTTTTGTTGTTCATCTAAAACAGCTAAAGCTGAAGCATAAGAGTCTAAAACAAATCTAATATTATCAATTCCAGAAGATTTTAAAGCAGATTTAATATTTGTCAAAGCAGTTCTTTTTGACATTACTATATTTACAGAAACTTCAAGTCTCGTTCCATTCATATTTAAAGGATTATCTACTTCTACACTATCATCAACTTTAAAAAACATAGGAATTACATGAACAACTTCGTAATCTGGAACTATTGTAGCATTATATAAAGCCATTTGCATAACTTGATTAATCTCTGTTTCAGAGATTATTCCATTAGGAACATTTACTGAACCTGTACTTCTATGGCTTTTTGAGTAAGCTCCAGAAATTGAAACTACTGATGTATCAAATTGCTCATTTGTAGATTTTTTTGCCATTTCAACAGCATCTTTTATAGATTTTGAAGCATCTTCAATGTTGATTATTAAACCTTTTTCTATTCCACTACTTATTTGAATCCCTGTACCTAAAATATTTATATTATTGTCATTATCAAGTTTTGCAATAACAGTAGTAATAGCAGAAGAGCCTAAATCAATTGTTAAAATATTATTCAATGTTACTCCTTTGTTTGTATTGATGTTTTTATTGTGTATATTGTTTCTAATTTTTTTAATAGATTATTAATTAAATCACTCTCTTGAACTTGCATTACTGCATTTTTTACTAATTCATCTTTTGATTTATCATAAGCTGCCATTTTTGAGTTATTTATTCTATATAAAATGGCTTTATTCTCTAATCTAATTACACCCTCTTTTTTAGTAGCAGAAAATAGTTGATTTAAAAAATTCGCAGCTTCTTGTTGAGCAAGAGCAGGAATTTTAGAGATAGTTTCTCTTGTAACTCCATTTATATTATCTCCTGTAAATCCTTCTAAAGAAGAGTTTGCAACTTCATCTAATTTTTTAGATTTTAACTCTTTCTCAAAATCTAAAATAGCTTGTTCTTTTGCTTCTTCAAAACTAAGAGGAGTAGAAGCTTTTTTATTTACTAATTTCACAATATAGTAGTTGTTGTTTTCAAAAAATGGCTTTACAATCTCTCCATTTTTAACTTCATTTATTTTTTCTAAGTTCTCAGGTAAAAATGGCAATTTAGACTCAACAAAGTTCTCTTTTTTATCAAATTTCTCTTCATCTTTTTTAAGTTTTAAATATAAAGATAAAGCCTCTTTTTTCGTAAACTTTTCATCTAAATCAGCAATTACTTGCCCTTTTGCCTCTTCAAAAGATTTTATCTTTCCATCTTCAAATTTATAATCTGATTTAAATTTATCATATTGTGCTTTTATCTCATCTTCAGTTGGATTTGAAGGTACCAAAGGTATAGTTTTCATCTCTAAATCATAAGAAACTTCACTTAAATATCTATTTTTGTTTGCTTCATGATAAGTTTTTAACTCTTCATCTTTTACTTCAACTTTAACATCATCTAAAGATAAAATTTTAATAGTAATATCATCTTCAATAAATAACAACTTACTAAGATTTTCAATCTCTTTTTGACTCGGATTTAAAACAAATAAATCTTGAGTTTTTTGTAGTAAAATTTGATTTTTTAAACTCTCTTCAAAATCTTTTGGAGCTAATTTATTTTGATTTAAAACTTTTATATATGTCTCTTTATCAAATTTTCCATCTTTTTGAAAAACTTCATATTTTATAAGCTCTTTAGCAACTTCTTCATCAGTAGAAACAAGTCCCAAAGAGTCACCATAAGACATAATAAGGTTTTTTTCTAAAACTTTTTTAAAAGCTATATCTTTTAATTTTAATTGTTCAGCTAACTCTTTTGAAAACATAGGACCAAACATCCTAGCATACTCATTATAGAGGTTTGAGTACTCTTGCTGATACTCATCAACAGTTACTTCTTTACTACCAACCTTAGCAACAACTCCGCCTTTAGAACCATAATCATAAGACCCCCAACCAACAAATCCAGCCCCAACAAATGCTATTGTACTAATCCAAATAGTAATAACCAGCCATTTTTTATGCCTTTGCATCCAAGTTATCATAAATTAAAATCCTCTTAAATTTTTTTAGAGGATATATTACAAAAAAATTGCTTTTATGTTATTTAAATAGATATAGCTAAACTATTTGTTTGAGTAATTTTCTCATTTTTACTTAATAAATCATTTAAAATACTCTCTCTAATAGTTACCTCTATTTTCTTACAAGCACTCTTAAAAGCCTCTTCTTCTCCAACAATAAAGCACATCTTTTTTGCTCTTGTAATTGCTGTATATAAAAGCTTTGTATTGTGCATTATATAGTGTGAAAAGGTAATAGGAATTAAAGCATTTTCATACTCCATACCTTGAGTTTTATGAATAGTTAAACAGTATGCAAGATTTAAAAGGTTATGAATATTATCAAAGTCGTAGAATACCACCATATCATCATTCGGATATAGAACTACACATTTTTGTTCATCAAAATCAAGCTTAATAACAAGCCCCAATTGACCGTTATAAACTCTTCTTTCCATAAATTCGCTAGAGTTACTTTTGTACATACTCATAGTTTGAGCTTTCATATTCTCATTTTTTATATGAATTACCTTATCTGTTAGTTTATACTCCATCTCTTTTATCTTCAAACTTTTATTTTTTGTATGATTAAAAAGTCTTTGAAGTTCAATATTTAAGTTCTCAACTCCTAAAATTCCACCTTTCATAGGAGTAATTACTTGAAAAAGAGTAAGAGCCTTTCCTATTTTTTTCTCTTTTATAAAATCATAATAGTTTTGTATATAATCACTTGCAATATTTAAAATATTATTCAAAATATACTCACTATTTTCACCTCTTATATTTTGAAATTCATTTTGACTTAAAGAGTTTTTTTGTGAATAGTAGTTTGAAATAGAGACATCAATAAATTTAAAATCTTCATAATCCTCTTTATAGTTTGGCAACTCCCCTTTTCTTATATCATTTGCAATTACTGCTATTGCTTGGTTTTCATTTTGTCTATAAATTTTTGTAAGTTTACAAATACTAGCAAGATTGTGCTTTATACTATCAGCTAAGATATTTCCAGCTCCAATAGCAGGAAGTTGCCCATCATCTCCAACTATTATAAAAACTGTATCATCTGAAATTTTGCTTATAATTTGATAAAAAGTTAAAGAATTTACCATTGAAGCTTCATCTAGTAAAATAGCTTTATATGGGAAAAAATCTTTCTCTTTATGTTTTACAAGTAAGCTTTGAATAGTGCTTGAATTGTAGCCTGTTGTATCACTTATTCTTTGACTTGCAATTCCACTTAAAGCTATTGTCATAATATCATCATAGCTCATAATCTCTTCAAGAAGTTCTAAAATTGCCCTACTTGAAGTTGATTTTCCTGTTCCTGCATAACCTATTAAAAATAGAGTTTTTTCTCCAGAATTTATAAGTTCAACTGCTTTTTTTTGCTCATCACTCAAAGAAAAACCTAAAGTTTGCTCTTTTTTCTCTAAATAATCATCAAAATTTTCAATAATTTTTCTATTTTTATCATCTTTTCTTCTATTAAAAAACTCCAAAATAGACTTCTCTGCAAAATACAACATAGATAGAGCTACACGATTTTCTGCTGTACTATAAATCTCCTCTTTTGCTAACATCTTTGTCAAAATATTTTCATAAAGCATCTCTTCATTTGAAAATCTCAAACTATCATCAAGAAGTTTATATAGATGAAATTTATCTATAGATGAGTTTCCATTGTTATCACAAAATTCTCTTAAAGTGTAGTTTATACAAGCTCTTATTCTAAACTCTGATTTTAAATCAATGCCCAAAGCTTTTGCTATTTCATCGGCTCTTTTAAAACCTATTCCTTTTATATTTATCAAAATATATGGATTATTTTTTATCTTCTCTATTAAGTTTTCAACTTCACTAAAAGTTGAGTATATTTTTGTAATCAAATTTGAAGTTACTCCAAATTTTCCCAAAAAAGCCCCAAGTTCTCGTAAATGTTTAAAAGAGTGCCAAGAGTTTAAAATCATTTTTAATTTTTTCTCTTTTATTCCTTTGAAGTTTAAAAGCTCATTTGGATTTTTCTCTAAAAGTTCAATAAGCCCAGCTTCACCGTATTTGTCCAAAATCTCATTTGCAGCTTTTTTTGTAAAACCTTTTACAATTTTTGTAAGAAAAAAAAGTAATTCATGCTCTTTTATTTGCAAAGTATTAAACTCAAACTGAACCCCATATTTACTGTGAGTTGTCCAGTTTCCACTCATTATAATCTCTTCACCAACAAGTTTTTCAATATCTGCATCAAAATATGTTCCACAAATTTTTTGATTATTTTCTAAAACTGCAATAATATATTTTGTCTCATCATTTTTATATAGAACTTTTTTTAAAACTCCTGTTAAGTTAAAGCTTTTCTCAGTTTCCGTCATCAAATCTACTTTTTTTATGTTTTTCTTTTTTATATGTGCTTTTATTTTTCTCTTTTTGAAGCAAATTTGCCTCTTTTAAAAGCATTGCTCTTTCATCTACAAAATCATCACTTGGATTTTTCACAGAAATTATAGTTTTTTCTATAAAACTATTTAAAAGCGAATAATAATCAGAATAAAGCTCTACTTTTGGAGTTTTGCACATATCTTCATAGTTCTTAAAAGTTCTTTTTATAAAAATATCTTTATTGAAATCTTCTAGTTTTAATAAAGATATAGTTCTTGTTAAAAATTTTTCAACAACTCTTATATAACGAATTCTAAGCTGTTTTTCATTTATATTAAAACTCATTTAAAATATCTTCAATTTTTAAAGGTAGTCTAGCTATAAAAGCCTTTGTATCTCCTATAATAATTGGTCTTTGAATTAATATTGGATTTTGTTCAAGTATCTCTAAAAGTCTGTTTTCATCATCTATATTTTTTATATCAAGTTCCAAATACTCTTTTTCACTATCTCTTATTAGCTCTTTTACTCCAATATTTAGCTTGTTTAAAAGCTCTTTTATCTCAACTTTTGACGGTGGATTTTCTAAATAGTTTCTCACATTTATTTTAATACCATTATCATCTAAATAGCATTTTGCACTATTTGATTTTGAACAAGCCATATTGTGCCACATTGTCAAGTTTTGCATAGTTTCTCCCAAGATTTTTTTTAATTATAACCAAAAGTTCTAAATTTTTGAAAAAATATTGCAGTTTGTTATATTTTAAATGAAGATATATTTAAAAGTTTAAATTCGCCCTCTTTTAAATCATTAATATTTTCTCCTGCAAACTCCAATCTATGAAGATTTATCACCTTGTTTTTTGTATAAGCAAACATTCTTTTTACTTGGTGATATTTGCCCTCAACTATTTCAAGATGAACCAAAGTTGAAGTTATTTCTATTAAATTTGCTGGTTTCAAAGCCTTTTCTTCGCCATTTAAAACTATATTTCCACTAGCAAAAAGCTCTTTTTCATCTCCATTTAAAGGGTATTCCAAACTTACTTCATAAATTTTTTTTACATCTTTTTTTGGACTTGTAAGCCTATGATTTAAATCTCCATCATCTGTTAAAAGTATAATTCCACTTGTGTCAATATCCAATCTTCCAATAGTTGAAATTTTTGGGTTTCTATTTTGGTATCTTACTGGAAGTAACGAATATATAAGCTTTCCTGCATCACTATGCGAACAGATATAACCTTTTGGTTTATTTAAAGCTATAAGTAATTTTTCATCATCTAAAGGCTCATCATTTACCATAATATCACTATGATTTGCTTTTGTGCTTGGATTAAAAATTCTCTCATTTTTAATAGTAACAATATTTTGTCTTAAAAATCTTTTTGCTTCACTTCTACTACAATACCCCAAACTTGATAAAAATGCATCTAATCTTTTCAAAATAGTTTTCCAATCTTTATTTTTTCGTGATTTTAACACTATTTTATATAAAATACAAATATGAAACTATTAGATAAAAATGAAAAAATTTGGCTACTTAATATTGATAATTTTAATTTTCCTACAAAAAAACAGATGAAAAATGATTTAGTTGCCATTGGTGGAGATTTTCATCCACAAAGATTAGTAAATGCATATGAAAATGGTCTTTTTCCTTGGTTTATAGATGATTATGGATATATAAATTGGTATAGCCCAAATAGAAGAATGGTTTTAAAACCAGAAGAGATGAAAATATCAAAAAGCCTTAAAAAGTCAATAAATAATAGAGGTTTTGTAGTTAAATCAAACACAAACTTTATTGAAGTTATCAAAAATTGTTCAAAAGTAAAAAGAAAACATGAAGATGATACTTGGATAAGTGATGAGTTTATTTATGCTTATACACAACTTCATGAACTAGATGTTGCAAATAGTATTGAAGTTTATCTTGACAATCAGCTTGTTGGTGGGCTTTATGGCTTGGTTATTGGTGATATTTTTTGTGGAGAAAGTATGTTTTCTCTTGTAAATGATGCTTCAAAAGTAGCATTTTATCATCTTTGTCTTTGGGCAAAAAACAGTGATATAAAACTTATAGATTGCCAAGTTTATAATCCACATCTTGAAAGTCTAGGAGCTTATGAAATAAGTAGAGATGAATATTTCAAAATATTAAATAAAAACTAAAAAAGCCGATTTATAGGATATGTTTTTAGCATATAAATAATTTTTTCTTATTTTAGTTTCATAAGTTTTTAATATAATTTAATCTACAATCCTTTTCAAATTTTATAAAAGGATTATTAAAATGGTTTTAAGAGATAAATTTTCTCCAACTTGTTTTTTAAGTGCTTTGGGTGCTGGAGGATTAAGTGTATCATTTTTTATGTATTTGATGTTTTTAGTTCCACATCCAAACACACCAATGGCAACATTTGAATATGTTTTTACAGCTTTGGAAAAAGGTGATTATATTAGTTTTATTGTGGCTTTTTCTTTAGTTTTTATTATTGCTTTTGCTCTACTTCACTTTAAACTTCTTTACTGGAATACAAAACAGTTTTTACTTTTTAAAAAAAGTGATACATACAAATCTTTACTTAATTCAAATGGGCAAATTAGCCTTATGACTTTACCACTTACTTATACAATGAGTATAAATGTTGCTTTTGTTTTAGGAGCTGTTTTTGTGCCTAGACTTTGGAGTGTTGTTGAATATCTATTTCCTTTTGCACTTTTAGGATTTGCTATAAATGGATATTTTGCACTTAAAATATTTTTTGAATATTTCTCAAGATTGATTATAAAAGGTGATTTTGATTTTACAAAAAACAATAACCTAACTCAAATGATCTCTATTTTTGCTCTATCTATGGTAGGTGTTGGATTTGCAGCTCCTGGAGCTATGAGTCATAATATTATAGTAAACTCTATTGGAATATTTTTTGCTATATTTTTTGCAAGTATCTCTATATTATTGATATTTTTGAAAATTATTTTAGGATTTAAAAATATGTTTGAGCATGGGGTAAATATTGAAACAGCACCATCACTTTGGATTATGATACCAATTTTAACTCTTCTTGGAATTACATTTATTAGGCTTACTTTTGGGCTAGAACACAACTTAAATGCTTCAAATGATAAATCATCTTTGTTTGTGCTTACTTCAGCTATTTTATCTTTACAAATAATATTTGGAATTTTAGGTTATATGATTATGAAAAAACTTGGATATTTTGAAAAATTTATAGCTGGAAGTGAAAAATCTGCTTTAAGTTTTGCACTTATTTGCCCAGGTGTTGCACTATTTGTTTTTGGAATGTTTTTTATAAATATTGGACTTGTACACAATGATATTTTAGATAAATACTCAATTTTTTACTATCTATTTATGCTTCCATTTATCTATATTCAAATTAAAACTATAATCTTATTTTTTAGACTTTATAAAAAATTCTCATTTTAAAAAAGAGCCTTTGCTCTTTTTTATCTAACCATAAGTTAAAATTATATAAACTTCATAACTTTTGATTATAAAAATAATCAAAAAAATAAATTTAAAAGGATAATTATGAAAAAAATATTATTAAGTTTAAGTGCTATTACAGTTTTAACAATAAGTGCAATAGCAAGTGAAAATAGTGCAAAAGGTCTAAATGTATTAATCACAAGTGAAGATACTCAAACTCAAATGATGGGTATGGTTCTATCAACAATGACTTTAAAACAAGGTAAAGAGGTAAATATGACTCTTTGTTCAAGTGCTGGAAATTTAGCTATAAAAGGTTCTGAAGCAAAAACTATAAAAATGCAGGGCGAAGAGAAATCTCCAAATATGCTACTTCAAGGTTTAATAAAACAAGGTGCAAAAGTTGAAGTTTGCCCACTATTCTTACCAAATTCTGGGAAAACAGAAGCTGATTTAATAGAAGGTGTAAGTGTTGCAAAACCTGCTGAAGTTGCAGCTAAAATATTAGATAAAGAGTACCAAACTCTAAGCTACTAAAAAAGTATCAAGGACCTTAGGTCTTTGATACTTCTGTTTTAAAAATAAGGATAAAATTATGTCAAAATTATATATATCTTTTGTAATAGGATTTATTTTATTTATAGTTTATGGTGTTGTATCAAAACAAGATATTAACCCAAAATCAAAAAGGGTAAGTTGTCAAAATAGTGTTACAACTTTTGAGAAAATATATACAAAAGATTTAGATTTTGCAAAAGAGCTTCTTTTTAGTTCAAATTTTGATATTGAATCAAAAATTGAGTACTCAAAATATATGAAGAGTAATCTAAAAGATAGTTTTTCAACTATCAATAGTGATAAATTATTAATAGAAATTTTAGACAACCTAAAAAAGTATGACAAAAAATCTAATGATAAATTGCTAATTTCTTACTATATTTATGAAAATGACAAAGAAGATAAGGGTAAAAAAAATAAAGAAGCCCTACTTTATGCAGGTTATTTAGTTTTTGAATTTAAATTAAAAAATGAACTATTATATAAGATACAAATAGATTATATGAAAACAGACAGTAGCGATATAAAAGAGAGAATGAATTGTGCTATTAACTCATTTCTTAGTATTTGATTTTGTTACATCTTTTGAAAAACTTTTCTCAAAATTTATAATCATCTATTTTAAACTATCAAGAATTTTAAATATTTCATCTTCTTGTACAAAATCTTTTTTATCACTATTTTGATTAATTTAGAAAATCTTTTATCTTTTCAGTTAATTGAAACTCTTTGTATAAACGATTTTCTATTTGTTTATTATCTATTTTGATAGAAATCATTTTATTACCTTTTTACAAAATCGTTCAAAATTATAACATATTATATAAAAATAATTTTTTATAATAAATCTATAACTATAAAACTTCTAAACAAACTTTATTTTCATTTAATGATATTTTAAAATTATGTTTATCTGTAGGCTTTACATTTTCCGAATAAAATTTCCAATATTCACTGTTATTTTCTAATTCATAATTTATATAAATAGAATTAATTTTATTTTTTATTGATAATTTCTTTAGAGTATTTTTTAATTCAGATAGCTCATTATTTTTATTTCTTGATTGATTTATTGCATTAAAATACAAAATAAAGCATTTTTCAATAATTAAGCCTTCTGTATTTACATCTACTTCATCAGTCATTGGATTTGATACTCTAAAAATAATATTAAACTCATTATTTATACTATTACTTGTTACTTTAAATAGATTATAAGATACAAAGAAATCATTATCTTCATTTGATACATTATATAAAATATCATTTAATCCAGAATGATTCCCATTTAAAGGTCGTTTATTTGGATTTTTTGTATATCCAATATAATGTATTTTTGATTCTTCACCAATATCTATATTATAATTTATTAAAAAATCATGAATAGAAAGTGTCTCTTTATAATGTTCATTATAAATAAATGTTATGTATTTTTCAGTAATTTCAACCTTAGGTTTGGTATTATCAGAAAATAATTCTATTTTTTTTATCTTTCTTTCTCTACCAATCAAAATCTCCAAATTTAATTTTTTACTAAAGAAAGAATATTTTGGTTTCTTTTTAATATTAAATCTAACTTTTTTTCTTGAAAATATAAAATATATAAAACGCTTTTCTAAATACTCTTCTACTTTTTTCTTATGTTCCAACATATATTTTGATATACAAGAGTTTAAATCAATATCTTCATAAAAACTTTTAGTTAAATCAAACCAAATAATAGTTGAAGTAGATAATTCAATCATCCATTCTTTATTTGAATTATTATAAACTTTATTATCTTGTAGAAAAAAATCATATATTCCTCTATACATTATTATTCCCTTTCAAATAATTTATCTATTTATAAATTCTTAAGACTATATACAACATTAATCTCATTATTTGCTATCTTTTTAGCAAATATTTCTTCTAGTTTTTTATGATTAACTCCAATATTTACAACCATATAACTTAAATAATCATTACTCCAAAAAGCATATGGAAAAACTTCATTATCATATTTTTTAATATCTCTTATTTTTATATTAAAAGTATATCTTCCATATCTACTAAATGTAAAATATATATCTGCTATATCTTCCCAATATACTTTTTGCCTCTCTTTATAAAAAAATATATATTTATCTGTAATTACTAATTCTGGTATTTTCCTATTTATATGAAAAAATATATACATTAATATAAAAAAACAGAATATAAATGATAATATAAAATTAATAGTAATTTCATCTATAATGAAGAATAAAATAAATGAACTAACTAATAAAGATATAAAAATTGCATTTGAAAATAGAACATCAAATTTATTTATATAAAAAGGAAAACTTTCATCTTTACCAGTGTCAATTAATTTATATCTATTTATTAAACTTAATTTTATTTTGTTTATAAAATTATCACATTTATATCTACTATTGAAAAATATAATTGTTATAAGTTGATATAAGAAATATGGTAAATAAAACATAAAAATTGTAATACCTAAAGGTAAAAATTTTGTTTCATTAGTTATTAATAAAAAAACAAATATCAAAAAAGAGAATATTATAAAATATGATAATTCACAAAATATAGATTTAATAAATTTATTCATAATATTAGCTAATCTGCCTTTTAGAAATAGTGGCAAAATTCCCGTGAATTTTTAAAACCTCTACTTTTTCGCCTTCAACAAACTCTTTTTCATCAAGCTTTGAATCAATTTCCCAATAAGTTGCTTTATAAAATACTTTAGAATTTTTTATCTCTCCTACTCCTTTTTCATTAAAAAAATTATCTTTTACTTCTCTTTGTGATTTTGAGAACTTAACTAATAACTTTTTTCTAAATAAAAATAGAAAAATCAAAGATAAAATAGCTACAAAACAAATTTGCCAAACAATATCATTTATTGGAAAAACAAGTTCAACAAAAGATACAAGCAAAAATCCAAGTCCAAACCAAATAACCACAAAAGAAGCCACAAAAACTTCAAGAGCTATTAAAACAACTCCTAGTGCAAAAAGTGTATAAAAATCCATCTTTTATCCATTGTTTGGTTTAGAGTTACTTGCACCTTTGAATAAAGCATCTCCTAAAACTGAAGTGCTTCCAATCATCTGTGCTACATCATAAGGTAAAATCATCTTATCTGTGCTTCCACTTTCAGCCAAAGCTTTAAATGCTGCAACTCTATCTTTTGCTAGTAAAAACTCTGCTGCTTTTTCATTTTCTTTCATTGCAAGGTTTATTAAATTCATAGCCTCTT
Source organism: Arcobacter vandammei (assembly GCF_016106035.1). GTDB lineage: Bacteria > Campylobacterota > Campylobacteria > Campylobacterales > Arcobacteraceae > Aliarcobacter > Aliarcobacter vandammei. The sequence continues at coordinate 166,150 of NZ_JADKPZ010000002.1, forward strand.
GTTGTCCAGCTGCAACTTTTTCCTGCTCATATTTTTTTGCATCTGCCATTCGCTCTATTGCTTCTGCTTTTAAAATTTCACTTTGTTTAAAAGCTTCTGCTTCTCGTATTTGTGCCTCTTTTTGTGCTTCAGCTCTAGTTTGAATTGCTCTTTTTTCTCTTTCGGCTTCCATTTGCATATTCATAGCTTTTTCTATTGAAGGAGGAACAGAAATATCAGCTATTTCAACTCTTGTTACTTTTATTCCCCAGTTTGTTGCTGCACTTCCTAGCTCTGTTTGAAGTTTTGCATTTAATGTTTCTCTATTTGATAAAGTATCATCTAAAACCATAGCTCCAATTTCAGCTCTTAGAGTTGTCATGGCTAGATTTGCAATTGCGTGTTTGAAATTTACAACATTATAAGTTGCCATTGTTGCTTCTTCAACTTTACAAAAAACTATTCCATCTATTGAGATATTTACATTATCTTTTGTAATAACTGATTGTTTTTCAATATTTACTAGCTGTTCTCTTGAAGTTAAAACTGCTCTTACTTGGTCAATTATTGGAATTATTAGGTGAAAACCACCATTTAAAACCTTATGAAACTTCCCTAATCTTTCAACCACATATAAATCTGATTGAGATACTATTTTTACACCTTTTGCAATTATTACAACTGCAAAAAATAGTATTGCTACTACAAAAACTATTGTTTCTTCCATTTTTAGCCCCTTTTTTATAAATATCTGTATTATAGTTTACTAAGAATTAAAAATAGTTATTATTATAAATTTACAGATAATTAACACTTATTTGAAATAATTTTACAAATTTCAAAAAAAAAGGGAAAATATGATGAAACAAAAAATATGTTATTCACTAATACTTTGTAGCTCTTTGCTTGCAAATGAAACTACGACTTTAAAAGAAATAAGTATAGTTGAAAAGGCAAATTCAAAACTTATAAAAGATATAAATAGTGAAGAGCTAAAAAGTGCTGATTTAGCTGAAGCTTTAACTAAAAACTCTGCTAATATCTCAGTTGTAAGAAGAAATGGAATTGCAAATGATATTATTTTAAGAGGACAAAAAAAAGACAATATTAATATCTTAATAGATAATGCAAAAATATATGGAGCTTGTCCAAATAGAATGGATCCACCAACTTCTCATGTGGTTACAAATAATATTAAAAGTGTAAAGATTATTGAAGGTCCTTATGATGTTGAAAATTTTGGAACTTTAAGTGGTTTAGTAAAAGTTGAAACAAAAGATCCAAAAGAGGGATTTCATGGTGAGTTGAATTTAAATGCTGGAAGTTTTAACTATAAAAAAGCAAGTGCAACAATTGAAGGTGGAAATGATAAAGTTAAAGCCTTAATCTCTGCTTCAACAGAAGAGAGTAAAGCATATAAAGATGGAAATGGAGATAATTTCTTAGAACAGCAAAAGAAAAGAGGAGTTCTTCCTAAAGATCAATATAGAGATAGTAATATTGATGCATTTGAGAAAAAGAGTGTTTTAACAAAACTTCAATTTAATATTACAGATGATCAGGATTTAAGACTATCTTATACTGCAAATAGAAGTGATGGTATTTTATATCCAGCTGGTCCTATGGATGCAGATTATGATGATAGTGATATTTATACTGTTGGATATACTATTAGAGATTTAGGAAGTTTATCAAAAGAGTTAAATTTGGACTACTACTACTCAAAAGTTGATCATCCTATGAGTGGACAATTAAGAAATGGAAATGGAATGTCTTATATGACAAACCACTTAAAAACTTCAATTTGGGGAGCAACAGTTAAAAACTCTTTAGAAATCGCTGATAGCTTACTAACTATTGGACTTGATACAAGTAAAAGAAACTGGGAAGGTGGAATGTATATGACCAATATAAATACAGGTGGAAAAACTCCAAACCCAACAATGAATAAAATGTATGATACAGATACTACAAATAAAGCAATATTTACAAAACTTGAAAAATCTTTTGGTTCTTTTGATTTAGAAGCAGGAGCTAGATATGATTATACAGATATAGATACTGTAAGACCAAATGTAGATGATAAAAAATATGTAGGATTAAGTGGCTATATTTTTACTACTTACAATATAAATGAACAAAACAAAATCTTTGCAGGTATTGGTAAATCTTCAAGAGTTCCAGATGCTAGAGAACTTTATCAACAAACTTCATCTTCAAACCCAAATTTAGAGCAGACAAAAAACTATGAAATAGATTTTGGATATGAAGCAAATATAGGAAACTTAAATATAAAACCAAAGATTTTCTATTCAAAATTAAAAGATTATATATATAATAGTAGCAAATTTGAGAATATTGATGCAAAAATATATGGAGCTGATATTAGTGGATATTACTACTTTACAGATGATTTTTCATTTGATTTTGGTCTTGCATATTTAAAAGGTAAAAAAGATGGAAATTATACTGGAAATGATAAAGATTTAGCAGAAATTCCACCATTAAAAGCGAACTTAGCTTTAAACTATGAGTATAAACAAGCAAAATTTAAAGCAGAAGTTATAGCAGTTGATAAATGGAGTAATTTTGATGAAAGTGCAAAAGAGCAAGAAATTGCTGGATATGCTGTTACAAATTTAAAATATACTCAAGAGTTATTTAAACATTTTGAATTAACTTTAGGAGTTGATAACTTGTTTGATAAAGTTTATAACTCTACAAATACTTATCAAGATGTAAACTATGTAAAAACAGGAACAAACCAAGACCAAATTCTATTTAATGACCCAGGTCGATATGGATATGTAAATTTAAAATATAGCTTTTAAGGCTATATTTTAACTATATTTTTTAAATTTAAATTTATTTTTGTTCCATCTTCTAAATTCTCTATATCTATTGATATTTTATTTTTATCACAAAACTCTTTTATAATCGCTAAACCTAAGCCAAAGCCACTATTTAGTGGATTTTCTTGAAAATATCTATCAAAAACTTGAATGATATTTTTTGTATCAATTTTTTCTCCCTTATTAAAAATAGAAAAAATACTATCTTTAGACTCTATTTTTATATAAGGATTTTCTTTGTTATTATATTTTATGGCATTTGAGATTAGATTATCTAAAACTATTAAAAAGCCGTTGAAATCACTTTTTAGAAGAGAGTTTTCTATATTTATATCTATTTTTGTGTCATTTTTTATATCTTCAAATTTATTTAGTGATATATCCAAAATATCTTTTAAATAAAACTCTTCAAGTTCGATTTTATCAATCTCTTTTTTAAACTCATATTCCAAATTTTCATACAACTTCAAAAGATTTTCATTTGCCTTATTTATTCTTTCTAATCTTTGCAAATCTCTTTCATCTTTTAAACTTTTTTTCAAAAGCTGAACATTCATTTTTATTGTACTTGCAGGAATATTTAGCTCATGAAGAGTATTTTTTATCTCTTTTTCTATCTTCTCATCACTTTTAAATGCCTCTTTTAAAATAGAGTTTGAAAAAAGTAAAAAAATACAAAGAGAAAAAAATAGTAAAATAGCTAAAAATATAAAATAAAACTCTTGAAAAGACTCAAATTTTAAAATAAAAATATAGTTTATATAAAAAGCAGTAGAAACCGAAAAAATAAAGATTATACAAATAGATATAAGTAGATTTATCTTTTTAGAGTTCAAATTTATACCCTATTCCCTTTATATTTTTTATACAGTTTTTATTTTTAAATATTTTCTTTAACTGATTTATATAGACTCTAATTGAGCCTTCACTATAATCTTGATTTGCACTCCAAAGCTTTCTTATAATCATCTCTTTTGAGACAATCTCATCTTTTTTTTCTAAAAATAGTTCCAAAAGTTCCACAACTTTTATTGGTAAATTTATATCAATTCCATTTTGTAAAACCCGTTTTGAAATAGGATTAAAAGTAGTATTTTCATCTAAATTTATAGGGCTAAACTCTTTATTATTTCTTTTTAATACAGCTTTTATTCGTAAAATAAGTTCATCTAAATCAACAGGCTTTTTTATATAATCATCACAACCTTTTAAATAAGCATCTTTTAAAATATCTTTATCTTTATATGAAGTTAAAAAAATTGTAGGTGTTTCATCTTTATTTTCTCTAAGAAGTTTTAGAAGTTCTAGGCCATTTATTTTTGGAACATTTATATCAAAGATATATAAATCATAGTTGTTTTCATAGTTTAAATTTAAAGCCTCTTCACCATCTTTTGCAATATCAAGTAAAAAACTTTCACTACTTAAAAAATCTTCTAAAGTTGAAGCAAAAAGCTTATCATCTTCCAAAAGTAAAATCTTGTACAAAAAACTCTCCTATAAAAGTGTTAGGTGTGATATTAGCGAAAAACTACTTATTAAATAAATATTAGTTATAATCAAAAATTATATTGTAATTTGGAGGGGTGAATTGTAATGCAAAAAAATATTATTATTTTTCTTTGCTTATCTATTTTGGCATTTATAGTAGTAAAGTACCAAAGCTTCACTGTTATTTTAAGTGGAATTGCTATTTTTATAATTGGTATGTTTTTTATGCAAGATGGTTTCAAACAACTATCTGGTGGGCTTTTAGAAAAACTTTTACAAAAGTTTACACATAATAGTTTTTATGCTATTGCTACTGGTTTTGTAGCAACATCAGTAGTTCAAAGTTCTACAATTACAACTTTACTAACTATTTCATTTGTGGGAGCAGAGCTTATTACTTTAGTTCAAGGAATTGGAGTTATTTTTGGTTCAAACTTAGGAAGTACAACAACTGCTTGGATAGTTTCAAGTCTTGGAATTGATGTAAAAATTTCAACTTATGCCTTTCCTATGCTTGTTTTTGGAGTAATCTTAAGATTTTTCAAAACAAATACTATGAAAGGAAGTGGAAATGTACTTTTAGGTCTTGGTTTTATTTTCCTTGGAATTGCTTATATGAAAGATGGTTTTGATGTAATAAAAGACCAAATTGATTTAGCAAGTTATGCTATGGACGGTTATGCTGGAATTTTACTATATATTTTAATAGGACTTATTATTACTATTGTTATTCAATCAAGTGCCGCAACTTTAGCTATTATTATTACAGCTTTAAATGTTGAAAGTATTACTTATATAAATGCTTTAGCTCTTGCAATTGGTGCAAATGTTGGAACAGTTTTAACAGCAGTTTTAGCTTCACTTACATCAACACAAGATGCAAAAAGAGTTGCTGGTTCGCATGTTGTTTTCAATGTTATTAGTGCTACTTTAATTACAATTTTTATCTATCAATTTAAAGATTTAGTTGATTTTCTAGCTCCATATTTAGGAATTAGCGAAACAAACAATGGTATGAAACTAGCACTATTTCACACTCTATTTAGTTTGCTTGGAATTTTGGTTTTATTTCCTTTTATTTCTATGATTGCAATATTTTTAGAGAAAATAATCCCTCAAAAAATCTCTTCAGCATCAAAACCAAAATATCTATCAAATGTTGTTTTAAGTAACCCAGATGCTGCACTTGTAGCTATTAGAAAAGAGATTATAAACTTATATGAAAATTGTCAAAAAGCTATTCTACATGCTTTAAATCTTCATACAACAGGGCTTACAAAAGAGAATTTAAAAGTTCAATTATCAAAAGAAGTAGCTATTATAGATACAAATATTGATGAAATTTATCAAAAAAATCTAAAATCTCTTTATAGTGATATTATAAAATTCTCATCTTTTGCTCAAGAAAATATGTTTGATTTCCAACATAAAGAAGCTGGTGAATTAAAAAGAGCAGCAGCCCTAATAGTTGAAGTTTTAAAAGATACAAGAGATATTCAAAAAAATTTAAACTATTACTTAAAAAGTAGAAATGAATTTATTAAAGATGAGTACAACATCCTAAGAAAGGAACTTGCTGAAATTTTAATAGATATAAACACTCTTTCGACTTTACAAAGTGATGCAGAACAACTAACACAACTTGAAGTAATAAAAACTGAATTAGCACAAAATGATATGGCAAGTAGTGAAGATATTGATGCACTAATTAGAGAAGATAAAATAAAAGCAACAATGGCAACTTCTTTTATAAATGATAGTGCAACAGGTTACTCTATTCAGAAAAAACTTGTTGAAGTTGCAAATATTATTTTTGTAAATAGTGATTTAAATAAAGAGTTAGAAGAGGTAAAAAATGAAATTAAATAAAATCATAGATAAAATCAAAAAATACTTAAAACAAGATAGTTTAAAAGAGTCTAAAGAGAAAAAACTTTTAATTTTAATCGAAGATTTAAAAGAGAAAAGAACAAAATTAAGAGAAGAGTTAAAAGAACTTAAAAAAGCAAAAATCGAAGAGAGAATAGCTATTCAAAAAAAAGTAGAAGCTATAAACAAACTTCTTAAAAAAAGTAGAATTTTAATAAAATCCAAAGATTAATCTTTGGATTTTAAAATTTAAAACTTCCTATATTCTGTCTTAAAGCTTCATAGCAGATAATAGAAACTGAGTTTGCCATATTTAAACTTCTTGCACTATTTGTCATAGGAATTGTAATATTTGTATTTGGACTTTTTTCTAAAATATTTTCTGGAAGCCCAGCATCTTCTCTTCCAAAATAAAAATAGTCATTCTCTTTAAAACCTTTATCAAAATATAGATTTTTTGTCTTTGTTGTAGCAAAAAAATGTCTATCATTTAAAGGATTCAACTTCCAAAATTCCTCTATATTTTCATATTCAAAAACCTCTAAATTATACCAATAATCAAGCCCTGCTCTTCTTACTTCTTTTTCAGTAATTTCACCAAAACCGTAAGGCTTGATTAAATGAAGTTTAGAATTTAGTGCAAAAGCAAGTCTTCCAATAGTTCCTACATTTCCTGGAATTCGTGGTTCGTGAAGTACAATATTAAACATTATAAAATCACCGTTTTATTTCTATGGATAAACACTCTATCATTTAAGAGTAACTCAAAGGCATTTGATAAAACAACTTTTTCTACATTTCTTCCAGCATTTCTCATATCTTCCCAAGAGTAACTATGATCAACTCTTACAACATCTTGGTAAATAATAGGACCTTCATCCAAATCATTTGTAACATAATGAGCCGTTGCTCCAATAATTTTAACACCTCTTTCATGAGCTTGTTTATATGGATTTGCACCAATAAATGCTGGTAAAAATGAGTGGTGAATGTTTAAAACTTTTCCAGTATAGTTTGCTACAAAATTACTTGAAAGTATTCTCATATATTTTGCTAAAACTATTAATTCTGGGTTAAATTCATCAATTTTTTGCGAAATTAATTTTTCATGTTCATCTTTTGATATATTATTCGCACTTATACAAAAAAATGGAATATCAAATTTTTCAACTAAGCTTCTTAAATCTTCATGATTTGCAATAACTGCTTTTATATTTGCATTTAACTCATTTGAAACATAACGAATAAGTAAATCACCCAAAACATGGCTCTCTTTTGTTGCAAGGAGAACTACATCTTTTTTTTCTTTCTTATTCAAACTTATTTTTGCACCCTCAGGTAACACCTCTTTTAACTCTTTTAAAAGAATATTTTGCATAACTTTTCCAGAGATTAAACTTCTCATAAAGAACTCTTTTGTCTCTTCATCCACATACTCAGCATTTGTATCTATGTTTAAATTATTTGCAAAAAGAACTTTTGAAATATTGTATATAAGCCCTTTTGCATCATTTGTTGCTATTTTTAAAATATATTGTTCCATCTTTTTCCTAAACTATTTTAACTCTTCAAGCTCTTTTTTATATTTTTCTAAATCAAACTCTTTTACTCTTGTAATTCCTAATTTAAAAGCCTCAGCAGCAACTGCACTTGAAACTTCTACTAGAAGTCTTTTATCAAAAGGAGTTGGAATAATATACTCTTTCCCAAAGCTTAAATCTCCAAAAAGCTCTTTAACTGGAGCTGTAATTGGCTCTTTTGCAAGTGCAGCAATTGCTTTTGCAGCTTCTAATTTCATACTCATTGTAATCTTTCTAGCTTGAACATCTAAAGCACCTCTAAAGATAAAAGGAAACCCCAAAACATTATTTACTTGATTTGGATAATCTGATCTTCCAGTTCCAATAATAGCTTTTGGTCGTACACTTTTTACATCTTCAGGAAAAAGCTCTGGAGTTGGGTTTGCAAGAGTAAATACTATTGGCTCTTCACACATTAGCTCTATATGTTTTAAAGTAAATGTTTTTGGTCGTGAAAGTCCTAAAACCATATCAGCATCTTTAAAAGCATCTTCTAAAGTTTCAAATTCACTTATAAACTCTTTTTTATATGAGTTTAAATCATCTCTTTTGCCATTTATTACTCCTTTTGAATCGCACATTATAAGGTTTTTAATACCTAATTCTTTATACATTTTTGAACAAGCAATTGCAGCTGCTCCAGCACCTATAACAACCACTTTTAAATCCTCTATTTTTTTATTTAAAAGTTCACTTGCATTTAAAATTGCAGCTGTTGTAATAATAGCTGTTCCGTGCTGATCATCATGCATAACAGGAATATCAAGCTCCTCAACCAATCTTTCTTCAATAGTAAAACACTCAGGAGCTTTTATATCTTCAAGGTTTATTCCACCAAAAGTAGGACTAATAGCTTTTACAATATCACAAAATCTATCAATATCTTTTTCATCTACTTCAATATCAAAAGAATCTACTTTTGCAAACTCTTTAAAAAGTACGGCTTTTCCTTCCATTACAGGTTTACTTGCCAATGCTCCAATATTTCCAAGCCCTAAAACTGCCGTTCCATTTGATATAACTGCTACAAGATTTCTTTTTGTTGTGTATAAAAAAGCATCTTGTGGATTATTTTTTATCTCTTCACAAGCAAAAGCAACCCCAGGTGTATATGCTAGACTTAAATCATTTTTATTTTTAAAACTTTTTGTTGTAACAACACTAAGCTTCCCTGCTTTTGGGTTTTTGTGATAATCAAGAGCCAACTCTTTTGTAACCTTAAAAATCATTTTAGATACATCCTTGTTTAAATTTTATTATAAGTAATTTTTATAAAATCTGGCTATTTTATCTAAGTAGGGCTTATAAATTGGACTTTATAATATTTATAGATAAATTTTAGAGACTTTTAGATTTTTTTGAAGCTAAAAAACAAAATCAAACTGCAGATTCAATAAAAATAACCCCTGCAAATCTTCCTATACTTTTATCTTTTCTATAAGAAAAATATGGTTTATCTCCACATTTTGTGCAAATAGGAGAAATTTCTATATTTGTAACTCCAATTTCACTTAAAAGTTTTTTATTTATTCCTTGCAAATCTATATTTCTATTGTTTACAAACTCCTTTCCAAAAGAGGTTTTTACTATTTTTGCCATTTGTGGGCTTACTTCATAGCAACATTTTTGAATACTAGCTCCTAAAACTACTTTTATATCTTTTGCTTCACAAAAAAAATCTTCTATCATTTTTAAAGCTGTAATTTGAGCTATTTTTAAAAAAGTTGAGTTTCTTCCTGCATGAATGGCTGCTATTACTCCTTTTTTTTCATCAAATAGTAAAATAGGAATACAATCAGCTACCATAACCATAAGTGGCAAGTTCTTCTCTTTTGTGATAATTGCATCGCAATTGTCTATTAATTTTGGGCTATTTTTATCTACAATTACAATATTATTTGTGTGAATTTGATTCATATAGACCAAATCTTCATTTTCATATCCATATTTTATAGCTAGATTTTTTCTATTTTTTTCTACATTTTCTTTAATATCACCTGTATGAAAAGCTAAATTTCCGTCGTTTTCGTCACTAAAAAAATATTTTATACTCATTTTATACTCGTTTTTTACTCTTATTAATTTTTAGCTATAATCTTGCCTAAAAACGGTTTAAGGATAAATTTTGAGTAGATTTGATGAAAGAGCAAAAGATTGGGATAAAAAGCAAACAAGCCACGATAAAACGGAAGCTTGTATAGAAAATATTAAAAAAAATGTAGATTTAAGTAAAGTTAAAAATATTCTTGATTATGGTTGTGGAACTGGTCTTGTAGCATTTTGTCTTGTAAACTCTAACAATGAAGTTTTGGGACTTGATAGCTCATCTGGAATGGTAGAAGAGTTTAATAAAAAAGCAAATGATAAAAATTTATCAAATATAAAAGCTTATAAACACGATATTTTAAACCAAGATTTACCTCAAGATAGTTTTGATTTTATAGTACTTTCAATGTCACTGCACCATATTGAAAACCTTGATGTATTTTTTAAGAAATCATATGAAGCATTAAGAAGTGGTGGAATTATTTGTATAAATGATTTAGAAAAAGAGGATGGAACTTTTCATAAAAAACACAATAATGTGGGAGTTTATCACTTTGGATTTTCAAAAGAAGAGCTAGAAAATATCTGTTCTAAACTTGGATTTAGAGATTTTATTTATGAGAGAGTTTTTGTTTTTAAAAGAGATTATGGTGATTTTCCTTTATTTAATTTCTATGCAAAAAAGGCTTAAATATGAAAAAATTTGTAATATTTGGAAACCCAGTAGTTCACTCAAAATCTCCACAAATGCAAAATGCTGGTTTTAAACACTTAAATTTTGATGCAAACTATGAAAAATTTCATTTAGAAAACGGTGAAACAATAAAAGATGAATTTTTAAAAAATAGATTTTCAGGAGCAAATATAACTGTACCACATAAAGAGTTTGCCTTTAAAAATGCAGATATAGTAAAAGGAATTGCACAAAAAATTGAAGCTGTAAATACCTATATTTTAGAAGATAATAAAGTCATAGCTTACAATACAGATGCCCCTGGGTTTTTAAAAGCAATTGAGAGTTTTGGGAACATAAAAAATGTGCTACTTTTGGGAGCTGGTGGAACAGCAAAGGCTATTGCTTTAGCTTTAGCTGAAAAAAATATAGATGTAACTGTGCTAAATAGAAGTAAAGAGAAATTAGAGTTCTTTAAAAATACTAATATAAAAGCTTTCTCTTTTGAAGATTTTAAAATAAATAATTTTGATTTAGTTGTAAACTCTACAAGTGCAGGTTTAAAAGATGATTTTTTACCAGCTCCAAAAGAGATTTTAGATGAAGTTTTAAAAAATAGCTCTTTTGCTTTTGATTGTATTTATGGGAAAATCACACCATTCTTAGATTTAGCAAAAAGTTTAGATAATGAGATAAAAGATGGAGAAGATATGCTTTTATATCAAGGTGTCCTTGCCTTCGAACTTTTCACAAACACAAAGGCCGATAATATGGTAATTGAAGCTATGAGAAGAGGTTTAAAAGAAGAATAAATTTCCATATTTTTCTAGCCTATTTCTAGTTTAAAATTAGAAGAAAAAGTATATTTATATATTTAAAAAGACAGAGAGAAAAAACTATTTAATAATTTTGAGAACACAAAAGAGGTTGAGAATTAAAAAAGATTAGATGTAAAACCACAATTTTGTGGTTTTACATAGTTTTAATTGAATTTTCCGTTTTTTTTAGTTGATATTCAACTATTTTTTGAACAGGATACATTATACATTTTTTTTCTTCTATATATTCAGGACAATTGAGACCAGATTTTCTTCTTTCGTCGAGTGTTCTACTGCTAATGCCAAGGATGGCAGCGCAATCTTTTGTATTGACAAAAAGTCCAAATTTTAGAATAAGTGTATTAAGCATAGTATTAAATAATTGTTGATTAAAATTTTCCATTATTTGTCCTCTTATTAAAAATCTATTCGATTTTGTCTTGAAATAGCAAGATTTTCTAGCTTATGAATTTTCATATCTTTATTTAACTGTTTTTGTAAGAGTTTTTGATTCAATTCATTCATTTTTTCTTTATAATCATCAGCGAAATCAACTATATTATTAGTATTAGTTATATTAGTATTAGTAGATACTGATTTAACCGTAACGGATTTTTGCCGTAACGGTGTTTTTAACGCTGTGGATTCTAATGAAATTTCCATACTTAAGGTTCCTTCATCGCAAATTTCAAATTCAAAACCTCTAAATTTTCCCTTATCATCTCTTTTTTTAGTTCTTTTTAAATAACCATATTTCTCGAGTTGCCTATATAATTTATTTAGTTTATCTATTCCAATATCACAAATTTTAGCTACATTTATGTTGTAAAATTTCCAAGAATCAGGGTAGGATAATAATATACACATTAAACCTCTAGAATCTAAACTCAATCTGTCATCATATAAACAAATATTACTAATTTGTGTGAATTTTGTCTTTTTTTTAATATAGTTAAAATTTTCGTTCATTTATATTCCTAAAACATAAAATTAATTTATATTCAACTATATTTAACTGTTTTTTGATTTTTTCTTCTATTTTTGTTATTATTTTATTCATTTTGGTTTCCTAGTTAGTTATCAAAATATAAAAACAAGCTGAGAGTTGCCGCTTTCAGTTTGTTCTTTTTTCAAATTTAGCTTTACTAAATCATCGGTTCCAAAAACATCTTTGATACTCAAATCAAACTTTTTACAAAGCTCTTCGATATCCTCTTTATCAAGTGAATTATCAAAATATCCATCTTCCCAGATAAATTTCAAAGCTTTTATGATTTGCTCTTTTGGAAGTTTTTGTAGTTTTTCAAACTCCAAAATATCTTCTATGTTGCTATGAGTAGTACTAATCTCATCATTGAAAGCGATTTTGATTTTTGAAATATCTATATACTCTTTATAGGCTGGATTTGAAGTCAGATTGATAAAAGTATTAATCCACCTGTCTATCAACCAAGAAACTGTTTTTTGACTTGAACAAAGATTGCTAAAAAGTTTGTTTTTTGTTATTAATGCCTTTTTATACATCTTTTCTTTTCTAGTCAACATATATTCATCAACTACATGACCTACGTCGTCAACATATGAAGTTAAAAACATTTTTGATGTTTGCGTCTCAAAAAACTCCTTAGCACTATCTCGTGCGAAAGGTAGAATTGATTTAAAAATATTTGTATCTTTAAATATCATTGCAGGATTGCTAATCTTTGACGCAAGATATTCAACAGCTATTTGTTTCGAATTCATTTTTCTCCTTTTTATATTAATTGTGATATAATTTATATATTCATTAATAATGAACATTTGTGTATTATATTACAAATGTAAATATTTGTCAAGGAATTAACATGAGTTACAACAATAAAATACAGATAATAATAGATAAAATGGGGTTATCACAAAAAGATTTTGCCAATAAGTTAGGAGTTTCACAAAATGCAATCTCGCATTATTTGCTAGGAAAAAGAAATCCTGATATAAATACAATTCAGAAATTAATAGATTTAGGAGTCTCACCCTTATTTCTTTTTTCAAATTCAAAGAATCCCTTTGATGAAACTTATAAATTATTTTCAGAGGCTAATAAGTACCTAAATGAAGATAATAAAAATGAGTTAATCTCACCAATGAATGAATTTATAAGAAAATATAATTTAATAAATGTCATAAAATCAAAAATTGAAAAAATAAAAGGACAAAATTTTTTCCAAAAGATTATTCAAGAATTTTCGAATAGAGGTGAAAGAATTATAAAGCTTCTATATTATTTTATTATTTATATTGAAGAATCTCAAAAAGATTTTGATTTTTTAAACATTAAAAATTCTTTTATTACTGAGTTAGAGAAATTTAAGTTATCTAAAAAAGATAAAATTGTTTCTTTTGAAATAAAAGATGAAGATAAAAAAAGATTGATAGAATGGATTAAAGAAGAATTAGATGATCCTTCTATTTTTGAGATAATTTCTAATACTTCCGAACTAAAGATCCTTTTACTAGAAGAGCTAAATATTTTTAATAAATTATTGCTTAAACTTTAAAGAGTATAAATTAAATATTAATTTATACTCCAATATGAACATTTATAAAATTTATGTATCTAAATATAAATTTTTAAAACTTAATTTTTATATATTCTTTCAAATATTCTGTTTATTTTTCAAACTTCTTTCATAATCATATTTTCCAATAGCTAATATTGTTCCTAATACTAAAACTGTAATTGCAATTACTTCTAACATTTTTTAATCCTTTTATTAATTTATTTAGTACTATTTGATCTAAAATAGTACTATTATTTTTTTATATGTTCTACTGATATTGCTTTAAAAATTTGGTGTCTTAAAATATCAAAGCGCATAGACTTATCATAATGTTCTAAAAAAGGTCTTACCCAACTTGGAACTTGTATTATTTTACCATTAGCCATACAACCCCAATTATTTAATGTTGAGTAAGGTACGTGTGCAATCTCTGCAAAATCTTTTTGTGTAAGATTTAATTCCTTTAATCTAACACAAAACTCTTCTTTTGTCATTTGTTATTCTCTTTATCTTCTAATTTAGTAAATATTATAGCATATTAGTAACTATTATAGAAGATAGCTATTGATTTTATAACTAAATTAGTTTATAATTGCTTAAATAATATCTATTTTAGATAAATAATCAACAAGGAGTAATGTATGGATAAGCAAAAAGTTTTATCAGATGAATGTAAAAAAGATAAAGAACTATTTAATTCTAATATTAAAGTTTTAGTTATTTTTGTTATCTTTTGTCTGTTTATAGTAGCAGTTCTTTATTATGATAAAAAGAATAAAAAAGAGCTTTATAGTGCTTTTGAAAAAGGAGATGAACTTATTTGTAATAATTTTATAGTTTCTAAAAATTTAGGATTTAAACTTGATAAAAAAGGTAAAGATAGAGTTAGTGATGGTAAAAATACATTTATTATATATAACTGTATGGTTAAATAGAGTAAAAAATAAAAGGAAGTCCTATGTGTAATTTTTATAAAAATATGAATCACTTTTTTGGAAGCTTAGGTGTTACTTTAGTAGTTGTATCTATATTAGTTCTAATAGGCTCTTTTATATTTAGCTTATTTTATGCTATGTTTTTTGCTCCTGATGATTTGTATGTAAATATTAATATTGTTCTATCATATATTGCATTTTGGGGTGTATTGCTTGTGTCTGGTGAAAAAATGGCATCTAAAGCCCCTAATAGTGTATTTAAATTTAAAGATAATAAAAAAGATATGAGTATTGCTGATGAATGAAAATAGATTAGAGCTATATGAAAATACAAATGGAAAGGTTATTGCTTGGACACTATTTATTTTATTTTTAATTTCATTTCCAATACTAGCAGTCCTTTATCTTGAACAAATTAGAAATGATCTTATAAATGATTTTAATAGTAATAAAACTTTAGTTTGTAATGTAAGCCATGTAAAAATAGAAGTTTCAAAGTCTGATAATTGGTCTATTGATAATAGCTATAACTTTGTTAAAGGACCAACAGAGCTAGTAATCTCAAGATGTGAAACAAAGGAGTAGAAATATGATACCAAGAGGATTTTTCTATAAATATATGTTTTTATTTCTTATATACTTTTTACATGGTAAATTAATATTATGGATATTTATATTTTATGTAACAACTGCAGTTTATTTTAAAGTTAATGATGGAACATTTTTTATGAATTTTATAATTATATTTCTACTTTTAGTAGCTATTCAAATTTTTATGAAAGATAATTTAAATAAAGAGCTATATAGATATAAAAAATATTTAGTGCTAAAAAGAAAAAGAGCCAATAGGAGTAAAAATGAAAAAAACTAAAATAATAATCTCAAAATTTGATTGATAAATTTATTATACGAAGGATAAAATTTGAAAAACTATTTAATAATCATACTTTTTACAATACTTCCATCAATAATACTATTTGTTAGTAATAGTAATATAAAAGATGTAAGAGAAGCTGCAATATTTTTATTTATTTCAGGAGTAGGTTTAATATTTTTATTTTACAGAAAAGATAAAGATGAAAGAGTGATGAAGTTTATAAATGATTTTTTTTAATTGTAAATATTTTTATTTAAAAAATTCTTCTATATTTTCATCTAAAACATAAGATATACTTGCTAAATGTTCTAATGAAAAATGCTGTTTTTTGTAGTAAATTTCTGCACCACTTAAAAGTGAAGTAGATTTATGTCCCATTAATTGGCTTAGCTTGAGTTGAGAAAGTTTATGTTTCTTTCTCATTTTAGCAACATTTTTTCCAATATTTTTATAGAAGTTTTCTTTTTGTTCTTCTGTGAAATCTTCTATATTTTTAAATTCTTTCATTATTTTATTACTCTCTATTATTACAGAGTGATAATAATTTATTAAAATCTTTTTATCAATCCGTAATTACGGGTTAATATAAGATTTAATTTTATATAATAACCTGTAATAACAGATTATTTTGTTATAAATTTGATTATAAGGGATAAAATGAAGAAAGTTTTATTATTAAGTTCAAGCGTTGCATTGGCAACATTACTTTTTACAGGTTGTGGAATAAAAACAACAGAATATAATGTTTCAGCAGATAATGTTCAAACATTAAGAAATTATCAAGATGTAAAACTTGGTGTTTCAGAGTTTACAGCAAAAAATCAAGGTGAAAGTAGCGTTATGTGCCGATTGGCTGAAACAATAACAACTCCAAAAGGTGAACCATTTTCAGAATATATAAAAGATGCTTTGATTAGTGAACTTAAAATGGCTGGAAATTATGATGCAAACTCAGATTTAAAAATAAGTGGGAACTTAAATGAAATCTATGGAAGTTCAACAATTGGAAATGCTTACTGGGAGGTAAATGTAACTATTACTTCATCAAATGGTAAATCATTAACAGTAAATACAAAAAGAGATTATCCATCAGCATTTGTAGCTTATACAGCTTGTAATAATATGGGAACATCTTTTGCACCAACAATTAAACAACTAATTAGCGATATTGTAAATCATAAAGATTTTGCAACTTTATTAAATAAGTAGATTATTATGAAAAATATAAAAATATTAGTATCAACAATATTAGTAGGAGCAGCTTTTATTGGCTGCTCTTCTACACCAGATGAAAAAACTGTAAAAAACATTGCAGTTCAATATAATATTACATCGGCACAAGAATCTGATATAAAAATTGTTAAATCTTTTGAAAAAGATGGAAAAATAGTATATATTTTACAAATTAAAGGAATGATTTGTGAAATGCCTATGATTGAAATAGACAAACAGTGGAATGCTACTGGTATAAAATGTGGTGGCTAATCAAGTCTTAATTAAAAAATATTAAATAAGGAAAAATATGGGAATGCCTTCTGGAATTGATTTGCTGATTATGGTGATTTTTATGATTATGCCAATAGTTATTCTAATTAATGTAATTGCTAGTGAATTTAAAGATAGTACAAATAAACTTATTTGGATAATAGTAATTTTGGTTTTATATCCTATTGGATGGATTTTATATCTAATTTTTGGAAGAAAACATAAAATTAAAAAAGGTGAGCTTAAATAATTTAAGTTCAATAAGGAAACATAAAATGCAGAAATTCGGAATTTTAATACTTTTTGCTGTAACACTTTTATTTACAGCTTGTTCATAAAAATTAGAAAACAACTTAAAAAATTAGTTGAAGCTTTAAGATAAATGAGAATAAAAAAACTAAGAGATTTAATACAAAGTTATGGTTTATTAGAAGGTAAAAGATGATAGGTACAGTAACATCTTATTTGGCTGAAAAAAACTATGGCTTTATTAAAGGTGAAGATGGAAAAGATTATTTTTTTCATGATTCATCTTTAAAAGATAAAAAAGATATTGATAAATTGTGTGAAGATTTAATTTTAAAATTTGAACAAAAAGCTACTCCAAAAGGTTATAGTGCAGTAAATATAAGCTTACTGGATAATAATATAACTTTGAAATACAATGTTCCAGATACAGTTTATATTAGTAAAAAAGATGAAATTAAAGGTTGGGAAGTTATTGAAGAATCAGATTGGATAATAACAGGAACTTCAAGAGA
>NZ_JADKPZ010000020.1 GCF_016106035.1 Arcobacter vandammei
GTCACTGCCAGCTTTGAGTTTTTACAAAGCCTTCCTCAGTCTAGTCTTTTCTAGGTTTAGGAAGGCTTTTTTTATTTATTCTATTTTATTCAAGTTTATTTTTACTATTTACTTATTTGTTAGGGTTTTTCCCTCTAGGTCACATTTAACTACTATTATTTATATTTAAAAGCTATTTTTATTAAAAGCTTTTGTATAATGTATATTCTTTAAAAAATAAAGGATTAGTTGTTGAATAAGCTATATTATAGTTATGAAATGTTTAAAAATGATACTTTAAAATTATTATTTTTATGTAAAAATTTTAAAGAGGATGCAATTTTAAGTATTGCAAGAGGTGGTTTAACTCTATCTCATCTTATGTCACAAGCTTTAAATCAAAGAAATATTTTTACTATAAATACAATTTCTTATGATAGGAAAACACAAAAAGATAGTATTGAAATTTTTAATATACCAAATTTAGGTGGATTAAAAAAGGTTTTGATTGTTGATGATATTATTGATAGTGGTCAAACAATAAATGAAGTTTTAAAACTTTTAAAAGATAAATATCCAAATATTGATTTTAAAATAGCAACACTTTTTTATAAAGATGAAGCAGTTATAAAACCAGATTTTAGTGTAAAAAAAGCTGAAACTTGGATAGAGTTTTTTTGGGAAGTTGATTTAGATTTAGAGGATAGAAATGATAATAGATAACAAAGCTAAAAAATTTTTAGCACTTGCTACTTTTTTTATGGCAACAGCAATAATGCTTGGTGCTTTTGGTGCTCATGGACTTAAAAAAATACTTGAACCAGATATGTTAAGGATATTTCATACGGGTGTTGAATATCAATTTTATAATACATTTGGATTATTTTTTGCAACATTTATATATTCTTTGAAAGAAAATTCAAGAAAAATAAAAATAAGTCTTTATTTAATAGTAATAGGTACTTTGATATTTAGTGTTTCATTATATGTGCTTACAATTTTAAATATGCCAATTCTAGGAGCAATAACACCAATTGGTGGGACTTTACAAATAATTGCTTATTTGTTATTATTTTTTGGAATTTTAAAAGATTAAGGAGAAAATTATTATGGCAGTAAAAGAACATTCTTTAGATATTTCAGCAAAGCTTGATATGCAAGAGATGAAAAATGCAGTAATTCAAGCACAAAAAGAGATTGAAAATAGATATGATTTTAAAGGTATTTCAAAAGATATAGATTTAAATATTGGTGCTAAAAGTTTAACTTTAGTGAGTGCTAGTGACAATAAAATTGATGCTATGTTAGATATTATGATATCAAAAATGAATAAAAGAGGTATAAGTATTAACTCCTTAGAAGAGGTAAAAAAAGAAGATAGTAGTGGTGGGAATAGAAAATATACTTATAAAATAATAGATAGTATTGAAAAAGATGAAGCAAAAAAAATTCAAACTGAAATAAAAAATCTTAAATTAAAAGTAACAGCTTTAAATCAAGGAGATACTATTAGGGTCACTGGAAAGAATATTGATGATTTACAGACTATTATGAAACATTTAAAAACTTTAGATTTAAAAGCTCCTTTAGTATTTGATAACTTTAAATAATGAAGATTTTACTTCTTGAAGATGATATAGCCTTAAATGATATTTTGAGTGATTTTTTAAGTGATAATGATTTCGAAGTAACATCATGTGAAAATGGTGAAGATGCTCTAGAAAAACTTATAGAAAATAGATTTGATTTAGCAATTTTAGATATTAATACTCCAAGTTTATCAGGACTTGAAGTATTGATAGAACTTAGAAATAGATATAAGAATAATATACCAATAATCATAATAACAGCATATCATGATATAAGTAATCTTAAAAAAGCTTTTGAAAATAGAGCTGATGATTATATTAGAAAACCTTTTGATTTAGAAGAATTAAAAATTAGAATATCAAAATTAAATAGAGAATTTTTGCTAAAAGAAGATAATTTCTTTTTAGATGATAACACTATTTTTAAACCAGAACTTTCTCAAATTATTAAAAATGATAAGATTATAAATATTGCACAAAAAGAGAAAGACATTTTAAGATATTTTATAAACCATAAGTCAAGAGTTATTTCAAATGATGAGTTATTTCAAAATATTTGGAATTATAATGAAGCTCCAAGTGATGCTACAATAAGAGTTTATATAAAAACTATAAGAGAAATTATTGGTAAAAATAGAATTAGTACAATCAGAGGAGTTGGTTATAAATTTGAATAAAGAAGAGAAGAAAGCTTTTCTAGGTTTTTTAACTATTTATATAACTTCTACTATTTTTTTATTAGGTACAATTATATATATTTACTATATGAATGAAGTAAAATCTCTAAAAAATAGTTGTAGTATGGAACTTTACAACTCTTCGATGCAGATAAAAAGTCAGATTGTGGATAAGTATATGAAAAATGAGAAATTTGAGCCAGTAAAGTTGGAAAATCAATATATAAAATATGCACTATTTGATAAGGATAAAAATATTATTTTTTCATATTTAGATGAAGAATTAAATGTTGATTTTAATAAACATAATTTCTCAAATTTTAAATATAACTATTTTATTACAACTATAAATGAAGATGAAATAGCTGTAAAATATATACTTATGGAGAGTTGTCAAGAGTATAATGATATTAAGAATTTACAATATATTATTTTTATTGTTCTATTTTTAAGTATTGTTTTTATAGCTTTTGTTGGTTATTTATTATCTTTAATACTTTTAAAACCTATTAAAAAAAGAGTTTTAGATATGGATAAATTTATAAAAGATTCAGCCCACGAGTTAAATACACCAATAACTGTTCTTTTAAGTTCGGTTTCAATGCTAAAAAGTGGTAAAAATCCAGAAAAAATGATGAAATATATTACTAGCAGTTCAAAACAAATCTCTCAAGTTTATAATGATATACAATTTACAACTTTTAATGAATTTAAAAATAATCATATTTCAAGTTTCGATTTAAAAGATTTGTTGTTTGAAAGTATAGATTTTTTTGCTGATATTGCAATTTTGAAAAACATTGAGATAAATCAAAATTTAAATAGTTGTGTTATAAAAATGGATAAAACAAAGGCTCAAAGAGTAATAAATAATCTTATTTCAAATGCAATAAAATATAGTAAAAAGGATTCAAAAATAATTATCTCTTTAAAAAATAATATTTTAAAAGTTCAAGATTTTGGAATAGGAATAAAAGATAATGAAAAAGATGAAATTTTCAAAAGGTATAAAAGAGGTGAAAATAGTGAAGGTGGTTTTGGAATAGGGCTTGATATTGTAAAAGGAGTTTGTCAAGAGTACAATTTAGCTTTGAGTTTAAAATCAGAACAAAATATAGGAAGTGAATTTTTTATAGATTTTTCAAATATTTGTGAAAAGGATTGAAAATCTATATTAATAAACTTTTTGTTAAAATATAAAAAAATATAAGATAAAAGATGATAAATATAATAGAAAATTTAGAAATTTGTGAATTAAAAGAGACAAATTATATAAAACCAATAAAAGTTAAATTTACACAAAATGGTGTTAAAAAAACTTGGGAAGCTGTAAGAAGTCATGATAGTGTATCGATTTTACTATATCATACCCAAAAAAAAGCTTTTTTGCTTGTAAAACAGTTTAGAATACCAGTTTTCCTAAATGATGAAAGTATTAAGTTTACTTTTGAGCTTTGTGCTGGACTTGTTGATAAAGATAAAACTATTGAAGAGATTGCTATTGAGGAGATAGATGAGGAGTGTGGATATAAAGTAGAGTTAGCAAACTTACAAAAAATCACCTCTTTTTTTACTAATGTTGGAATTAGTGGAGCAAAGCAGTATCTATTTTTTGCTACTATTGATGAAAGCCAAAAAATTCATAGTGGTGGTGGAATAAATGATGAGCAAATTGAGTTGTTTTTTCTTGATATAAATAGTGTTGATGAGTTTATTTTTGATGAAAAAAAGGCTAAAACTCCAGGATTAATGTTCTCTTTATATTGGTTTTTAAAAAATAAAAGTAGTTTAGGTTTATAGATGAAAAAATATTTAATAATTTTTATATTATCTTTAATATTAGTAGCAGAAGAAGATTTTGTTCCTGAAGAGTTAGATATAAATAACTCATTTATTACAAAATATGAGTATGGGAAAATGCTTTTTAATAATCCAAGAGGAATAGGGTGTAACAACTGTCATGGCGATGATGCAAGAGGCAAAAAAATAGTTGAATTTAAACATACAATAAATGAACACAAAACAAATAGTAAGCAAGAATTTAACTGTTCTTTGGTAGCTCCTGATATAAAATATATAGAATATGATATTTTTTCAAAAAAGATAAATTCTAAAAAAAATGAAAATATGAAGTTTGAAAAAGAACAAGTTTGTGATAAGTTAATTTATCAAGCAAATGTTATGCCTACATATTTTTTGGTAGAAGATGAAATTGAAGCTATTTATTACTACATTCAAAATATGAAAGAACAAAATAATATTAAAAAGAAGTAGCCTATCTTGAAAAGGCTATTCCTAATCCAATATTTGTAATCTCTCTATCATAATCAATCAAACTTTGTCCATAGCCATGAAAAGCTTGGAAGAGCCCATAAGAATTTTTGGATGCCATAAACTCAGGAAGCGGAAAAGTCCAGTTAAATTCAAAAGCTCCTTTATTTGTTTTATCAAATCTAAGATTATTTCTTAATAGCAATTCAAAAGTGTGTTGCTTATATGCATAAAGTAAACTTAAATCGCCATAACCATAATATTTGTGAAAATCTGGATTATCATCATCTCCATTTGTTTCAGGAATTCTATACCAAACCTTTGGAGCTATGAAAAGATTTGATAATTGAAAATAGCCTTCTAAATATATTCTATTTAAAGATCTACTTTGTTCATCTTTTTTTCCATTTGATGAGTGTATTAATGAGGCTTTTAATGCTTTAAAATATTCATTCTCTTTTATTGGAATTTGAATAAAAATTTCTGGTTCATAATTTGTCTCTCTAAAAGGAGATGAATGTTTTGTTGTTTGCCAATAAGATTTTTGTGTATATGCAAGACTAATTATCTCATCAAGTCCTAAAAAATTTTCAAATAGTGGTTTTTCAATACTTATTTGAAAGGTTGTTTCAAAATTATGCCTATCTTCAATATTTTTAAAAGTATATGCCAAAGGGAGAACATAATTCTTCTTATAAGGATAAATTCCAAAATCTTTTGTAACTATTTGTTCCAAATTTGTTTTTGTTTCTTTATCATCAACAGGATCAATTTGTCTTTCAAAAAATGCCCTTTTTAGATTTGAACTACTGTTTTTATCTTGAGAATTTTTATTTATATCTTCTAAATATTTATCTTCTTTGTTGTTATTTAAAGTTGCAACTTGTTTATATAAAAGCATAGCTGCCTTAAAATTTCCTTCATCTTCTAGTTTTTGAGCTTCAATTAATATCTGTTCATTTGAAGCAAAACAAAGAGTACAAGTTAAAATAGATAAAAATTTTTTCATTGTAAATATATCCATAAATTATTTTTTTATCTATTCTACTTAAATATTGATTTATAGAATATAAAAGCCACAAATTGATATAATCTTGCCTAATTTTATGAAAAGGTAAGAAATGTTAGTTGCACCATCGATTTTATCGGCTGATTTTGGGAATTTAGAAAGAGATATAAAAGCTATTTGTGATGCTGGTTGTGATTTAGTTCATGTTGATGTTATGGATGGTCATTTTGTACCAAATTTAACTATTGGACCAGTTGTGGTTGAACCAGTTGCAAAAGCTGCTACAAAACCTCTTGATATTCATTTAATGGTAGAAAATAATAATTTCTTTGTAGATTTATTTGCACCTTTAAAACCAAAATATTTATCTTTTCATCTTGAAAGTGAAAAACATCCACATAGACTTATTCAAAAAATAAGAGGTCTTGGAATTAGCCCTGCAATTGTGTTAAATCCTCACACAAAAGTTGAAGATATTGAGTATTTACTTCAAGATCTGGATATGGTTTTACTAATGTCTGTAAATCCAGGTTTTGGTGGACAAAAATTTATTCCTACGATTTTAGAAAAGACAAAAAAACTAAAAGAGCTTATAAATAAAAGAAATCCAAACTGTTTAATAGAAGTTGATGGAGGAGTTAGCAATAAAAATATACAAGAGCTAAAAGATGCTGGTGTTGATATTGTTGTTGCAGGAAGTTATGTTTTTGGTAGTAGTGATTATAAAGAAGCAATTGATAGCTTAAGAGTTTAGGAAATAGTTTTGAGAGTAAAAATTTGTGGAATCACAAACCTAAATGATGCACTAAATGCTATAAATGCAGGTGCATCAGCACTTGGTTTTGTATTTTATAAACCATCACCTAGATATATTGAACCTCAAAAAGCACTAGAAATTGTAGAAAAACTTCCACCTTTTGTACAAAGTGTTGGGCTTTTTGTAAATGAAAATGAAGAGTTTATAAATAGTGTTTGCAAAAGTAGTAAAATGCAATTAGCACAAATAATTGATGATGAAAACTCTATAAATTATGTAAAACTAGAACCAAAATATATAAAAGTAATTAGAGTAAAAGATAAAAAAGATTTAGAAAATCTAAATGATGATTACTATTTAGTAGATGCCTTTGTTGATGGTTTTGGTGGAATGGGAAAAAGAGTTAATCTTAAACTATTTTCAAATCTTGATTGTTCAAAATTTATTCTTGCGGGTGGATTAGAAAAAAATAATCTAAAAGAGCTAAATGGTTTTGGTTTTTTTGGTGTTGATGTAAGTAGTGCTGTTGAGATTGAAAAAGGCAAAAAAGATAAACAAAAACTAATTGAGTTTATAAAAGAGGCTTATGAAATCGCCTAAAAGAAGGTATATTTTAAAACCAACAAAACCAACATTCTTGGATATTTTAAGAAGATTAAAAAAAGAACCAATAGAGTTTGAAGAGTTTTTGAAGCTTTTAGAAAACATAAGTGATAAATTTTATGAAAATAGTGAGTTAGAGTTTGAATTACTTTTAATAAATGGTTTGCCACTTGATATAAAAGATAATTTTGTTTATCTTAAAACTACTCAAAATATTTTAAGTGAACAAACTTTTTGTTTTGTTGATATTGAAACAAATGGTGGAAGCCCAAAAAAAGGTCATCAAATAATAGAATTAGGTGCTGTAAAATATAAAAATGGGGAGATTATAGATAAATTTGACTCTTTAGTTTTTGCAAGAGAGATACCACCTTATATTCAAGAAGTTACAAATATTACTTTAGAAATGCTAGAAACTGCTCCAAGATTAGAAAAAGTTTTAAAAGAGTTCAAAGAGTTTTTAGGTGATGATGTTTTTGTTGCTCATGATATAAAATTTGATTATAATTTTATTTCAGATAGTTTTGAAAAATATAATTTAGGAAAGCTTTTAAATAGAAAACTATGTACTATTGATCTTGCAAAAAGAACAATTATATCACCAAAGTATGGACTTAGTACTTTAAAAGAACTTTTAAATATAGATGTTGAAAATCACCATAGAGCATATTATGATGCTCTTTCTACAGAAATTATTTTTGAGAATTGCTTAAAAAATATTGATTCTGAAAAAATAAAATTTACTGAAGATTTAATAGCTTTTTCTAAGTCAAATAATATTATAAAATTAGATACTTAGCATTTTTGGATATTTAAAAAACTCTAAATTTCCACTTTTTTCTTCTATATTTTCCCAAGATTTTACATCAAAATTTATCTTTAAAATTCCACTTGTTGGGATATTCTCTGTAAAATTATCAATTAAATAATTTGTTAAATCATTTAGTCCTGGATTATGTCCAAATAGAAAAGCTATTTTATTTTTATTATCTATATTTTTAATAACTTTTAAAAGATTTATATAAGGTGCTTCATAAATTGATTTATCAAAAATTATTTCTTCATTTTTATATTTAAATTCTTTTATAAAAAAATCTAAAGTTAATTTTGTTCTTTTTGAAGGAGATGAGATTATTAAATCTGGTGATTTTATAAGTCTTTTTAGAATTTTAGCCATAAAAGGAGCATCTTTTTCTCCTCTTTTATTTAAAGGTCGATCAAAATCTTTTAAGCTTGTATCTTTCCAAGATGATTTTGCATGTCTTATTAAAATTAACTCTTTCATATTATAAAATATCCTTATTTAAAAATGATAAGTAAAACTTATTTTATTTCAATTATACTTTAAAAATTATATAGCTATAATTCACCTTTTAGGGTTTAAACTTGCTTTTAAAGTTTTGGGAAGATGAGCAAAAACCATAGAGCTATTTTTTATAAACTTATCATTTTTGAAAATTGCTATTTCTAAACTCATCTTTTGCTTATTGAAACTTAATAGTTTTATTGTCTCATCTTTTTGTATAAATTCAAGATTTGAGCCTCTTAAATCTACTATTTTTTCTTTTGTCAAGTTTAAATCCTAAATTTTCTTATAATTTTACTAAAAGAGGTTTAAAAATGAGTGAAGAGAGTATAAAAGCAATTCCCTCAAATAGATTGCAGTTTTTTCCTATTATGATGTTTGCCACAATTATGGGGCTTGGTGGTCTTACTTTGGTTTTTGAAAGGCTAAACCATATTTTTGCTTTTCCTAGTTTTTTTTCAGTAACTCTGATAACTATTACAACAGCTCTTTTTATCTTAATCTGTCTTACATATTTAGCAAAAATAATAAAATATAAAGATGAAGTGAAAAAAGAGCTAAATCATCCAATTAGAATAAACTTTTTTGCAGCTAGTTCTATATCTATGCTTATTTTATCAGCTACATATAGAGAGTTCAACCTTGATATAGCTTCAATATTTTTCTATTTTGGAGCAAGTTTACATCTATTTTTAACATATTTTACTATTAGATTTTGGATAAATAATAATCTTGAGATAGTTCATTCAAACCCTGCTTGGTTTATTCCTATTGTTGGAAATTTAATAGTTCCTATTGCTGGAGTTGGTTTTTTTGATAACTCTATTTTAATTTTTTACTTCTCTATTGGGATGTTTTTTTGGATAATTTTATTCTCAATTATTTTAAATAGAGTTATTTTTCACAATCCTTTTGCACCAAAATTTATGCCTACAATGTTTATTTTAATCGCACCTCCTGCTATTGGTTTTATCTCATATATAAAATTAACAGAAAATTTGGATTTTTTTGCTCAAATACTATTTTCTTTGGGTATATTTTTTACTATTTTAGTAGCCTTTTTATATAAAAATTTTGTAAAAATAAAATTTTTTATCTCTTGGTGGGCATTTACTTTTCCTATGGCTGCTGTTACACTTAGTTCAATACTTATGTTTGAGCTTACAAAAAAAGATTTTTATAGCTATTTATCTTTTTTTCTAGCCTTTATAACAACACTAATAGTTTTTTTAGTTGCTATACAAACTATAAAGCATATGTTTAAGAAAGAGATTTGTATAATGGAATAAAATGCTAGAAAAGGCTTAATAAAATGGAATTTAGATATATAGGAAAAAGTGGTTTAAGAGTAAGTAGTTTATGTATGGGGACTATGACTTTTGGAAGTAGTACAGATGAAAAAGAGGCATTTTCTATCCTTGATAGTGCTTATGATAGAGGAATAAATTTTTATGATACAGCTGAACTCTATCCCGTAAGCCCAAAAAAAGAGACTGTTGGTTTAACTGAAAAAATAGTAGCAAAATGGCTAAAAACAAAACCAAGAGATAGCATAATATTAGCCACAAAAATTGCTGGTGCTGCAAGTGGTTGGTTTGTGCCACCTGTACGACATGGGCTTACAGCAATTGATAGTTTTCATATAAAAAGAGCAGTGGAGGGGAGTTTAAAACGACTTGAAACTGATTATATAGATCTTTATCAAATGCATTGGCCAGATACTGTTGTGCCTATTGAAGAGAGTTTAAAAGCTTTTGATGACTTAGTTCGTGAAGGAAAAGTACGATATTTAGGAACTTCAAACGATAGTGCTTATGGATTAACAAAAGCAAATGAAACAAGTAAGAATAGGGGATTAGCTAGATTTGAGTCTATTCAAAATAATTTTTCACTATTGAATCCACGATTTCACGATGAATTATCAACTGTTTGTAGAAATGAAAAAATTTCACTTCTTCCATATTCACCAATTGCTGGTGGAGTTTTAAGTGGAAAATATAATAGCGATTTTGTATCTCCTGATGTACGATTTGCAATGTATCTAAAAAATAGCAATAAAAGAGTTCAAGCTATGGCACATAGATTTGTAAATCCTAAGACTTTAGAAGCTACAAAAGAGTATTTGATTTTGGCAAAAGAGCTCGGAATTTCGCCTGTTACTTTAGCAGTTGCTTACTCAAAAGAGTTTGATTTTGTAGCATCTACAATTATTGGAGCTAGAAAACAAGAGCAGTTAAAAGAGAGTTTTGAAGCAATTGATTATAAACTAAATAAGCAAACTATGGAAAAAATAGAAGAGATTCAAAAAAATATTCTTTATCCTATGGGTTGAAGCTTTAATTTCTTAAGAAATTAAAGCTTTTAAACTCTTAACATTAAAAAGTCTTAAAGACTCATTTTTTAGA
This sequence comes from Arcobacter vandammei, assembly GCF_016106035.1. Classification (GTDB taxonomy): domain Bacteria; phylum Campylobacterota; class Campylobacteria; order Campylobacterales; family Arcobacteraceae; genus Aliarcobacter; species Aliarcobacter vandammei. The sequence continues at coordinate 10,597 of NZ_JADKPZ010000020.1, forward strand.
TTTTTTACTTCAGTTGTATAGCCATTTTTTGTAAAAATAACTAAAATATCATAAGATATATCTTCACTTCTTAAATCTTCCAAAAATCTATTTAAATCACTTTTCTTGATTTTACTATCACTATATTTACAAAATCCAACAATAGTTTTGTTTGAAACTGTTTTTGCAACGATTGGAATTTGTATTTTTTCATCCCAAAATTGTCCGTGCTGTTTTATCTCTTCATCAAGAAGATGATTTTTTACAAAAGATAAAGCTAGTTCTTCAAAGATAAAATCACTAAAATCAGACTCTCTATTTTGAAATTTTACTTTAAACTCATCATAATTGCCCTCTTTAATACCTTTATAAATAGGAGATACAAAAGCAAACCAAAATCTAAGAAATGGATTTACAAAAAGTAGTTTTTTTACTATTTTTTCACCTCTTTTTCCTAGTAAAAAGTGACTAGATGAATCAATATCTATTATCTCTTTTTCATACAAAGCATCTACACATTTCATTCCCTCTTCAAAGCTTACAAATGCTCTTTTAAAAGAATTTGTAGTTTTTCTATCACCAAGTGCAACTCCTGAAAGTACAGCATGATTTACAGAATATCCACCTGTAAGGTAATTTATTTCATTTTTAAACTCTAAATAGTTGTTTAAAATATGTTTCTCTATTAGCTCTAAAATAGGTTTTGTTGTATCTATTTTTATATCAAGCCCACCAAATACTGTAAAGTATTTTATAGCTATTTGCATATCATCTATGCTGTTTTCTTTACAAAAATATTGAAATAGCTCTTTTATTGATTTATCTAAAATAATCATTTTTTATTTTGCCTTTTTTTAAAGCTAGAATTTTATAAGAATTTATGCAGAGATTAACTCTCTACATAATTTTTAAGATTTTTCCCAACTTTTGGGTGTTTTAATTTTTTAATAGCACTTGATTCAATTTGTCTTACTCTTTCTCTTGTAACACTTAACTCTTTTCCAATTTCTTCAAGAGTTCTATCACTTGCATCTTCCATAAGACCAAATCTCATTCTAATAACTGCTTGTTCTCTTTCGTTTAATTGTCCAAGAATTTGGTCAATTTGACCTTGTAAATCCTCTTTCATAATATTATCAATTGGTGTTGGTGCTTTTTCATCTGGAACAAAATCCCCAAATTTACCATCATCATCACTTCCAATTGGTGCTTCTAAAGATACAGGCTCTTTTGTGATTTTAATTACTTGTTTTACTTTATCAACAGGTAATCCAACCTCTTTTGCAATCTCTTCAACATCAGGCTCTTTCCCATTTTCTTGAACACCTTTTCTTATAATTTTATTTATACGATTTATTGTTTCAATCATATGAATAGGAATTCTAATAGTTCTTGCTTGATCTGCAATTGCTCGTGAAATTGCTTGTCTTATCCACCAAGTAGCATAAGTTGAGAATTTATAACCTTTTTTATACTCAAACTTATCAACAGCTTTCATAAGCCCAATATTTCCCTCTTGAATTAAATCTAAGAATGGTAAACCTCTATTTGTATATCTTTTTGCAATAGAAACAACAAGTCTAAGGTTTGATTGAGCCATTCTAGTTTTTGAAGTATCTGTTATTTGTTTACCTCTTTTAATTTGCTCTAAAACGGCTTTTAACTCTTCAGGTGTTAAATCAAAACCATCTTTAGAAGCTTCCGCTGTTTGGAATAATTTTTTAATTTCCATATATGTTGAAACCATTGTAGCTTCAGGAACCATTGCTGTTATTTGAACTTTTGATAAATTTATAATATTATCTAAAATCTTTTGGTGGTTTTTTTGTAAAGTTTCATTAAAAAGTGGAAGTCTATACTCTAATCTTTTTAACTCATCTTCAAAACCATCTTCGCTTTTTAGTGAAGTTTCCATAGCTTTTACTATTTCAGTAATTAATTTTGATGTTGGACCTAAATCTAAAAGAGTCTCTTTAAGTTGTTTTTTCTTAAATGCAGTTGCAAGATTAAATGTCATCATATCAACTTCATCTTCACTTTTTGCAGTCTCTTTTGCTTGAAATTTAAGCCACTCTTTTTTAGCTTTTTCAAGCTCTTTAAATGCTTCAATAATAGTTTGAGCTCTTTTATCTAGTTTTTTTTGTTTTGCCCCTGATAATTTTTTATCTTCCTCATCTCCATCATAATCATCAGAATCTTCATAATCATCAAGCTCCTCTTCTTCCTCTTCTTCTTCCGTTTCATCGTCGAAGTTTTTGAATAGCTCTTTTACTTTTCTTTCTCTATTTACTAATGGTTCTTTATACTCTAAAATAAAATCAATTAAGTATGGAACATAGCAAATAGCATCAAGAATAATATCTTCTCCAGTCTCTATTCTTTTAGAAATTTCAACTTCTTCATCTTTTGTTAGAAGTGGAATTTGCCCCATTTCTCTAAGATACATTCTTACAGGTGAATCAGATCTTGACCACTCCATAAGCTCTTTGTTTTTTAATAAATCAAACTCATCATCTTCAGCTTCAATTAGCTTCTCTCTTTGCTCTCTTCTTTTTTTTGCCTCTTCATCATTTAAAAGTTTTGCTTGTTCTTGAGAGCTTATAACTGTTACATTATATAGTTGAACAAGGGCAAGAATTTTTTTGATAGTTGCACCTGTTGGTGCTTTTGGAAATATCTTAATAATTTTTTCGTATGTAAGAACTGAATCTTTATACTCTTTGATTAGTTGTTCAATAACCTTATTTATATCTTTTGTACTCATAGATTTAGGAAATCCTCCCTTATAAAATAGTTGTATATTATACCCAAATAATTTAAATAAGAGATTAAGATGCTCTATTTAAAGAAAGTTTACTATAAATTTAGATAAAATAACAGCTTAATTATTGTCTAAAAAATTTTAAGGATAAAATATGAGTAAAATTACAGGTAAAGTTTGGAACTTTGGAGCAAATATTGATACAGATGTTATTATAGCTGCAAGATATTTAAATAGTTCAGATCCAGTTCACTTAGCAAAATATGTTATGGAAGATGCAGATCCTGATTTTCCAAAAAAATTACAAAAAGGTGATATTATCGTTGCTGGTGAGAATTTCGGATGTGGTTCAAGTAGAGAACATGCTCCAATCGCACTAAAAGCAGCTGGTGTTGCAGCTGTTGTAGCTCCGTCGTTTGCTAGAATTTTTTATAGAAATGCATTTAATATGGGACTTCCTATATTTGAACTACCTGAAAGTTTAGAGATAAAAGAGGGTGAAGAGATTAGTATTGATTTAGATAATGGAGAAATTACAAACAATACAACAAATAAAACTTACAAATTTATACCAATTCCTCCATTTATGCAAGAGTTAATCTCAAGTGGTGGACTTATAAACTATGCAATTGATGAAATGAAAAAGGCAAACTAATGAAAAACTACAATTTATCAGTAATAAAAGGTGACGGAATTGGTCCAGAGATTGTAACAGAAGCTATAAAAGTTCTTGATGCAGTTTCAAAAAAATGTGATTTTACTCTATCATATAAAGAGTATTTAATGGGTGGAATTGCTATTGATACAGTTGGTATTCCACTTCCTCAAGAGACAGTTGATGGAGTACTAGCAAGTGATGCTTGTCTGTTTGGTGCAATTGGTGGAGAAAAGTGGGATACACTTCCAAGAGATTTAAGACCTGAAACAGGACTTTTAAAGTTTAGAGAGGCTATGGGAGTTTTTGCAAACCTTAGACCTGCTATTGTTTATGATGAGCTTGTAAATGCATCAACTTTAAAACCAGAAGTTATCAAAGGTTGTGATATTATGGTTGTTCGAGAGTTAATTGGTGGAATTTATTTTGGAAAACCACGAGAGAATGATGGATTTAAAGCATTTAATACAATGGTATATACAAAACCAGAGATTGAAAGAATTTCAAAAGTTGCTTTTGAATTAGCAATGAAAAGAGATAAAAGAGTTTGCTCTGTTGATAAAGCAAATGTTTTAGAAGTTTCACAACTTTGGAGAGATACAGTAAATGAAGTTGCAAAATCTTATCCAGAAGTTGAAGTTTCACATATGTATGTTGATAATGCTGCGATGCAATTAGTAAGAAACCCAAAACAGTTTGATGTTATTGTTACTGGAAATATTTTTGGTGATATTTTAAGTGATACTGCTTCTATGGTTGTTGGTTCTATTGGATTATTACCAAGTGCAAGTACAGGTGAAAAAACTGCAATTTATGAACCAATTCACGGATCTGCACCTGATATTGCAGGACTTGGAATTGCAAACCCAATAGCTACAATTTTAAGTGCTGCTATGATGCTAAGATATACTTTAAATGAAGAAAAAGCAGCAGACATTATAGAAAAAGCTATAAAAGATGCACTAAAAGATGGATATAGAACGAAAGATTTAGCAGCATTTGATGCAAAAGAGGTTTTAAATTGTGTTGCTATTGGTGATAAAATAGTAGAGTATATCAATAAATAAGGTTTGAAAATGAGTGAAAAAAAGTTTAGATTAGTAACACGAAGTGATATGGATGGGCTTGTTTGTGGAACACTTTTAAAATATTTAGGAATTATAGATGAGATTACATTTGTGCATCCAAAAGATATGCAAGATGGAAAAATTGCTATAACGCAAAATGATATTACAACGAATCTTCCTTATGTAAAAGGAGTAAATCTAGCTTTTGATCACCATTTTAGTGAAACTTTAAGAAATGAAAAATTTGATAACCATATAATTGATCCAAATGCAGCAAGTGCAGCACAAGTTGTATATGATTACTATGGAGGAAAAGAGAAATTTCCTTCAAATTTTGATGATATGATGTATTGGGCAAACAAAGCTGATAGTGCAGATTTTACAATAGATGATATTTTAGAGCCAAAAGGTTGGGCATTGCTTAGCTTTTTAATGGATAGTAGAACTGGACTTGGAAGATTTAGAGATTTTAGAATTTCAAACTATGCACTAATGATGGATTTAATTGATTATTGTGCAAACCATAATATTGAAGATATTTTAAAACTACCAGATATTAAAGAGAGAGTTGATTTATACTTTAAATATGAAAAAGAGTTTAAAGAACAACTTTATAGATGTACAACAGTTCATAAAAATCTATTAATTATTGATTATAAGGATGAAGAGATTATTTATCCTGGAAATAGATTTTTGGTTTATGCACTAAATCCTGAACAAAATATCTCAATCCATGCTGTTTGGGGTAAAGATAAACAAAATATAGTATTTAGTACAGGAAAATCAATTATTAATAAAAGTTCAAAAACAAATGTTGGAGAACTAATGCTTAAATATGGTGGAGGTGGTCATATGGCTGCTGGTGGATGCCAAATAGATATTGATAAAGCCAATATTGTTTTAGAAGAGTTAATTAAAAAAATAAATCAAGATGGATAGTTTTTAAGAGTTAAAAAGATTAAAATCTCTTTTTTAACTCTACTATAAAATCTTCAAAAGAGGGCAAGTTTAAATTTGCATCTCTTTGTTTTACTCCCCACATAGATTCAGGAAAATAGCTATCATTTTTAAATCTTGCCATTATATGAAAATGAACTTGTACTACATAGTTACCAAATGAGGCAATATTTATTTTATCAGGATTATAAAACTCTAGCATAGTTTTTTCAATAATCTCTAAAAATTTAAGAATCTCCATTTTCTCTTCAAAATTACAATCTGAAAACTCTTTTGCACTTCTATTTAAAAAGATTTTTAGCCAAGGAATTTCACTTTTTTCTATTTCAATTCTTATTAATTTATTTTTAAAAATTTCCATTTTTATTCTCCACTATAATATTTATAATAGTACTATAAAGTATATAAAAGAAATTATAAGACTTTCAACAAAGATTAAGCAAATCTTAAATATAATCCAATTCCATTTTTCAACCAATAGAAGAAGTTTTTATAAAATAGATTTGATATTTTATAAAGAGTTGGTAAAAGCTTAAAAATAAAATTACTATTTTTTAAGGCTTTTTCCTGTTGTAAAGTGGAAACTAAACACAAATGATAAGAAGGACGAGACTTATGAAAGTAAGAGCTTCAGTTAAAAAAATGTGTGATAAATGTAAAGTTATCAAAAGAAGAGGTATCGTAAGAGTAATCTGCGAAAACAAAAAACATAAACAAAGACAAGGATAAGACACATGGCAAGAATCGCGGGTGTTGATTTACCAAATAAAAAAAGAATGGAGTATGCTTTAACATACATCTTTGGAATTGGATTACATAATTCAAGATTGATTTTAAATGCAACTGGAATTGATTTAAATAAAAGAGCATTTGAATTAACAGAAGACGAAGCTGCTTTAATCAGAAAAGAAATCCAAGAGAACTATATGGTTGAGGGTGATCTTAGAAAAAAAGTTGCAATGGATATTAAAGCTTTAATGGATTTAGGTTCATATAGAGGTTTAAGACATAGAAAAGGTTTACCTTGTAGAGGGCAAAAGACTAAAACTAATGCACGAACAAGAAAAGGTAAAAAGAAAACTATCGGTGCAGCGACTAAATAAGGATAGATGATGGCAAAAAGAAAAGTTACTAGAAAAAAAATTGTAAGAAAAAATATTGCTGATGGAATCATCCATATTGCTGCAAGTTTTAACAATACGTTAGTTACAGTTACAGATAATGCAGGAAATGTTATTGCATGGTCAAGTGCTGGAAACTTAGGGTTTAAAGGTTCTAAAAAATCAACTCCATTTGCTGCTCAAGCTGCAGTTGAAGATGCTATGACAAAAGCAATGGAACATGGTATTAAAAATGTAGGAATTAAAATTCAAGGTCCTGGTTCTGGAAGAGATACTGCTGTTAAATCAGTTGGTGCTATAAACGGAGTTAGAGTTACTTGGTTAAAAGATGTTACACCATTACCACATAATGGTTGTAGACCTCCTAAAAGAAGAAGAGTGTAAGGAGTAAATAATGGCAAGATATAGAGGACCAGTAGAAAAAATCGAAAGAAGACTTGAAGCAGATCTTGGACTTAAAGGTGAGAGAAGACTATCAGGTAAAAGTGCTTTAGAAAAAAGACCATTTGCTCCAGGACAGCATGGACAAAGAAGAGCTAAAATCTCTGAGTATGGTTTACAATTAAGAGAAAAACAAAAAGTTAAATTTATGTATGGTGTTTCTGAAAAACAATTCTCTAACTACTTCAAAGAAGCAGTAAGAAGAGAAGGAAATACAGGAGCTATTCTTATTTCATTAATTGAACAAAGATTAGATAATGTTGTTTATAGAATGGGATTTGCTACAACAAGAGCATTCGCTAGACAAATTACAACACATGGTCACATTTTAGTTGATGGTAAAAAAGTTGATATTCCTTCATACTTGGTAAAAGCTGGACAAAAAATTGAGATTAAAGAGAAATCTAAAAATAATCCTCAAATTAAAAGAGCTATTGAATTAACAAATCAAACTGGAATGGTTGATTGGGTTAATGTTGATAAAGATAAAGTATTTGGAATTTTCACAAGAATACCTGCTAGAGAAGAAGTAGTTATCCCTGTTGAAGAGAGATTAATCGTAGAGTTATATTCTAAATAATAAATAAAAGGTAGCTAATGAAAAAATTTGCAGAAACTCCATTTTTACCAACTGAAGTTGAGATAGAAGCTATCAGCGAAAATGAGGCTAAAATATCAGCATATCCATTTGAGGATGGTTTTGCAATTACTTTAGCACACCCTTTAAGAAGACTTCTTTTAAGCTCATCTGTTGGATATGCTCCAATAGCTGTGAAAATAGAGGGTGCTACTCATGAGTTTGACTCATTAAGGGGTATGTTAGAAGATGTAGCTATTTTTGTTATTAATTTAAAAAACATCAAGTTTAAAATTAATGGTGATAAAAAACAAGTTGTTGTTGAATATACATTTAATGGACCAAGAGATATTAAGGGTGAAGATTTAATTAACTCTGAAGTTGATGTTGTTTCAAAAGATGCACACTTAGCAACAATTAATAGCGATTGTAACTTAACATTCTCTGTTATTATTCAAAAAGGTATAGGTTATATGCCTTCTGAAGATATTAGAGATATTGTTGGGCCTGATTATATACCAATTGATGCATTCTTTACACCTGTTAAAAAAGTTGTTTACGATATTGAAAAAATGTTAGTTGAAGATAATCCTAACTTTGAAAGAGCTGTATTTAGAGTATTAACAAATGGACAAATTACTCCAATAGCTGCATTTAAAGAAGCAGTTTCTGTTATGTATTCTCAAATGTCAGTATTTAACAAAGTATTTGATTTATCAGAGGTAACTGTAAGCGATTCAGGTGATGAGTCTGTTGAGATTAAAGAGTTAGTTCAAAGAATTGAAGAACTAAATTTAAGTGCTAGAAGTTTCAACTCTTTAGATAGAGCTGGACTTAAATATTTAGGTGAACTAGTACTTATGAGTGAAGTTGAAGTTAAAAATATTAAAAATCTAGGTAAAAAATCTTATGATGAAATAGCTGAAAAGTTAGAGTCGTTAGGTTATCCAGTTGAAAATACACTTCCAGAGAATGTTGCTTCTGTATTAAGAAGAAAATTAGAGCAACTTAAAGCATAAATTAAGGGTTTAATATGAGACATAAGCACGGATATAGAAAGTTAAATAGAACTTCTGCTCATAGAAAAGCATTGTTAAAAAACTTAGCAATTGCTATTATTGAAAGAGAGAAAATCGAAACAACTGTTCCAAAAGCAAAAGAGTTAAAAAGATATATAGAAAAATTAGTAACATCTGCAAGAAATGCTGATTTAAATACACATAGATATGTATTTGCTGCATTACAATGTAAAGAAGCTACTAAAAAATTAATAAATGAAATTGCACCAAAATACGAAGGTAGAAATGGTGGATATACTTCAATTATTAAAACTAGAATTAGAAAAGGTGATGCTACTCCAATGGCATTTATCTCTTTCATCTAATCTTCAAGGGATAGGAAACTATCCCTTTTTTATTCCTAAAAAATATATAATAATTTCTTAAAAAAATTTAAACAAGAGATCTACTCACCCTTTTTTTAAACAAGTTTTTGATATAATCAGCCGTTTATTACACCTACAAAACATAGGAGAACTAATTTATGACTCTAAAAGAAGCACTAAAATTAAATAGTGAAGATATACAAAAATTAAGAGAAGATTTAAAAATAAAAATTAAAAATAGCGATATTGGTGCTTATATTGAGCAATTAGAAAATAAAGATATAAATAGTTTTGGAAATGGTATTCCAATAGCTATAAAAAATAATATAAATGTAAAGGGCTGGGAATTAACTTGTTCTAGTAGTATTTTAAAGGGATATATTGCACCTTTTAATGCAACTGTTATAGAAAAATTACAAAAAGCAGGTTTAAGTCCTTTGGGGCTTACAAATATGGATGAGTTTGCTATGGGAAGCAGTACAGAAAGCTCTACACATGGAAAAACTCTAAACCCAGTTGATAATAGTAGAATTCCAGGTGGAAGTAGTGGAGGAAGTGCAGCAGCAGTGGCTGCTGGTCTAGCTATTGCAGCACTTGGAACTGATACAGGTGGAAGTATTAGACAACCTGCTGCTTATTGTGGTTGTGTTGGAATGAAGCCAACTTATGGAAGAGTAAGTAGATATGGAATAGCAGCTTACTCATCTTCACTTGACCAATGTGGTCCAATAACTCAAAATGTTGAAGATGCAGCAATTTTATATGATATTTTAGCTGGATACGATGAAAAAGATTCTACAAGTGCAAATATTGATTATGCAAAAGTAGTTCCAAATTTAAGTAGTGATAAGAAATTTACAATAGCTGTAATAGATAATTTTGTTGAACAAGCTTCTGATGATATAAAAGATGCTTTTAATAAAACTGTAAAACTACTTGAAGAGCAAGGACATAAAATTGTTCATACAAATATGATTGATTCAAATAAAATAATTTCAACATATTATATTATATCTGCAGCAGAAGCAAGTGCAAACTTGGCTAGATACGATGGTGTTAGATATGGATTTAGAGCAAATAGTTCAGGACTAAAAGATATGTATGTAGATACAAAAACAGAAGGTTTTGGATATGAAGTTAAAAAAAGAATTATGGTTGGTTCTTTTGTTTTAAGTTCTGGATATTATGATGCTTATTATACAAAAGCACAAAAAGTTAGAAGTATTATAAAAACTGAATTTGATACTATTTTTGAAAATGCTGATTTGATTTTAAGTCCAGTTGCTCCAACAACTGCTCCAAAATTTGGTTCATACTCTAGTGCTTTAGAGATGTATTTAGCAGATTTATATACAATTTCAGTAAATCTTGCAGGTCTTCCAGCTATTTCTTTACCTGTTGCAAAAGATAAAAATGGACTTCCTATAGGACTTCAATTAATTGCAAATAGTTTTGAAGAGCAAACTTTATTTGATGGTGCTTTATCTATGGAAAAAGCTGTAAATTATAAGAAATAATATAAATAGGATAAAAGATATGAGAATAAGAAAAAGAGCTTTAACTTTTGAAGATGTGTTGCTAGTTCCTGCAAAATCAGAGATTTTACCAAAAGAGGTTTGTACAAAAACAAAACTTACTAAAAATATTGAATTAAATGTTCCTTTTGTAAGTGCTGCTATGGATACTGTAACTGAATATCAAGCTGCAATTGCAATGGCTAGACTTGGTGGTATTGGAATAATTCACAAAAATATGGATATAGATTCACAAGTTTTACAATGTCAAAAAGTAAAAAAATCAGAATCTGGAATGATAATTGATCCAATTACTATAAAACCAGATCAAACTTTACAAGATGCTGAAGATATTATGGCTACATATAAAATATCAGGTGTGCCTGTTGTTGATGATAGTGGAATTTTAGTTGGTATTTTAACAAATAGAGATATGAGATTTACAAAAGATTATAGATTTAAAGCAATTGAAAAAATGACAAAAATGCCATTGGTTACTGCAAAAGAGGGTACAACTTTGGATGAAGCTGCCGAAATTATGCACCAAAATAAAATAGAAAAACTTCCAATAGTTGATGATAATAATAAACTAATAGGGCTTATTACAATAAAAGATATAAATAAAAAAAGAGAGTATCCAAATGCTTGTAAAGATGAGTTTGGAAGATTAAGAGTGGGTGCTGCTATTGGTGTAAATCAACTAGATCGTGCTAGAGCTTTGGTTGCTGTTGGAGTTGATGTACTTGTACTTGACTCAGCTCATGGACACTCAAAAGGTATTTTAGATACTGTAAAAGCTATAAAAAAAGAGCTAAAAGTTGAACTTATTGCTGGAAATGTTGCAACTGCTGAAGCTACAAGAGATTTAATTGCTTGTGGAGCTGATGGTGTTAAAGTTGGAATTGGACCTGGAAGTATCTGTACAACAAGAATTGTTGCAGGTGTTGGAGTTCCACAAATGAGTGCTATTGATGAGTGTGCCATTGAAGCTAAAAAAACGGGAACTCCTATTATTGCTGATGGTGGAATTAAGTATTCTGGTGATGTTGCAAAAGCTTTAGCTGTGGGTGCAAGTTGTGTTATGATGGGGAGTGCATTAGCTGGAACAGATGAGTGTCCAGGTGAAGTAATACTTTATCAAGGAAGAAAGTTCAAATCATACAGAGGAATGGGAAGTATTGGAGCTATGACGAAAGGAAGTACAGATAGATATTTCCAAGAAGGAACAGCTGCTGATAAACTTGTACCTGAGGGAATTGAAGGAAGAGTTGCATATAGAGGAAGTATTGCTGATATTATTCATCAAATGGTTGGAGGATTAAGAAGCTCTATGGGATATTTAGGAAGTAAAGATATAGCAACTTTCCAAGAAACAGCAGAGTTTGTAGAAATAACTAGTGCTGGATTAAAAGAGTCTCATGTTCACGATGTAACAATTACAAACGAAGCACCAAATTATCATATATAGTTAAAAAATGGAATTTTCCATTTTTTAACACTTTAACAATTTTTTAAATCTTCACAAAATCACCTTTATAAAAATTAAATTTTTTAAAAATAAATTTTTTTTAAGAAAGAATTATAATAAATTTTAATAAAATAATTATTATTTTTTTAAAATGGAGATTACAAATATGACAATAGGGAGAAAATTTACCTTAACAAATGTTATTGTAACAGTCGTTGTATTAATTATTGGTTTTTTAGTATTAACTAAATATAAAAATGATTTAAGAGATGAGATTTATAATGATGTTATAGTTAATATGAACTCTTTAAGTGAGCTTAGAATTGGTTCAAAACTTGATGTTGGAATTTCAAATGCAACTTCAATAGCAAATGATTCAAATCTTCAAGAGGCATTAAGCTCTAAAAATAGAGAATTAGCAATGAAAACTATTAGTAGTTTGAGTTCTAAAATGAAAGAGCAAACTCCATTTAAAAATATCCAAATTCATATTCACACAGCAAATAATCACTCTTTTTTGAGATCTTGGAAACCAAGTGATTTTGGTGACGATTTAAGTTCATTTAGAGCAAGTGTTGTAAAAGTAAATAGTGATAAAAAAGCTATAAATGGTTTTGAGATTGGAAATGATGGTTTGAGTTTAAGAGCAGTTGTTCCTATTTTTAAAGATAAAAATCATGTAGGATCGCTTGAATTTATGCAGGGAATAAACTCTGTTGCTAGTGATTTTGATAAAGAAAAAAGAGCATTTCTACTTTTGATGGATACAAGTTTAGCAACTTCTAAAATCAAAGAAGAGGATAAATTAAATAATTATTTAATCTCTCAAAAATTTAGAAATGATGCTTTTATGGAAGATGTAAAAACTATAGATTTTTCTAAACTTTTAAATGATAAATTCTTAATTTCAAAAAATTATTTTTATACATATATAGATGTTAAAGATTTTACTGGAAAAAATTTAGGTATAGCTTTGCTTGCTGAACCAATACAAAATGTTGAAGCTTCTATTGCACAAGCTTCAAATATTATCTATGCAGCTTTAATTATTTTGACTTTAGCTCTACTATTTACAATGCTAAATACTCTATTTACAATGAAAAAAAGTATTTTAAGTCCAATTTTAAATCTTAAAAATACAATAGATGAAATAACAAAAAGTTCTTCAGAAGCAACAAGAATAAAAGTTACTTCAAATGATGAAATAGGGGATGTTGTAACTAGTTTTAATAATTACTTAGATTCAATAGAAAAAGGCTTAATCGAAGATCAAAAAGTAATAGATGAAGCAAAAAATATTATTGAAAAAGTAAATGCTGGATTATTTAATGATAGTATAAAAGGTAAAGCACATTCAGATAGAGTAAACTCTTTAGTTGTTGAGATAAATAATATGATTGCAAAAACTCAAGGAAATTTAACTTTAGTTAGTGAATCTTTGGTTGCTTTATCTCAAGCAAAATTTGATTATAAAGTTCCTACTATTACAAATGTAACTGGTCTTATAGGCTCTTTATTAAGTGGAATTAGAGTTACACAATCAAGTATAAATGAGATTATGTGTTTAATTGATAAATCTACTATTGATTTGACAACAAGCTCAAAAGAGTTGGCTATTGCTTCAAGAAGCTTAAGTGAATCTTCAAACATTCAAGCAGCGAGCCTTGAAGAGACTGCAGCTGCAATTGAGCAAATTAGTTCAACAATAAGTAGAAGTAGTCATAATGCTTCAAATATGGCAAAATATGCACAAAATGTTACAAAATCTACAAATTTAGGAATAGATTTAGCAAGACAAACTGAAAAATCTATGGATGAGATTAATAAAGAAGTTCTACAAATAAATGAAGCTATTTCTATTATTGATAATATTGCATTTCAGACAAATATTCTTTCTTTAAATGCTGCTGTTGAAGCAGCAACAGCTGGAGAAGCAGGAAAAGGATTTGCAGTGGTTGCTCAAGAAGTAAGAAATCTTGCAACAAGAAGTGCAGATGCAGCAAATGAGATTAAAAAAATAGTTGAAATTGCTACACAAAAAGCAAAAGATGGAAAAACAATAACTTCAAATATGATAGATGGCTTTAATGAATTAAAAGCAAATATAGATACAACAATTGGATTAATTGATGATGTTGCAACAGCAAGTAAAGAGCAACAACAAGCTATGAGTCAAATAAATGATACAGTAAATAGTCTTGACCAAGCTACACAAAAAAATGCAATTTTGGCTACAACAATTAATGATATGGCAGCAAAAACATCACAATTAGCAGTAAATTTAGATGAAACTATTCATCAAACAAGCTTTGATAAAGAAGCACATAAAAGAATTTGTGATGGAAGTATGATTATTGAAATAAATAGATTAAAATCAGACCATATAAATTTCAAAAATTATAATTTTGCAGCTTGTAAAGAGGGACATATTTGTACAGTTGCAAGTTCAAAAGAGTGTAATTTAGGAAAGTGGTTAAATGAAAACTCAAATAAAGAATTTGCAAAAACAAAAGAGTGGAAGGACTTAATAACTTCTCATGATTTAGTTCATAAATTAGTTCAAGATACAATAGTTTTATACTCAGAAGCAAGACCAAATAAAGATATATTTAGTGTTACAAATGAGATTGAAAAACATACTGATATTGTATTTACAATGTTAAATAGAATAAGAGAAATAAACTGCCAAAAACTACAAGACTAAACCATAGAATTTTTCTATGGTTAAGTTACATAAAATAAAAAAAAGAGTAAAATCGTTCCCGATTTTTTTGTATGACACAAAAAATATTAACTTCAAAGGAGCGTTTAGCATGAATAATCAAATTAAAGTCGCGATTGTTGGATACGGAAATTTAGGAAGAGGTGTTGAGCTTTCTATTTCAAAAAATCCTGATATGAGTTTGGTGGCGGTTTTTTCAAGAAGAGACCCTCAAAGTGTAACTACTATAAACACTCCAGTTTATTCAATAAATAATATTTTAGAATTTAAAGATAAAATTGATGTTCTAATTCTTTGTGGTGGATCAAAAGATGATTTACCTATTCAAGGACCACAATTTGTTGAACATTTTAATATAGTTGATAGTTATGATAATCATGCACAGATTCCAGAGTATTTTGCAAGTGTTGATAAAGTAGCACAAAAAAATAACAAAATCGGAATGATTTCTATTGGTTGGGATCCTGGAATGTTTTCTATAAATAGATTGTTTGGAGAAGCACTTTTACCAGATGGTGATACATATACTTTTTGGGGAAAAGGTTTAAGTCAAGGACACTCTGATGCAATTAGAAGAGTTGAAGGTGTAAAGGCAGGAGTTCAATATACAATTCC
Source organism: Arcobacter vandammei (assembly GCF_016106035.1). Lineage (GTDB taxonomy): Bacteria > Campylobacterota > Campylobacteria > Campylobacterales > Arcobacteraceae > Aliarcobacter > Aliarcobacter vandammei. Next base: position 25,858 of record NZ_JADKPZ010000020.1, read on the forward strand.
ATCGCAAAAAGCAATAGAAGAAGTTAGAAGTGGAAGCAGACCAAATTTAACTACAAAAGATAAACATAAAAGAGAGTGTTTTGTAGTTTTAAAAGATGGAGCTGATGCTAAAAAAGTAGAAAATGAGATTAAAACTATGCCAAATTATTTTGAACCTTATGAAACTACTGTAAATTTTATTAGTCAAGATGAGTTTGATAAAAACCACAATACAATGCCTCACGGTGGATTTGTAATAAGAAGTGGAGTAAGTAGTAAAGGAGTTAATCAAGTAGTTGAGTACTCTTTAAAACTAGATAGTAATCCAGAGTTTACAGCTAGTGTTTTAGTTGCTTATGCAAGAGCTACATATAAAATGGCTTTAAAAGGTGATTTTGGAGCAAAAACAGCATTTGATGTTGCACCAAATTTACTATCTCCTAAAACTCCATTAGAATTAATAACTGAAATTTTATAATAAATTTGCCCTCTTGGGCATATTTATTCTTATTTGATAAATTTTTTCCATATTTTATTAATTATTAAGAACTATTTCACAATAATTACATAATTTTTTTAAGGTGTGTACATTGAGAGTAAAAAATCAAAACTATTTTTTAAATATTGATATTAGAAATTTTTTTATAGAGTGGATATTCTTAATATTTTTTCTTATATCTTTATCTATTTTTGTTTCATATTTGGTATTTTTTCAATATGAAGAGATTGTACAAAATGAGGAAGAAAGACTCTCTACACAAACTAGAATAGTAAATAATAGAATATCTGATGAGATAAATTCAGTTTATAAAGCTCTTTTATCTATTAGAAATAGTATTGAAGAATTTAATATGGAAAATAATAAAGATAAAAATCATATGGAAGAGCATATAAAAATGTTTATAGATGTAATTCCAACTATTAGATCTTTTTTGATATTAAATAAAGAAGCAACTGTAATATCTTCAAATAAACATGAACTTATAGGGCTGAATTACTCACATAGAGAGTATTATATAAATGCCAAAACTAATTCATCAAGAGAAAAATTATATATTAGTTCTCCATACAAATCGACTATGGGTGTTTGGACTATAAATTTATCTATTATATTAAGTGATGAAAAAGGAAATTTTAATGGAATGATTTTAGCTGTTTTTGAGCCATTAAAATTGATGAAAATTTTAGAATCAATATTTTATGCAAATGATATGAGAAGTACTATTATTCATGGAGATGGAACAGTATTTTTAGTAGCTCCTTTTAATAAAGAACTTCTAGGTAAAAATTTGGATGATGGAGATTCATATTTTTATAAGCATAGATTAGGAAATAAGCTATTTAGTGTATATAGTGGTAAGTCATATCTTTCAAATGATGAAAGATTGGTATCTTTTTATACTTTAAGACCAGAAGAAATAGATATTGATACACCTTTATATATAACAGTTAGTAGAGATATAGATATTTTATATACAAACATTAAAAAAGAGATTTTTGTAGTTTTAGCTCTACTTTTAATTTTGATTTTAAGCTCTGTAATAGGGCTTTACTTATTACAAAAAAGAAGATATTTGCTAAGACAACAAGAGGTAGAACAAGAAAAAGAGAAGAGAAAAATACTTGAAAGTTATGCATATATAGATAGTTTAACTCAAATAGCAAATAGAAGATATTTTGAGCAATTTATGGATAAAGAGTGGAGGTATTGTTTAAGAAATAAAAAATATCTTAGTATTGTACTAATAGATATTGATAATTTTAAATTATACAACGATAAATATGGGCATCAAGCTGGTGATGAGTGTTTGAAAAAAGTAGCTAGAGTTTTAGATGACAATTTGAATAGATCTCACGATTTTGTTGCAAGATATGGAGGAGAAGAGTTTATTTGTATTTTACCAAATACTAAAATTGATGATGCCAAATTAATTTGTGAGAAATTAAGATTAGAAGTTGAACAACTTGGAATTTTACATGAAGACTCAAAGCCTTTAAATGTTGTAACTGTTAGTATAGGTCTTTCTTGTGATATTCCAAATGAAAATTTAGAGATAAAAGATTTGATAAAAAAAGCTGATAATTCACTATATATTTCTAAAAAAAGTGGTAGAAATAAAGTAAGTTTAGAGAATTAATTTAATAAAAATATTTGTAGTTTTAAGTAAGCAAAATTGCTTACTTAGTCTCTATTTAAAATCTCACAAACCTCTTTTGCATGGTATGAGATTATAATATTTGCACCAGCTCTTTTAAAAGCTATCATTGTCTCCATTACAACTCTTTCATAATCTATTAATCCAGCAAGTCCAGCATGTTTTACCATAGCATACTCACCACTTACATTATAAACACAAAGTGGCAATTTTGTCTCATTTCTAATATCTCTTACAATATCCAAAAATGCTAAGGCTGGTTTTACCATTAAAATATCAGCTCCCTCTTTTTCATCTTCAATAGATTCATTTATAGCTTCAAGTCTATTTGCAACATCCATTTGATATGTTCTTCTATCCCCAAAACTTGGAGTTGATTCAGCCACATCTCTAAAAGGTCCATAATATCCACTAGCAAACTTTGTAGAGTATGCCATTATTGGAAGATTTTCAAAACCGTTTTCATCTAAAGTATTTCTTAGAGTTTTTATAATTCCGTCCATCATTCCGCTTGGTGCTATCATATCTGCACCTGCTCTTGCTTGAACCAAAGCTTGTTGGCTAGAAATCTCCAGAGTCTTGTCATTGTGAACACTTTGTGTTTTAGGATCTAGTATTCCACAATGCCCGTGGTCTGTATATTCACAAAAACATAAATCAGTTACTATAAACATATTTGGAAATTTCTCTTTAATAGCTCTAATTGTTCTTGCAATTATGCTCTCATCACATAAACACTCGCTTCCAACAGAGTCTTTTAAGTCTGGAATTGCAAAAAGTATAATAGAGTTAAGTCCAATTTTTTGCAAATATTCACACTCTTTTAAAATCTCATCAATACTCATTTGAAATACACCTGGCATAGATGAAACTTCTACTTTTATACCACTTCCTTCTTTTACAAATAGTGGATATATAAAATCATTTTTACTTAATGTTGTCTCTTGAACTAAATTTCTTAAAGTTTCATTTAATCTTAATCTTCTAAATCGCTTAAACATAATATTTACCTCTTTTGGTTATAATCTTGCGATTTTAACAAGTTAAGGTTTAAAGTAACAAATGAATATAATTAAATCAAATTTAGCAAACCTGCCTACAAAACACGGAAATTTTAAAATAAAAGCGTATAAACAAGATAATCAAGAGCATTTAGCACTATTAAGTGAAAACTTCTCTAGTGAAGATGTTGTAAATCTTAGAATTCATTCAGAGTGCCTAACTGGTGATGTTTTTGGGAGTATAAAGTGTGATTGTCAAAAGCAACTAGAACTTGCTATTAGCTATATTGCAAAGCAGGGTGGAATGATAATCTATCATAGACAAGAGGGGCGAAATATCGGGCTTTTAAACAAGGTAAATGCTTATAGTTTGCAAGATAGTGGAAAAGATACAATTGAAGCAAATTTGGCACTTGGATTTAAAGAAGATGAGAGAGAATATAGCATAGTTGAGTATATTTTAAAAGATTTAAATATAAAAAAGATAAATATTCTTACAAATAACCCTGCAAAACTGGAGTTTTTGGAGAGTTTGGATATAGAAATAGTTGAGCGAATTCCTACAATAGTAGAGCCAAACTGCTATAATAAAGAGTATTTAAAAACAAAAAAAGAGAAAATGGGACACTTAATTTGAGCCTAAAAAACCTAATAAATAGTCAAAATATAAAACTAGAAGATAGCTTTTATGAAGATATAGAAGTATTTATTGAACTTTTAAAAAAGTGGGGAAAAGTTCACAATCTTAGTGGAAGATTAGATGAAACTTCTATATATGAAAATATTTTAGACTCTTTATATCCACTTTTATTTATAGAAAAGTTTGAGAGTTTTGCAGATATAGGAACTGGTGCTGGGTATCCAGGGCTTATTTTAGCACTTGCACAAAAAGAGAAAAAAGCATATTTAATAGAGCCAAGAGCAAAAAGAGTGGCTTTTTTAAACTTTGTAAAGGCAAGTTTGGGTTTAAAAAATCTTACAATCTTGCAAAAAAGAGCCGAAAATGTGGAAGATTTAAAGGTGGATTTAATCACAAGTAGAGCTGTAACAAATACAAAATTGCTACTAGATATTACAAAAAATATGCAAAAACCTATCACTTCATATCTTTTTTATAAAGGAAGTATGCTAGAAAATGAGCTTCTTGAAGCAAAATTAAACAACTATAAAATAGTTTCAAAAGATGAGCGAAACTATTTATATATAAAAGGAAAAGAATGTTGTTAAAAGTTATTTCAGTTATATTAATTGGATTTATTATATATTTAATATTTTTTAAAAACAAAAGAGTTGATGGCACGAAAAAAAATGATAAATTAATCTCAGATGAAATGGTAGAGTGTCCAGCATGTGGCACTTTTGTATCTCAAAGTGAAGCAATAGTAAGTAGTGGAAAGTTTTTTTGCTCAAAAGATTGTTTAAATAAAAAAAAGGTTTAAAATGAAGATTATAGGAGATAAAATAGTACCTTTTGAAGAGTTTTTCAAAGTTTCAAACATAGAAGAGATAAAAAATACAAAACCAAACTCTTTAATATTTTTTAAGTTTGATGAAGAGCTTTTAAAATATGCTTTTTCTCAAAATTTAAGTTTTTTTGTAAGAATATCTTCAGTAAAAGAGGCTATTTATGGGAACTCTTTGGGTGCAAAATATTTAGTTTGCGAAAAAGATTTAGCAAAAAAGATACAAAAAATTGCAGAAAACTATATGTTTGACTCAAAGGTTTTAGCTATCATAAAAAGTAGCGATGAGTTCGAAAATATAGCACTTTATGAGATAGATGGTGTTATTTATGAAGAAATTATATAAAGGAAGATTTTGAAAGAGATATTGGATACCGTAGTTGTAATTTTGTTTGTATTTATGGTTGCTATGTTTATTATAAATTTCAACCGACAACAGATAAAAAAACATACAGATAAATTAGAAGAGATAGAAAAAAATCAAAATAAGGAAAAAAACGATGCTTAAACCACTTTTAATAGAAATAGGAACAGAAGAGCTTCCTGCTATTCCATTTTTGCAAGAGTTAGGAAATATTGAGAAAAAATGGAGTAATATTTTAGAAAAAAATAGGCTTTTATGCAATTTTGAGTTTTTTTATACTCCAAGAAGAATGGTTTTTTGGCATAGAGAGTTTGCAGTTAAACAAGAAGATAGTGTTGAGGAAAATATTGGAGCACCAAAAAGTATAGCTTTTAAAGATGGCTCATTTACTCAAGCTGCTATTGGTTTTGCAAAAAAATGTGGAGTCGAAGTAGATGAACTAGAGTTTAAAGATTTTGGAAAAGGTGAAGTTTTATACCATAAAAAACAGATTTCAGGAGTTGCTTCAAAAGAGCTTTTGAACTCTATGGTAAATGAGTTTATCTCATCTTTAAATTTTGGGAAGTCTATGAGATGGGCAAGTAGAAGTGATAGTTTTATAAGACCAATTCGATTTTTATCTATTATGCAAGGAGATGAAATAATTGATGGAGAGCTTTTTGGAGTGAAATCTTCAAATCTATCTTTTGGGCATAGAATGGACTCTTATGAGCCATTTTCTTTTTCAGATTGTGGAGATTATTTTTGTAAACTTGATAAATATGGTGTGGTTCTTTATCAAGATGAAAGAAGAGAGAGAGTTTTAAAACAAATTCGTGATATAGAAAATAAACATAATGTAAAAGTGGAGCTAGATATGGCACTGCTAGATGAAGTTGTGGCAATTACAGAGTATCCAACTGCACTTTTTGGAAAGTTTGATGAGGAGTTTTTGGAGCTTCCAAGTGAAGTAATAGTTACTTCAATGAAAGAAAATCAAAGATATTTTGCTGTTTATAAAGACGATAAGCTAATAAATAACTTTGTAGTAGTTTCAAATGCTTTGACAGATGATTTTGGTTATATAATATCTGGAAATGAGAAAGTTTTAAGACCAAGACTAGCAGATGCCATGTTCTTTTATAAAAACGATATAAAAAATGGTTTAAAAAATGATGGCTTAAAAAATCTTCTTTTTGTTGAAGGATTAGGAACAGTTTATGATAAATGCGAAAGAGAAGCAAAAATTGCTTCATATTTAGCTCAAAAATTGGATTTAAAAGAAGTTGAACTTCTAAATGAAGCTGTAATGTTAAGTAAAGCTGATTTGATGAGTGAAATGGTTTATGAGTTTACAGAACTTCAAGGGCTTATGGGGTATTACTACTCAAAAATAGAAAATTATGATGAAAAAATAAGCATTGCACTAAAAGAGCAATACTTACCAAGTGGAGAAAATAGCGAACTTCCAAGTAATATTTTCTCAAGTATTGTTGCACTATCAAATAAGCTAGATAATCTAATGGCACTTTTTAGTGCAGGAAAAATTCCAACAGGTTCGAAAGACCCATTTGCTCTTAGAAGAGCTGCTTTTGGGGTTGTAAAAATTGCAATTGAGCATAAATTAAATATTGATTATAAAGAGATTTTCGCTGAACTTCAAAACTTGTATAAAAATCTTGATTTAAAGGTTTTAAATGAGTTTTTTGAAGAGAGATTTTATAAAATTTTTGATGTAAATCCAACTGTTTTAAAAGCTGTTTTAGCTAGTGGGGAGTCAAATATTTATAAAATTTCACAAAAAGTTGAAGCTTTAAATCCAATAGTTGAAAGTGATAGCTTCAAAGAGTATAGTGCAACATTTAAAAGAGTTGCAAATATTGTAAAAGATGTTGATTTGAATGCTTCTTTAGAGCTGAAAGAGAACTTATTTGAACAAGATGAAGAGAAAAATCTATATAATGGTTTTGTAGAAATTCTTAATAAAAAATTCCAAACTTATGAAGAAGAGCTTGAAGCTCTATTTTCTTTAAAAACAAAACTAGATGAGTTTTTTGAGAAAGTTTTTGTAAATCACGAAGATGAAAAAATCAAAACAAATAGAAAAAATTTAATAGCAAAAGTATATTTAGGATTTAAAAATATAGCTGATATTAAAGAAATCACAATCTAGTCTAATTACTAGATTGTTAAATACTCTTTTAAAATCCCATCTAGCCTATCTTTTAGGCTTTTTGGAGATATGATTTTCATGTATGGAATCCAGTATTTAACAGTGTTTAAAACTTCATCTTCAAAGCTAGTTTCTGTAGATATTATAAAGCTATTTTCTAGTTCTTGGATAAGCTTGAAGTTTTTAAAAACCTCTTTTCTATAAAAATAATCTTTTGCACTGTTTAAAATTTCAATTTGAACTTCTATTTTACTTTTTGATATAAAATTATCACTACTATTTAAATCTTCAAGTAGTTTTTTTAGTGGCTTGAATTTATCTTCCATTAACTCTAAATTATCTATTTTTGAAAAAGCATAAGTTTTAAGTATTTGTGAGCCATCATCACAAGCTAGATACCAAATATTGTTTATATTTTGTAGCTTATAAGGGCTTACAGTTTTCTCTTTATCTTTGTAAATAAATTGTAGCTTTTGATTATTAGCAATTGCATTACTAATGATTATAAAATTTTCAGTCTTTGACTCAATATTTTCAAAGCCACTATTTTTTATCTCAAAAGTCTTTATACGATGATTTAAAATATCTTTTATAAACTCATTTGATAAGTTAGGAAATATTGACTTAACTCCACTTAATAGTGCAAAGTTTCTAATATCCTCAAAACTAACCTTTCCTATATAATTCTCATCAAGATAGAGTCTTCAATTACTATCTTTTAAAATATCAAGATATTGAAGTCTTTCTTTTATATCTCTATAGATAGTTCTTGGAGATGTATTAAACTCCTCTGCTAACTCTTTAACACTTGCTCTTTCTCCTGAAAAAAGTTTTGTAAGAATTATTCCTATTCTGTTTGCTAGTTTATCGTAATCCAAAAATTTCCCCTAAAAAAATGATATTTTAGTATATCTTATTTACTTTTAAATATATTTGACATGGAATGACCCCAAGACTGTAGACACTTTTTTAATCAGTTAACACCTTAGGTTTAGTAACATTATCATTGTATCTTTTCTCAAATTCATTTGGACTTATAAAATCTAAAAA
>NZ_JADKPZ010000021.1 GCF_016106035.1 Arcobacter vandammei
ATAATACATATATATTACATATGCAATTCAAAAAGAATTCAAGAATAAGAGTATTTATAATATTTAATACTATTAAATATTAATATATTGTATAAAAATAAATAAAATTATACAAAATATTCTAATGAAATAGAAGAATATAAGTAAAATCAAGTTCTCTTTAAAACTTCTAAAATATGAGTTTTAAAAAATTAAGCACTAATTTAGTAAAATGAAAATTATTCAGTAATAAAATTTTATTTCTTAGGAGTTTTTTATGCCACCAACTACCTTGCAGATTATTGCTGCTGTTATTTTTGCTATTGCAATTATTCATATATTTTCAGTTAAATATTTTGAACATTTAGCACATAGAAGTGAAAAACACTCTGGACTTTTTCATCTTTTAGGAGAAATTGAAGTTGTGTTTGGAATTTGGGCTATGGTTTTAGTTATTTTTATGTTTATGTTTCTTGGTAAATATGAGACTTTGGATTATGTTAATTCAAGAAGTTATATTGAGACTATGTTTGTTTTTGTAATTATGGTAATAGCTGGAACTAGACCAATTTTACAAAGTGTTGTAGCCTTTGTTAAAAAAATATCAAATATCTTACCGAAAAAAGGTGCTTTAGGATTTTACTTTGTTGTAATGGCTATTATTCCACTTTTTGGTTCACTAATTACTGAACCAGCTGCTATGACTCTTTCTGCTTTAATTTTAGCTGATAAACTATTTTCTCAAGGCATTTCAAAAAAGCTTAAGTATATGACTTTGGGAGCTTTATTCATAAATGTTTCTATTGGTGGAACTTTAACAAATTTTGCAGCTCCACCAATACTTATGGTTGCTCAAACTTGGGATTGGAGTACAACTTTTATGTTTACAACTTTTGGGTGGAAAGCTATAATTGCAATATTGATAAATACATTTTTAATAATGATTTTATTTTATAAAGAGCTATCAGTTATAAATATTAGAACAACAGTTAGTGATAGAGAAAAAATACCATTTGGTATAGTTTTAACTCACTTTGTTTTTCTTTTTTTAGTTGTTTATTTTGGGCATTATCCAGCATTTTTTATGAGTATTTTTTTACTTTTTTTAGGTGTAACTTATGCTTATCAACAATATCAAGATAGATTAATGTTAAGAGAAGGGCTCTTAGTTGCATTTTTCCTTGGAGGTTTGGTTATTTTAGGAGGTCAGCAAGAGTGGTGGCTAAAAGATATTATTGCAAATATGAGTAATGTGGAGGCTTTTGTTGGAGCTATTACTCTAGGTGCATTTACAGATAATGCAGCAATTACATATTTAGGTTCACTAGTTGAAGGATTAAGTGCTGAATTTAAATACTACTTGGTTGCAGGGGCTGTTTGTGGTGGTGGTTTAACTATTATAGCAAATGCACCAAATCCAGCAGGTGCAGCTATTTTAAAAAGTCATTTTGAAGATGGTTCAATAGATCCAAGATACCTATTTTTAGGAGCTTTAGTTCCTACATTAATAGCTAGTTTATGTTTTATAATTTTATAAGGATATACAAAAATGGTTTCAGATTTTGCGAAATTTGCAAGAACAAATAAGAGTTTGATTGTTTTTTCAAACTCTTTTGATCATATAGAAGTTTTTAAACATTTCTATAATACTAGAGTAAAACCAAATGAGTTTGGTTTTGTAAAAATAAATGATGATAGGATTTGTCTTTTACATGAAGATTTAAAATGCGATTTAATCTCTGGTAAGACAAATGAAGCGATAAAAAATAGGCTACTTGAAAATTTTAAACTAGAATCAAGATATATAATGACATCTTCAAAATTTATTATTTTCCCTAAAAAATTCTCTTTTAAAAGGGTTGCAAACAGACTTTTCTCAAATTATATTATTCAAAGTGCAGGAGAAGTTAGCTTTAATGTTGTAGGAAAAAATATAGTTGTTGATTGTTTTGGTGGTTCTAAAGTTTTAAATTTGAAAACTAGAGCAATAGATGCTTTAATAATTCAAGATGAGTTAGAAGCAAATTTTGATGATGAGTAGTATTAATACTCCTCTTCATCGTCAGCTTCACTATCAAAGCAGTAGATACACTCTTCATCAAAAAATGAGTACTCATCATAGCAGTAAAACTTTTCACAACTATCACATTTAAAACAATCATGCTCTTTTGAAAGCTTTTGTTCTAGCTCTTCATCACTTATATTATTTTTTTTAGCATAATCATCAAAAATTTTATAAACATTTTTGTTTTTGTCATTTTTCAACTCTTTTGCTAAGTCTTCCAAAGTATCTATATTCATTTTTTCGCCTTTTGAAATTTTGTAAAAGCTGTATTATCTCAAAAAATGATATAATCGCGACTTAAAAAAATAAATTAGGCAGTAAAAAATGGAAGACAATAGCATAAAGACACAAAAATTCATAGTTAAATATTTCACAGAAATAATGATAAAAGGCGATAGTGCCAAAAGACAGATGATAAATCAACTATTTTTTAATCTTCAAAAAATATCAAACCAAATTTCAACTGATATACAAATAAAAAAATTCTTTGACAAAATAGAGCTTCTTTGTCCAATAAAGTTTGTAGATGCTTTAAGAGAAAAGCTTCTTAATACTTCAGGAATAGAGCAAGTTTTAGAGGCTATTCAAATTGATAATATGCATACTTTAGATGAAATAAAAGTTGAAGTAAACAAATATATGAAAGATTTAATAGAAGATAAAACTTTTGTGGTAAGAGCAAAAAGAGTTGGAACTCAAGATTTTAAATCAACAAATATAGAACAAACTGTTGGTGGATATATGTTGGCACATAATCCTAAAACAAAAGGTGTTGATTTAAGAAATGCAGACTATACTATAAATTTAGAGTTAGAACATAGTAAGCTTAATATCATTACAAAAAAATATTATGGAATGGGTGGTTTTCCTTTAGGAACTCAAGGTGAAATTTTGTCTTTAATGTCTGGTGGATTTGATTCAACTGTTGCTTCTTACTTATCTCAAAAAAGAGGTTTGAAAACTCACTTTATTTTCTTTAATTTAGGTGGAATAGCTCATGAAATAGGAGTAAAACAAGTATCTTGGTATTTATGGAATAAATTTGCCTCTTCTCATAGAGTTTCATTTATTACTATTCCTTTTGAAGATGTTGTAACTCAAATATTTAAAGATATAAGCCCCTCATATATGGGAGTTATGCTTAAAAGATTGATGATACAAGCTGCTCAAAGTGTAGCAAAAAATATGAAGATAGATGCTTTAATAACAGGAGAGAGTGTAGCTCAAGTTTCAAGTCAAACTCTAAGAAATTTAAGCTTAATTGATAAAGCAAGTGATATTTTGATTTTAAGACCACTTGCTTTTATGTCTAAGCCAGAAATTATTGATATAGCAACAAAAATAGGAACAAAAAAATTTGCAGAAGCCATGCCTGAGTATTGTGGAGTAATTTCGCAAAATCCAGTAACTGCTGGAAGTTTTGATAGAGTTGAAAAAGAGTCTAAAGCTTTTGATTATACAGTTTTAGATGAAGCTGTTAAAAATGCAAAAATAAAAAATATTGATGAAGTTTTAGATGATGTTTGTGAAGTTGGGACTTTGGAAGTTGTAAATAATTTAAGTAGTGATGATACAGTAATTGATATTAGACAAAGTAGCGATACTTTAAAAGCTTCTTGTACAGTTTTAAAAATCCCTTTTTATGACTTGAAAAAGGAGTTTAAAAAATTAGACCAAGATAAAACTTATCTTTTATATTGTGATAAAGGTGTTATGAGTCAGCTTCACGGACAGTATCTAAAAGATGAGCAAAAATTTACAAATATAAAAGTTTATAGACCAAATTAAAGGAGTATTATGAAAAAAGTTATTTTGGGCTTATTAGCCCTTGTTTTAGTTGTAGTTGCAGTTTGTTTTACTTTAAGAAGTAGTGTAAATAGTAAAATCGATGCAAAAATAGAGGAGTTAAAAGCAAATGGTTTTAATGTGAATATTGAAAAAAGAGATATTCCTTTAAAAATAGAAGCAAATGGAAAAATAGAAGTTGCTTATTCAGAAAAAGCTATTAAGTATTTGGTTTCTCTTCAAGAAGAGAGTGAATTAAAAAAGAGTATAGAACAAATTGTAAAGATTTTTGATAATAGTATGCTTGATGAGGCTTTAGAAGGTCTTACTTTTGATTATGATTTTAATATTAATCTTTTGAACTCTAAATTAGATCTAAATCTATATTTAACAAAATTGTCAAATAGTGCAATGCAGGAGATACTATCTTTTGAGGATAATAAAGCTCTTAAAAGTTTGGAGAATATGCTAAATAATAGAGATTTCCAAATAAATATAGACGAAAAGCAAAATTATAAAATCAAAGATATAAATTATGTTATGCCTGATAGTTCAATGACTATTAGAGGTATATATGGAGATAAAAATAATTTAAATATTGATTTAATCAAAGCAAATAACAAAGAAGATGATTTTACTATCTCTTTTGAAAAAATAAAGAGTTTTTATGAGGAAAAGGAGAATAAAGCAATTAGTTCAAAATTTGATATAGAAAATGTAAATATCTCTGATAATTTTGCTAAGTTAAATATTAAAAGTATAGAACTTTTATCTTTTTCAAAAGTAATAGATGGCTTATTAGAGGGTAATTCAAAAATTGCATTTGAAGATTTGGTTTTTAAAAAATCAAATTCTAAAGAAGATGAAATAACTATAAAAAACTCTTCTCTTGATTTAATCTTGAGTAAAGTTCCTTATAAACAGTATGAAGATTTTATGAATGTATATGCAAATATTGGTGATAATGGAGAGAAGTTAGAAAAACAGGCAAAAGAGTTTTTGGAAGCTCTTTCAAAAGCTGGAATTAGTATAGCTTTAAATTTAGACTCAAAAAACCTAAACTTTCAAAATAAAGAGTGGTTTAAAACTTTTGATTTAAAATCTAGTTTTGCTCTTAGCAAAAATCTTTCAGAGATGAAATTTGAAGCTTTAAATGATGTTTTTGATTCTATAAATATTGATTTAAAAATAGATAAAGATTCAGCTACAAAACTAGTAGAAGATTTAGGTTTAAATAAAACTATGAATATAAAACTTTTAGATTCAGAAGATAATGAGTTTAAAATTTTAAAAGCTGAATTAAAAGCTGATGGTTTATATGTAAATGATAGTTTAGTTTTACCAAAAGAGTCTTTGAAATTTCCAAAAAATGAGCCTTTTGCTGATATGGATTATGATATGTATGAAGATGATTTAAATCTTTCATATAGCTATTTATTATTAGATAAAAATACTTTAAGATTAAATTTTAAATATAAAAGCTCTTTAGATAAGATAAATTCAGGCGGAATAAGTGTATCTTTCCCTGAGTTAAAAGATGCTTCACTAATAAAGGTGAAAAATCCTAAAAACTTTAAAAAACTTGATGTATATAAAGAAAAAGATGAGATGTATAGTGGTTTATTGGGGAAAAATATTAAAGCTTCTTATTTAATGGTTGAAGGTTTTGATGATAATTGGACTGATATAAATATTGAAAAAGAGTTTAGTTTAGATATTGATGTATCAAAAATTGATGATTTCTTGGAGATAAACTTAAGAGGATACTCTTCAAACAATGATGATAATTATGAACTTGTTCCTACAGAAACAACTAGTCAAACACAAGACCAACAAACATATTTTGTAAAAATAGCAGATATTGATTTAGAAGAAGAGAAGAAAAAATTAAAATAAATATTTAGGCTTTGCCTAAATATTTTCTCTTTTTTTCATAATCTCTTTTTCTATTAAGATAAATAAGAATGGAATTAAAGAGTAGATAAATAGTTTCAAAGAGAAAACAAATCCCCATTTATATCTTTTCATAGCTCCATAAAGTGCAATACAAAAAAGAATAAATAAAATCCCATGAATCATTCCAAATATTTTTACAGCCATAGGCTCAGCAAAAAGATATTTTAGTGGCATTGCTATTAGTACAAGTACTAAATATGATATTCCTTCAACTATTGAAATTGTTCTAAATTGAGCAAATTTTGTTCTAAGCATATAAAACCTTTTTAATTTTTTTGCTAAATTATAGTAGGTTAAACTATATAAAAGCTTAGTGTAACACCATTTTAAGTAAAATCCGCCTTATGAATAATAAAAATACAGTAGAACAAAAAGATATAATTCTTACAACATTAAACTCAAGATTTTCACATTCAAGTCTATCTTTACGGTATTTGTTTGCAAACTTAAAAGAGCTAAAAGAAAATGCAAAAATATTGGAGTTTGTAATAAATAGCCAAAACCAAACAATAGCAGAAGAGATACTACAATACAGACCAAAAATAGTATTAATCTCTACATATATTTGGAATGTTTCAGATGTTAAAGAGCTTGTAAATTATATAAAACTTGTAAGCCCACAAACAATAGTTGCTTTAGGTGGTCCAGAAATAAGCCATTTACCACATAGAGTTGATTTAGAAAAATCAGATTATTTTATGTTTGGAGAAGGTGAAATATCTGTTTATAACCTGTGTCTTAATGTTTTAGGTGGATTTAGACCAAAAGATAAGATAATTCATGCAAAACCAGTAGAGTTTGATAAAATTGCCTTACCTTATGATTATTACACTGATTTTGATATAAAAAATAGACATATCTATATAGAAAGTAGCCGTGGTTGCCCTTTTACTTGCGAGTTTTGTCTATCTAGTATTGACTCATCTATGAGATATTTGCCTATGGATGTTTTTTTACAGCAGATTGATAAACTCTGGAATAGGGGAGCTAGAAATTATAAGTTTATAGATAGGACTTTTAATCTAAAAATATCTTATGCAAAAGCAATTTTGGAGTATTTTTTAGCAAAAGATGAGGATTACTTTTTACATTTTGAAGTAATTCCTGATAATTTTCCACCAGAACTGCGAGAGCTTTTAAAACAGTTTAAAGCTGGAAGTTTACAGCTTGAAGTTGGAATTCAAACTCTAAATTTAGATGTAGCAAAACAGATTAATAGAAATTTACGAATGGAGAAAATAAAAGATAATCTAGCATTTTTAAGTAATGAAACAAAAGCACATATGCATATAGATTTAATTGTAGGGCTTCCTAGTGAAACAATAGAGAGTTTTGCTTCAAATCTTGATTTGCTTTATACTCTAAGTAGTGGTGAAATTCAAATAGGAATACTTAAAAAACTATCAGGAACTACACTAAATAGGCATGATGAAGTTTATGGTATGGTTTATAATCCATTTCCACCTTATGATATTTTGCAAAACGATTTAATACCCTTTGATTTAATGCAAGATATGAAGAGGTTTGCTAGATTTTGGGATATAGTTTATAATAGTGGTAACTTTATGAAAACTTCTAAGCTATTATTTAAAGATGGAAAGGTATTTGATGGTTTTTTTTCTTTTTCAAAATGGATTTATAAAAGAAGTGAAAGTACACATAAAATCTCACTTGATAGAGTTGCAGAGTATTTGTTTGAGTATTTAAGTAGGGATTTTGAAGAGGAACTTTTGGTAAAAACTATCTTAGAAGATGTAATGAGTATAAAGGGGAGAAAAATCCCACCATTTTTAAAGAAGTTTTCAAAATATGAGCAAGATTTTATACAAATAGAGCAAAGCAAAGCTCAAAAAAGACAGGTTTTAAGGAAAGAAACAGATGAATAAAAAATTTATTATTTTAGCACTAATATTTTCTAGTATATATGCACAAGATAATATTACAAATAGAGCTGAATTATCGTATGTAAATAGTAGTGGAAATACAAATACAAGTTCACTAAATGGAAGTATATTAAGCGAAGCAAAATTTGATGAACGAGAGTTAAAGGCAAAAGCAAATATTTTTAGAAGTAAAGATAATAATAAAAAATCAGCAAATAAATATGAGATAGATTTAGAATATAACCATATGATAGGAGATAGATTATATACCTATTTAGGTGGATATTTTGTAAGAGATGAGTTTAGTGATTATAAATCAAGGTTAAATATAGGGCCAGGTCTTGGATATAAGTTTATCTATGAAGATGATGAGGTTTTAGATATTCAAGGTGGTTTTGATTATGCTGTTGATAGATTTGATGATAAAAAAACAGATAAATATCTAGCTCCAAAAGTAGAGATGAACTATAAATATAATATAAGAGAGAATATTGAATTTAGGCAGATGTTAGCTTATCTTTTTTCAAGCCGTGATTCAAAAAGGTATTTCTTTAAAAGTGATACAGGAGTTTATGTAAAAATGATTGATAATTTATCTTTGGGTGCAAACTATAAACTTGAGTATGTAAATCAAACAGAGAAAGAGAGATTGGATAGAAAGTTTTTGACTTCTTTAATTTATGATTTTTAAAATCATAAATTTCCTATTATCTTGACTCTTTTATTATTTTTCTAATATTTTCAAATTTTAAAAAAAGTTTTTCATCTTTTATTCTATTTTCAAAAATTCCTAAAGATCTTTCTTTGTACTTTTTATCTTCAATTTTCTCATTTTTTTCACTATTTATAGTATTTGTAACAAAAAAATCTATATCGCTAATATCGGTAAATTGATATTTTTCTAATAATTTTTTTATTTCCTCTTTGTTATACTTAAATTCCATTTTATATACTTGATGAGTCAATACAAAAAAAAGTGTTCTATTTTTTATATATGCAAATTTAATACCATTTTTAAGTTTGTCTGGAAGAATATCAATAAATTTCGAGATTGATTTTATTGTGTTAAATTTTTTAAATTCGGGAAAGGATTCAATATGGTTAAGAATATCGTTAAGTTTTTTCATACTTTAATTATAGCAGGAGTTTTATTTAGTTTTAGTGCTTGTGGGTATAAGGCTGATCCAGTTTATAAACCAAATGATAAACAACAAACAACACAACAATGATATACGATTATATAATAGTTGGAGCTGGAATAGCTGGTTTAAATGCTGCAAGACTTTTACCAAAAGATAAGAGAGTTTTAATTTTGTGTAAAATGTCCACTTGGAACTCAAATACTTTTTGGGCTCAAGGTGGAATTGCAAGTGCTGTTGATAAAGATGATATACCCACACATATAAAAGATACTCTTGAAGCTGGTGTAAACTACAACAATATAAAAGCTGTTGAGCTTTTAAGTCGTGAATCAATTCCTACAATAAAAGAGCTTATAGACTCTGGTATGAATTTTGATAAAAAAGATGATGGAACTTTAGCATATACAAAAGAGGCAGCTCATAGTAGAAATAGAATTTTACATGCTTGTGGAGATGCAACAGGAAGAGAGATTCATCTTTTTTTACTTGAACATTGTCCTCATGAGATTTTAACTCAAGCTGTTGTTTGTGATTTATTAGTACAAGATGATATTTGTTATGGAGTTCAATATTTTACAAGTGAATATGAACAAAAAGTAGCTTTTTCTCACAATACAATAATTGCAAGTGGAGGAGTTGGTTCACTTTATAGATACCATACAAACTCAACAGCAAATGCGGGAGAAGTTCACGGAATTATTGCAGAAAAGAATATAGCTCTAAAAGATATGGAGATGACACAGTTTCATCCAACAGTTTTAAAAGGTACAACATTTGCAAGAAAACCGCTATTAAGTGAAGCTTTAAGAGGTGAGGGTGCTTTTGTTGTAGATGAAAATGGAAAGAGATTTTTATTTGATTATCACGAAGATGGAGAGTTAGCTCCTAGAGATATAGTTAGTCGTGCTATTTTTGATTACAATAAAAAAACTGGACTAGGAGTTTTTCTATCTTTTGAAAAATTTGAGAAAAAAGCCTTTAAAAAAAGATTTCCAAATATTTATGAAAATATAAAAGATTTAGGATATGAACTCCCTTTTGAAAATGTGCCAATAAGTCCAGCTTTTCACTACTGTATGGGTGGAGTTGATGTTGGTTTGGATACAAGAGTAAAAGGTTTTAAAAATCTTTATGCTATTGGAGAAGTTGCTTGTAATGGAGTTCACGGGGCAAATAGATTGGCTTCAAATTCACTTTTGGAAGGTTTGGTTTTTTCAAAAATTGCAGTTTCAAACTCTTTGGAAGATAATTTTAAAATCAAAAAAGAGAACTATACAAAAGAGATAAAAAACTACACTAGAAATAAAAGTATAGATAAAGAGATAAAAGATGATTTAAGAAGAATTATGTGGGAACAAGCTGGAATAGTGCGAACAAAAAAAGAACTAAATGAAGCTTTGGAGCTTATTGAAAACTATTTAAAACTTGATGTTGGAAGGCTATTATATTTAAGACTTTTAACTGCAAAAACTATTCTTAAAGCTTGTCTTAAAAGAGAAAAATCTTTGGGTGCTCACTTTATAAAAGAAGATTAAAAAGAGTTTTTAGATAGAATATCCGATTAAACAATAGAAGAAAGGTAAAATTAATGAAGCATGTACCAATAGTTGTATTAGATTTTGGTAGTCAATACACACAAATTATTGCTAGAAAATTAAGAGAAAGTGGAGTTTATTCTGAAATTGTTCCATATAACGAATCAATTGAAGATATTATGGCTAGAACTCCAAAAGGGATTATCCTTTCAGGTGGTCCAGCCTCAGTTTATGCTAGTGATTCATATCATCCAGATAGCACAATTTTTGATTTAGGGCTTCCGATTTTAGGAATTTGTTATGGAATGCAACTTATTTCTCAATACTTTGGTGGAAGTGTTGTTCCTGCAAGTAGCCACGAATATGGTAAAGCAAAACTAGATTTTGTAGGAGACAGTGAAATTTTCAAAGATACTCCTAGTGGTCAAATTGTTTGGATGAGCCACGGTGATAGAGTTGAAGAGATTCCTAGTGGATTTGAAAAAATAGCAACAAGTGAAAATTCTCCTTATGCAGCTATTGCAAATACAAGTAGAAATATCTATGCTTTCCAATTCCATCCAGAAGTTTATCACTCAGAGTGTGGAACAAAATTACTTAAAAACTTTGCAAAATATATTTGTGGTTGTGAAAGCACTTGGAATATGGGAAGTTTTGCAAAAGAGCAAATTGCAAGAGTAAAAAAACAAGTTGGAGATAAAAAAGTTTTATGTGCTGTTAGTGGTGGGGTTGATAGCTCTGTTGTTGCAACACTACTTTTTGAAGCAATTGGAAATCAAGTAATTCCTGTATTTGTGGACAATGGTCTTTTAAGAGCAAACGAAAGAGAGCAAGTTGAAACTATTTTTAAAAGTAGAGGAATAGATTTAATAACTGTTGATGCAAGTGAAGAGTTTTTAAGTAAACTTTCTGGTGTTACTGATCCTGAGAGAAAAAGAAAGATTATTGGAGAAACTTTTATAGAAGTATTTGATAAAGAGGCAAAAAAACACTCTGGAGTTGAGTTTTTAGCTCAAGGAACTCTATATACAGATGTTATCGAGTCTGTTTCAGTTAAAGGACCTTCAAAAACTATAAAATCTCATCACAATGTTGGAGGGCTTCCTGATTGGATGAAGTTTGAATTAGTTGAGCCTTTAAGAGAGATTTTTAAAGATGAAGTAAGAGAGCTAGGACTAGAACTTGGACTTCCAAGAAATATGATAAATAGACACCCTTTCCCTGGACCTGGTCTTGCAATAAGAGTTATGGGAGATGTAAATAAACCTGATTTAGACCTTTTAAGAAAGGCTGATGTGATTTTACTTGATGTTCTTCACTCAACTGGATATTATGAAAAAACTTGGCAAGCATTTACAGTTTTATTAAATGTAAAATCTGTTGGTGTTATGGGAGATAATAGAACTTATGATAACACTGTTTGTGTAAGAATAGTAGATGCAACAGATGGTATGACAGCAACTTTTGCACATATTCCACATGAAATTTTGGAAACAATTAGTAGAAGAATTATAAATGAAGTTGATGGAATAAACAGAGTTGTTTATGATATATCATCAAAACCACCAGCAACAATCGAATGGGAATAATTTTCTAAGAATTTTCACATATCTTTCCTTGAATTTTGGCTTGATGTACTAGTAGTACACCATCACCAAAATTCAAAAAAATCTACATAAAACTTTTTAGAAATTATAAAAAATAAATTTTTTTTGATTTTTACGATGAACAACTAACATGGGATATTCCAGCTATTCCAAAAAAGTCTTTTGGTTTTTTAGCATAATATTTTTTTTCTACTTCTTCACTCTGCTCTTCATAAGGTTTTGTCATTATCTCTTGTAGTTCATTTAAAGGTTCATAATTTCCATTTTGTGCCTCTTGATATGCCCAAACCAAATGCCACTCCCTTAAAATATATTTTGGATTAATTAACTTCATTTTATTTGAAAGATTTTGTTTTGACTCATCATCTTTTACATTTATTTTTGATTTCCAATTTTTAATCCAACTATTCCATCTAGCTTTTATATTTTCACTTTCCAAATTTCCATAAAAGCTTTTTTCAAGACCATTAACATCATAAGGAATATTTGATAACTCTCTAAAAAATATTGTGTAATCAACTTTTGTATCAATCATAAGATTTATAAGTCCTTCAAAAAGTTCAAAATCAAACTTTTCTAATCCCAACTTACTAGCCCACATATTTTCCATTCTTTCTTGCATAATATTTAAAAAACTGTTTTCAATATCTTCAAGTTTTTTTAAATACTCTATATTTGAATTAAGTAGAGGTTTTAAAGCACTACAAAAGGATTTAAAGTTTTTTTGTGCAGCAACAGGCTGATTAAAAAATGAAAAGTGCATTCCTCCATTTGTCCAAGATTGATATTTTGGGTCAAACATCTCCATAAAACCAAATGGACCATAATCAAGAGTAAAACCACCAGCTGCACAGTTATCACTATTAAAATTTCCTTGACAATACCCAACTCTTATCCAGTTAGCCACCAAAGAAGTAAGACGATTCTGAAACTCAATTGCAAGTAATATTATCTTTTCTTCTAAAGTTAAATCTTGATTGATTTCTTCACTATATTCTCTATCAATCAAATATAATACAATCATTTCTAACTCTTGCAAAGCATTTTTATGTTCATTTTTTCTAGCTCGTCTTCCAAAAAGTTCTATTTGTCCTACTCTTAAAAAAGAAGATGCCACTCTTGTTGTAATTGCAACATCTTCTTTTATCATAAGTTCAGGATCCATTGAGTAAGAATTGTCTTTAAACCAAGGTCTAGTTACTTGCTCTTTTTTAGAAGTAAACAAAGTCAAAGATCTTGAAGTTGGAATTCTAAGTTCGTGCATATGCTCTTGAGCCAAAAACTCTCTAATACTTGATCTTAAAACTGCTCTTCCATCAGCTCCTCTACAATATGGAGTTTTTCCAGAGCCTTTTAGCTGAAATTCCCATCTTTTATCATTTATCACAGCTTCCAAAACAGAGATTGCTCTACCATCTCCATAGCCATTTCCAGTTTGAAAAGGGCATTGTGCATAATACTCTCTACCATAAATTGATAGAGCATATCCTGTTGCCCAAGATTTTAAATTATTTTTTGTTGAGATATTTGAACTATCTGCAGAGAATAGTTTTATAAAATCAGAAGATTTTAATAAGTTTTCACTAAAACCTAACTCTTTAAAAAAATTAATGCTGTGAGAAATATAAATTGGCTCTTTTATAGTTGTTGGCTCAAGCTCTACAAAATGCCCACTAAAAACCTCTCTTGGAAATTTATTGTCACCACTATATTTTGAATCTGGGTCTTTATTTAACTTGTTTACAAAAGAGTAATCACTTAAATTTATTAGTTCTTCAAATGTTTCTATAGTTTTTATACTGTTTTTATTCATTATTATATTTATCCATTTATATCTTATTTTATAAATATTCTAACATAAAATAGAGAATAACTCTATTTTTAAGAATATCACTTTTAATCCACCTATAAAAAGCTTTTTGCTATTATTCAAACCATTTTTTATGTATTTTGGAGAGAGATGAAATTTATAACTATAATATTAGCTTTAGTACTATCTTTATATGGAGGTTCTACAAATAAGAAAACAACTAAAAACAATACTTCCACTACTAATAAAAGTAATGTAACAAACAAAGAGTTTACTTTATATAAAAAAGAGGCAAATGAAGATGGAAATACTCTTCTTATAATTGGTGGTATCCACGGAGATGAACCAGGTGGTTACTTTGCACCATCTTTTTTTGAAAAACACTATAAGATAACAAAAGGAGCAGTTTGGGTAGCCCCTAGTGTTAATATTGATAGTATGGTTGCAAATCAAAGAGGTCTTTATAAGGATATGAATAGAAAATTTAGTACTTTAGATAAAAAAGATTCTGATTATGCAAATGTGCAAAAAATAAAAAAAATAATTACAGATAAACAAGTAGATTTGATTTTAAATTTACATGATGGTCATGGATTTTATAGAAAAGAGTATGAAAATGCAATTTTCAATCCAAGAGCTTGGGGACAAGCAACAATTATTGATCAAGAAAAAATTCACTCTTTAGAAAAATTTGGTAATCTTGATGAGATAGCTTCAAAAGTAAGAGATGCTTTAAATCAAGATAAGCTTTTTCAAGATTTTCACTATTTTGGTGTAAAAAATACTGAAACAAAAGCAAAAGATGAAGAGCAACAACTTTCTCTTACATATTTTGCAGTTACAAACAATAAACCAGCATTTGCAATTGAAACAAGCAAAAATATTACAGATTTAACTCATAAGGTTATTTATCAACTAAAATCTATTGAAGAGTTTATGAATGTAATGGAAATAGGTTTTGAAAGAGATTTTGATGTAAATAATTATGATAGTGTTAAAAAGTTAGTAGAGGATTTTGGAACTTTAACTATAAATAATAATATAAAATTAAATTTAACTGATATCAAAAAAGAGCTTAGATTTGTACCTATGAAAGCAAAGCAAAATAATTTTGATTTTGACCACAATATAGCAAATATTAAAAATGTAAAAAATAGTTTTGAAATTTATATAGGAAATCAAAAAGTTACAACTCTTACTCCTCAAATTTTTGAAATTTATGAAGTAAAAGATAAGATAAAAATAGAAGTTGATGGAAAGACAATTGAGACAAAATTGGGAGAAATTATAGAAGTTGAAAATAATTTTAAAATAGATAAATCTGCTTATAGAGTAAATATTATTGGATACAGTAAAGAAGGTGTTGATAGTGAAGATAATATTTTATTAGAAAGAAAAGATATTCAAGATGCTTATTCAATAGATAAAAATAATCAAGAATATAGAGCAGAATTTTATAAAGATAATAAATTTTGCGGAATGATAATAATAAAATTTAAGAAGTAAGATTACTTCTTAAACTTATTTATTTTTTTAATTTTGGTGTACATTTTCCACTAAATTTGCAAAGTGGACAAAAATCTAAAATTCCAGCTACCAAAGGTATAAACCCTAAATAAAACCAAGGGTTACTTATATAAAATCCAATAGCGATTAAAACCAATCCTAAAACTATTCTAAATGGTCTACAAAAAGCTCTTATTTTATCAAATGTATTCATCTATTACTCCAAATTTTTTTGTGATTATTATATAAGATAACTTAATTTATAATGAATAAGAAAAACTTATTATATTTAT
This sequence comes from Arcobacter vandammei, assembly GCF_016106035.1. Classification (GTDB taxonomy): domain Bacteria; phylum Campylobacterota; class Campylobacteria; order Campylobacterales; family Arcobacteraceae; genus Aliarcobacter; species Aliarcobacter vandammei. The sequence continues at coordinate 15,562 of NZ_JADKPZ010000021.1, forward strand.
TTTGATTTTTTGATTAAGTTGGCTTTGTGTAAAATCTATATTATTTAAAAAATTAAAAGGTTTTATAAAATGAAAGAGAAAATATATTTTATTCCAGGTCTTATGACAAATGAAAAATTATGGAAAAGAGTTTTACCAAAAATAGAAGATAGTTTTGAAATTATTTATTTGAAAATTCCAAGAAGTACAAATTTTGATGAGATAAATGAGATTTTATCTAAACAAATAAAAGATGAAAAGATAAACCTTTTGGGTTTTTCTTTGGGTGGTTATATTGCTTCATATTTTTCAATAAAATTTCCACAAAGAGTTAAAAGGCTTTTTATGCTTAGTTCAACTCCTGCAAAAACTTCAGATGTGGAACTAGCTAGAAGAAGAGAAAAGTTGGAGTTTGCTAAATTAAATGATGAAATAAGTTTAGATTTACAAAAAGCAAAGAGTTTGGTTGAAGAACAAAATATAGATGATTTAGATTTACTACAAACTATTGTTGAGATGTTTAATGAAATGGGGAAAGAGGAGTTTATCTCTCAACTTGAAAGCACTTTTAATAGAGTTGATTTAAGTAAAGAGCTAAAAGAGTTAAATTTACCTGTAACAATGTTTTATAGTAGTGATGATAGGCTTCTTGATAGTGAAGCAATAAATAAACTTGAAAATGAAAAACACAATATAACTTTAATTAAAAGAGTTGGAACAAGCCATAATATACCTTTGGAATTCCCTGAAGAATTGGAAAAAAACATAAGAAATTGGATGAATAATTAAAATATTTATTAATAAAAGTAATAAATAATTGTTTTTAAGATATTATATTACTAAATATTTATTTTAAAAGGAGATAGCCAATGGCTTTAGGGCAGGTTACATTTAAAATTACAGATGATGTTCAATTAGCGACTCAGATTGTAATTGTTGCATTTTTGCTTGTTACATTTTTGACTTTAAGAAGAACTTCTCATAATGATGTTTTTCCAATTAGTGTAACAAATGAGTTAAAAGGTTTGGGGATTTTGACCGTCGTTTTTGCTCACTTTACTTATATGAAAGTAAATAACTGGGAGTTTTTATATCCACTTTCTACTATTGCTGGAGTTGGTGTTGATTTATTCTTACTAATGTCGGGATTTGGTTTAACTGTTGGTATGATGAAAAGACCTATGGGAACTTTAGAGTTTTACAAAAAAAGAGTAATTAAAATCTTTATTCCATTTTGGATAGCTTTAATTATTATGTTTATTGCTGATTTTGTTGTTTTAGATAAAAATTATGGATTTATGTATATGCTAAAATCTGCTTTAGGATTTTTCCCAACAGCTGATGGTTTTGCAGATGTAAACTCTCCATTTTGGTATATTACTTGGATGATGATGTTTTATATTCTTTTCCCACTATTTTTTATCAAAAAAGCACCTTGGCTAACTGCAATTATTTTGGCTGTTATTGCTTTGATTATTGGTGGAACAAATCCTTTAGATTTAGGAAGTAATTGGCTTCATAGACTTCACTCTGTAGCATTTTCTATTGGTATTTTAATGGCATATTTCTTAGCTATTAAACCAGATGTACCAAATAAATTGGTTGAGAGTATCAAAAACTTTAGAGATAATACAAATATTGCTAGATACCTTGTAATCATAGTTATGGCTGTTGTTGTGGCTTATGTTTCTCAACATACAAGTGGAAAAGATTGGCCTATATTAAAATCTCTTTTAGGAGAAAACTATTTAGTTGAACAATTGGCATGTATTGTGATTATGATGGCATTTGTTGTGATTTTTGTACTTAAAAAAGTTGAGAGTAGATTTTTAGCTATGTATGGAGCATTTTCATATGAAGTTTACTTAATTCACTGGCCTTTAATTGGAAGATATGATATTTTCTTTGATTATTTACCTTCATGGGCAGCTGTTATTGTTTGGATGGTTGTATTTATTCTTGTAAGTATGCTATTACAAAAGCTTGTAACTCCTGTAAGTAATTTTGTAGATAAAATTACAAAATAAAAAAAGTAGAGATTTTCTCTACTTTTTCTTTATATATACTCCAAAATCATTTGGAACATCAACATTTTTATCATTAAATAATCTTGCAAAATAGTATTTTCCATACTCTTGTTTTAAATGAGAAGGGTCAATATATGCATCTTTATCATTTGTAATACTATTTTCATACATAAAATCCCAATAAGGATAGATAGTTGATAGCTCTCTTTTCCAAAGTTGAAATATATCCACTTTGTCTGTCTCTTCAAGAAGTTTTAGCATATCAGAGTGAACTGCTGTTGTAAAAACTTTTAGATTTACATTGTATTTCTCACAAAGTTCAACTATCATTTTGTAGTAAGTTAGGCTATCTTCTCCCCACTCCAAAAAGTTTTCATATTTCTCTTTATATCCTTTTAAAGTTCCTTCCCACATAGGCTCTTTTGGATTGTTTTTTATAACAACACTTTGATGATAAGCTGTTATTCCTCCATCTTTATAAGTTGCTTCTATGTTTTTATTATTTAAAACATATTTAAGATATTTAAAAAGAGGAACTTCAACATAGTGTTTGATTTGTTTAAAAATAGTAAATCCATCTTCAAGTAAATCTTTATCAAAATCGCTGCTATTATCTTCAAGTTTTTGGCTAAAAGGGTATAAATTTAGCCCAAGTACAACATTTTTTATAGGAAAATGCTCTAAAGAGTATTTTAAATAGTAGTATTGTTCTTCTAAAGTTGAGAAACTAAAACCAAGATTATAAACTTTATCATTTGTATATTTTTCTAAATCATTATTATCCAAATAGTGAACTCTACTTCCACCAATAATTAATGTATTTGGTTTAAAGTTATTTACTTCTACAAATTTTTGAGTTCTATAAGCTAAGGCAACATCTTTGTAAAGTCCTGTATCAAATTTGTTATTTAATCCAACAGGGTCAATAATATATTTAACACCAATTCCCAAAATAAAGATTAGAAGTGAGAAAAATATTGAAGCAAATATATATCTTTTATGTTTTTTCATCTATTTTTCCTAAAATTGAAAGTATAAAAACTCTTTTGCACTTGAGAAAGTGAACAAACTTGCACATAAAAGTACAATTGTATATAGAGTATATTTTAAATTTGGTTTGAAATTTTCAGCTATTTGTCCACTATTTTTAAATCCTAAAGCCAAAATCAAGGCTACAACAATATAGAAACTTTGCCAAGTTAAATCTATATGAGAAAGTGCTTCAAATTTAAGATTATATGGATTAAACATAGTTTTTATAACATACCAAGCATCGCTAAAATCTTTGGCAACAAATAGAGTTCTTGTTATGATTAATCCAATAAACATCAAAAACCAAGCGACATAGAAATTCATCTGTAAGTTTGCTTTTTTCATCATATGTGCCATTACAACAAAAGCACCATTTATTAATCCCCAAACAATAAAAGTCCATCCAGCTCCGTGCCAAAATCCAGATACAAAAAATGTAATCATAATATTTAAATACACTATCCAAACAATATTTTTGTTTCCACCTAAACTTTTATATATATAATCTCCCAAAAATCGGCTAAGTGTCATATGCCATCTTCTCCAATAATCAGCAAAATTTCTTGCTTTGTATGGGCTATTAAAGTTTTTTGGCAAATCAATATTAAACATTTTTGCAATTCCAATAGCCATATCAGCATAGCCTGAAAGGTCAAAATAGTATGATAAAACATAAGATGTTGAAGCATACCAAGCCTCAATCATTGTTAGTTTTTGGGCATTATCAAAAGCGTATTGTGCATAATCAGTTAGTGGATCTCCAAGCAAAGTCTTTTTTGCTAATCCAATAGAAAAGATAAAAAGCCCCAAAGAGATATTTTCCCATCTTAGTAAACTTCTCCATTTTAGGGCAAATTGTGGCATCATCTCTTTGTGATGAACTATTGGACCCATTAAAAGTTGTGGAAAAAATGTAATAAATAAAGAGTAATTTAAAAAACTAAACTCTTTTACTTCACCTCTATAATTATCAACCAAAAAAGCAATTTGTTGAAAGGTAAAATAACTAATTGCTAAAGGTAAAGCCAAATGAAGTAGGGGAGTTTCGCTATTAAATGCCCAGTTGAAATTTGTAATAAAAAAATCTGCATATTTAAAATATCCCAAAAGTGCAACATTTCCAATAATTCCAAATGTAAGCATATTTTTATCTGCTTTTTTACCTAAAGATTTTCCAACTAAAAAGTTAAAAACCATACTTCCTAAAATCAAAAACAGATATATAGGATTCCACCAAGAGTAGAAAAACAAACTTGCAAATACAAGTATGGTTTTACTAAGAGTTACCATTTTTATTGAATTTAGATAAAAATATAGTATTAAAGTTATTGGTAAAAATACGAGTAAAAACTCATAAGAATTAAAAAGCAATGCGACCCTTTTTGCTGAAAAAAATTGTGGAAATTTAGTAAAAAATTGTGTAATATTAGCGAAATGATTATTATTTTATTATTTAGTTTGCTTAATATTTAAGTAAACTTGTAATATTCAAATTTACTTAAAAGGAGAAATTTTGTCTTATAGAAATATTATTTTATCACTTTTTGTGCTTTATATTTTAGCTGATATTTTTCATACATATTTTGTAAAGTAGTTTTTAGTAGTTTTCTATATTATCAAAACTCCAGCCATTATCTTTTAGAAGTTTGATAAGAGTTGATAAGTTTTCTTTGCCATCATATTTATTTAAAAACATAAAATCGTGCATTAGTAAAACTACTTTATTCTCTTTTAATGAAGATTTATTTTTATATATTTTTTCCATTTTTAGAAAAATCTCTTCTGGAGTTTGAATTGGTCTTCCATTTGCTTCATATGACCAGTCTAAATCCCAACCATAAATATAGTAACCTTCATTATAAATTTCATCATAGCCTAAAATTTCAGTTTCTCTTTGAGGAAAAGGTATCATATTATCATCTCTTTGAATATTTGGAAGCCTAAAAACATTTCTTCCAGCTAGTCTTACAGGTAGAAAATTTGATGAAGTATTAGAAAATCTATCATTTTCAATTAATTTATTCGCTCTTTTGATATCTTCTACAACTTCTAAAGGTTTGCTGTAAAATTTCTTATATTTGTTATTTGCATGAGAATATGTGTGGTTTCCAATCGTTATATTTTTATTATTTAATGCACTTTTATATATAGTTTTAAAAGTTTCCATTTGGTGTCCAATAAAAAACATAGTTACAAAAATATCTTCTTGGTCAATAATCTCTAAAATATTTGTAGTTACTCTTAATGGTCCATCGTCAAAAGTTAAATATGCTATTTTCTTATTTTCTATTTTTTCTTCACTCTTTTGAGTCTCTTCAATCAAATATTTTTTACAAAAAAATCTATTTTTTAAATTTTCATTCTCACAAATAGATTTAAAATTCATTGCAAATAGATTTATAGATAAAAAGATGAAGATAATATAAGTTTTACCAAAATTAAACACAAATTTCCCTAGAGGCTTAAAATCAATTTGCTATAATACAAAAAACTCAATAAAAGAAGCGAAAAATTGGACAATATTTATGATTTAATAGTTTTAGGAGCAGGTCCTGCTGGAATAATGGCAAGTATTAGTGCAGCAAAAGATGGTAAAAAGGTGCTTTTAATTGAAAAAATGCCACAAATTGCACTAAAACTTAAAGCAACAGGTGGAGGAAAATGTAATCTTACAAATACTCTAAGTCAAGATGAATTTTGTGAGAAATTTGGAAAAAATGGAAGATTTATAAAAGATGCACTTGATAGCTTTACTAGAGATGATTTATTGTCTTTTTTTGCTTCTATTGGAGTAGAAACAATTGCAAGAGATGGATTTAGGATTTTCCCTATAAATCACAGTTCAAGTGTGATTTTAGAAGCTTTGGGAAATGAGTTAAAAAGTTTAAATGTTGTTGTAAAAACTTCTATAAATATTGAAAAAATAGAGAAAAATGAAGATACATTTGTTTTAAGTAGCAAAGATGATATTTTTAAAAGTAAAAATTTAATTTTAGCAACAGGAGGTTTGGGTTATCCAACTTTGGGAGCAAGTGGAGATGGATACAAATTTGCTTCAAGTTTTGGACATAAAATCACAAACACTCATCCAGCTATGATGCCACTTTTTACAAAAGAGAAAAATTTTGGCTCTTGCAAGGCTGATACAATCGCCAAAGCTATATTAAAAGTAAATATTCCAAAATATAAAAATCTTAAACTTGTAGGAGATTTGATTTTTACAAAAGAGGGTTTTAGAGGACCAGTTATTTTGGATTTTGCTAGAGAAATCACTCCAATTTTAGAAAAATATGATGAAGTTCCACTTTTGATAAATTTTTTAAAAGGAAAAAATGAAGAAGAAGTTTATAAACATTTAAAAGATGAGATAGCAAAAAATCCACAAAATAATATTTTACAAAATTTAGAAACTTTATTGGCTAGTAGTGTTGCAAATGAGATTTTAAATATTTGTGAAATTGATAAAAGTTTACGATTTAAACAAATAGAGGGCTTAAAAAGAGAAAAACTTATAAAAACTTTGGTTTGGACACCTTTTACTGTTGTTGGACATGACGGATTTAAACAAGCTATGATTACAAGAGGTGGAGTAAGTTTAAAAGAGATTGAGCAAAAAACTATGCAAAGTAAAATTGTAAAAGGTTTATATTTTTGTGGAGAGTTAGTTGATATTGATGGACCTTGTGGTGGATACAATCTTCAATGGTCTTTTTCAAGTGGTTTTTTAGCTGGGAAATTAAGAGTTTAATTCCCAGTTTTTGCTTTAAAATATAAAATTTCTCGTTAATTTTATATTTAAATCAATTCTATCTTGAATATAGAAATTTTTTAAGATATTACTAGAACCAATTTCAATAAAATTATAGTCTAAGAAGTTACTAGCCATATAGTGCATATTACTTTGCCAATCTACTTGATTTACTATATGAACTTTTAAATTTTCCTTTATTTCATCTTTTTTAGATAATACTTTGTTTAAATTTATAGGGATAAAATCAATTTCACTATCATTAAATTCTAATAAGTCAATTGTTTTTGATAATTCATTTTGTGTCTCATTTAAAATAGAGTTATGACAAGCAATATTTGTTTTTAATAGTGTTGATTTGATTTGATTTTTAATACATAGTTCTTTTACTTTTATAAGATTCTTCATTAGACCAGAGACTACTATTTGTTCAGATGAGTTTAAATTACTTATAGAGACATTATTGTTTAATATAGAATCAATTAAGTCACTATTTTTTGAAATAGCAATTGCTAACATACCTTGTTCTATATTATATGTGCTATTTTGCATTAATTCACCTCTTTTTAAAATAAGTTTGCACCCATCTTCTAAACTTAGCTTTTTTGCATAAATTAAAGCACAAACTTCACCTAAACTATGTCCTAAAACATAGTTTGGTGTACCAATTAGATCTTCAATAGTTTTTGCTATTGCATAATTTACTGCAAATATAGAGATTTGTAGTTTTTTATTATCTAATGGTGTTTTTATTGAACTTTTGCCCCAACTTATATCAGAAATATCAATTTTTGTTAAATCAGATATTTCTTCAATATATCCTTTGAATGTACTGTTTTTTAAATAACTCTTACCAAAACCAGGTTCAAAAGTTCCTTGACCTTCAAACATAAAAATATTCTTACTCATCAATATCCTTTTGTTCTAATTTCAAATGTAAATCAGTTTGTTCAAATATATATTTATTATTTATTTTTGAATTTTTTAGATAATCTAAATACTCTTTGATTTTTTCAAAAAGTGTATCTTTATCTATATCTTCTTTGAAATCGCTATATATATTTGAAATAATATGAGATATATTTAAGTACATAATTTTTGATTTATGTGAATTTATATCTATTATCTCATCTTTATGTAGATGTTTAAAGCCCATTTTTTCATATATAGATGCAACTTTAATATAAGCATCACTGTAAATTATAGAAACTTTGTTTTCTATAATATAAAAAACTGTTCCTCTAAATAATATATCTAAAATCTCTCCATTTCTATATTTAGGCACAATTGATAGTTTTCCATATTCTGCAACTTTAAAAAGTTGGTCTAACTTTGGTAAAGTCTGATTTTTTGGTAAGGTTATATACTCTAATGGTAATTTATTATTTATATCTTTTAAGGAAATTTTCAATGTAGCAATAGGAGTAGAATCTTCTAAATATAGGATGAAAAGCTTAGAATATTCATCTAACTCTTTTATTAGAATTTCATCAAAATAATCATCTTTTGAAGAATTTTTTAATAAAGGCACATATTGTTCATATGATATTCTTAGTAAGTTATTGAAAGTTGCTAACTCTTCATTTGAAGATACTTCTTTTAGTAGATATTTACAATCTTTGAACTCTTTTGAAAAAATCTCATTATCTGAAAAAAGGTTTTGTATTTTTTCTTTACTTTGCTGTTTGAATAAAATTTCTTTTTTTTCAAACTTTGAATTAAAATATCTTCTAATTTTATTTAGATAAATAGATGTTAAAACAATTATAACTATAGGAAGAATTATATAGAGTATATTTGGCTTCAGTAAAAAAGATAAAGCTATTGCTAAAGCATAAGAAAATATAGAAAATATATTTGTATACAAAATTGGTTTTTTTTCTTCATTTGTATATTGCTTAGCTATATAAGTTAATGTTCTATTTGTAAATATAAAATAAATTGTTAGAAAAATAAAATTTATATAAATAACAATTCCTGTATATGGAATAACATCTTTTATATTAAATATATAATAAAAAATAGACATAAGCAAAAATACACTAAACATCATAAAATTTATAATGTCAAACTTTTTATATACTACACAATACCACATTATTAGAGAATATAAATATAAATCTATAAACAGTGCTAGTTCAATATCAATAAAAAATAAAATACCAACTGTTGATATTAACAATATATATTTTATTACTTGAATAATAGATTCACTTTGCATTTGTAATCCTTTCAATAGTTGTCATAACATCTTCATCTATTTTTTTCTCTTTGTTTGGATAGATTTCTAAGAAGCTTTTATCTTTAAATTTATTTTCAAATAATTTCATATCAGATTGTTTATATTCATTATTTACAAATGACTCTGGTAAATTTGAATGAATAACTAAACGATATAATCTATTGTAATAAGAGTTTTGATTTAGCTGAAAGTTTCTTTCTATTAGGTCTATGCATTTATTTACAAATCTAACTTTATTAATAATAGATCTTTCATCTCTTGCTTCTATAAGAAAATAGTAAGATTCTAAAGCATTAAAATCATAATCTTTATTATCTATCTCTTTACCTCTATTTATATAATCAATAAGTTGATTTTGTAGAAATAAGAAAGTTATATTATTTGCAGCTTCTTTATATAGGTTTATATTAGTTTTTTCATAAAAATGTTTAATAAAACTTTCTGCATTTAAATCATAATATCTTAATAAATAAAGAGCAATTATTGGATAGTTAGATTTAGATAGAGTTTCTTCAAGATTATTAAAAATATAAGTTATCTCTTCTTTGTTTTCTGAGAGTAGAAGATTAAAGTTTTTATTATCTTGAGTAGTTGGAATAAAAAAATTATTTTTTAAAAGAGATAAAAATGTATCTATTTCATCTTTAGAAATATTTTTTGAACAATCTTTATTTTTTGAACATTCATTTAACTTATCTAAAAATATATAAGTATTATCTTGTTTAGTTAATTCTATTTTGTCACTTAATATATAGAATAATGAACTTATTAAGAAAAATCCGAAAATAAATATTATAGATTTAGTTTTCATACATTTTCTCCTGTATCGTATGTTGTTAGTATTCCTTTTGCAACCATACCTTGTTTTGTAGTTGCAAATACTTCTATTTTTTTAAGATTATCTTGATCCTCGCTTAGTTGTTTTACATTGTAAACAATAGTTTCACCAGCTTCAACAATCTTTATAAACTTTATATCTACCTTTACAAGATAGAAAATTCTAGGTGACATAGATATAGAACTTGAATCTATGCTATTCATATTTTTAAGTTGATCAACGGTTACTCCAGCTGAAAGTAAACTTCTTATACTTCCTAATGCTATAAATGTTTGTGCTAGACCTTCAGATATTAGAACTCCTGGAAATATCTTTTTTGTAGGAAAATGTCCTCTAAAAAAATCCTCTTCACCTGTTAGAGTTTTTTGAGCTTTTATAAATTTAAAATCATCTGTAATCTCTAATACTTTATCTACAAATACGAAAGGATCAGCTTGAGGTAAAAGTTTATATACTGTTTGTGCATCTAAGTTTAAAGAAATTTTTGCCATTATATTAACCCTCCATCTACAACTATATTCGATGAGGTTATGTAAGATGACTCATTTGATGCCAAAAAGTTTGCAACATTTGCAACTTCTTCAGGTAGCCCCTGTCTTTGAAGCGGAATATTTTTTATATACTCTTCTAAAATTTTAGTAGATATTTTCTTTGTCATATCAGTTTGAATAAATCCTGGAGTGATAGTATTTACTCTAATATTAAATTTTGCCAACTCTTTTGCTACTGATCTTGAGAAAGCTATTAAAGCAGCCTTACTAGCACTATAATTTGCTTGACCAATTTGTCCAATGTATGCACTTATTGATGAGATTAGGATAATTGAACCAGATTTCTTTTGCATCATAATTTTACTTACTAATTTTGTAAGATGAAATACACTATTTAAATTCACATCAATAACACTATTCCAATCAGCTTTACTCATCATTGAAAAATAGTTATCTTTTGTAATTCCTGCATTATTTACAAAAACATCTATTTTACCTTTATCATTTGATATTTTTTGAATAAGTTTTGTTGCATTTTCATCATCATTTGCTGTTAATAAAAAAGCTTCAACTTTATCTTCTCCTAAGTTACTAACAATTTCTTGAGCTGCTTTTTGTGAACGATTATATGTAAAATATACAAAATAATCTTCTTTTACAAATCTTTCAACTATAGCTTTTCCAATACCTTTACTCCCACCAACTACTAAAGCCACTTTTTTCATATAATCCTCCTAAAAATCATATTGTAATTTTATGTTTATACTATTTTTATAAACATTACTTTTGTCAAACATCTCATTATTTCTCGCATAAGTATTAATTAATTCAAGAGAGAAAGTCATTGGATTAAACTGATATTCTAGAGTTAATCCAGTTTTTAAAATTTTTTTATAAAAATTATAATCATTGAAAAATGTAAAATCTAATTTTGGCAATAAAGACTCTTTAAAAATTGAGTAAGCAATAGAGAAATTTTTGTTATTACTTAGCTCATAATCTTCTTTGTTTGAATCTTCATCTATCTTTACATTAATATGATTATAGTAAGTTTCAAAATTTAAAATAAAATCTTTTGGTAAGTTTTTACTTATTCCTACGAGGCTTCTAGCATTAAGAAAATTACTATATTGTTTTAGCAATAAATCATAATATAATATTATGTCTGTACTATTAATTTGCATATTTCCGTAAGATGCCAAAATAAAATGTTTACTAAACTTTTGATTATAATCGTATCCATCACTATAAAATAAAAGATTATTTATTTCAAAGTTATTTAATATACTATTGTTTACATATCCAAACATATTGTTTTTTTGAACATATAAATCATCATTGTTTGAGTCTATCTTTGGTATAAAAAAGTATTTACTACTTCCAAAACTATGATATTGTGTATAAGATATATTCCAAATACCATAGTCATCATAAGTTGAATAGTTAAATATATTATCTAAAGGTCTATAAACCAAAGAGTTTCCTAGCATAAATATATTTTTTGATAAAGAAAAGTTACTATTTTCTATAGAAAAAGTGTTTATATAAAAATCTTTTTTATGATTATTATCTTGATATGTTATTTTACTTTCAACTTTTGTATCAGTTAATATATCAGCTTTTATATTTAACTTATAATCAATTTTATATTTATCTCTATCTAAATCTTTTAGATATATTGAATCTTGAACATCATAATATTTCTTTTCAAAAGATAAGCTATTATCTACTTTTATATTTGAAATATATTTATTCTCGGCATGCAATATAGTTGAAATAAATAGTAAAAATAATATTTTATTCATTATTTAAAAACCAATTATAAACTTTGTCAAGATTAGAAGTCTGAAAATACTTCTCATCTACACTATTTAATTTCTCTTTTGGAAGTAATTTTACAAATGTAAATTTATTTTTATTTATATTATTTACAATTTTATAAACTTCATTTCCATCTTCATCTATTGAATATTCAACACTATTTAGATGAAAATTATTCCTTGAATAGTTATTAACTTTCAATATTTTTTCTGATTTATTGTCATATTCAATAACTTTTTTAGAAAAATAAAGCCCATCTTTTACACCATTAAAAGTGAAAATTACAGTATTGTTTGTCTTTTCAATTTGATTTAATTCATAATCATTTTTTAAAGAATATTTTAAAATATCTTCAACAGACACATCACCATATAGTGATGAAGAACTAGCAATTCTAATTGCTTTTGATACTTTTGGAGAGTATAGCCATTTGTTTTTACCAATTGATAGTACAACTTTCTCTTCCATGCTTTTTGGTTTTTGAAAAATAATTAGAGATTTTTGTTGATCTTTATATATATAAGTTAAAGTACTTTTTTTATCTTCCTTATTATTTTCAAAAGGGATTATCTCTAAAGAGTTTTTGTAGCTATAATCTACATCATTAATCTCATATAACTTTTCCAAATATTGTTTTTCCAAACTAGACAAATCAACATTTGCATTTAAATTTAGACACAATATTAATAAAACTAATAAATTTCTAAACATATTTTAATCCTTTTATAATAGATGTATTTTTCATTTTGATAATAGGAAATAGATTTGATATAAAAGTTGTTATTAGAACAAAAAGTGCTATTTTGAATGTCACAATTAAATCTATTAATATTACAAATCTAGTTTTGTCTGCTTGTCCTGGGAAAGGTGGTAGATAAAAATCTGAATTATTAATATATTGTTCTAAATACAATACAATTAACAATGAGATAATGAATGATATGATGCTTAAAATAAAGCCTTCAATAAAAAGCATTGAACAAATTGTTTTATCTTTTATACCTATTGCCTTAAGTGTTGAAAATTCTCGCATTCTTTCCATAATAGACATAAATATACTATTTGAAACCGAAAAAATAATAACAACTGCTAATATAGCTGTTAAAATTATGAAAAAGGCATTAAACATATTAATTGCATCTGTAAAATAAATAGCTATTTTTTTCCAATTATAAGCTTCTAAATCTAACTTATTGGCCAAGAAATAATTATTTAATTTTTCTAATGTTTCATCAATATATGTTTCATCCTCTAATAAAACTAAAATTCTATGGGTAGAATCTGTATATAAGAGATTTTCATTAATAAAACTATCATTTGCAATTAGGTATTTATTATTTAAAAATTTATCTTTAAAATATACTAAGCCACGAATTTTAACACTAACAGCTTCTGTGCTACCATCAATTGAACTTGTAAGAATTATAAGTTCATCTCCAACTTTTGCATCAAATTTTTCAGCTAAACCTTCTGCTAATACTACTCCTGATTGATCCTCTTCGTTTAGATATTTTCCACTTGTAACTTTTGGAGTTTGCTTTCTGATTAATCTTTCATTCTCTTCGGCTTGAGTTCTTCCAACAAATATTACTGATGAATTATCATTGCCAATAAAACCACCAAAATAACTTCTAGTAGTAATAACTTTTACATCAGATGATTCTTTTAATAAAGAAGATATATTTTCTATAGTTTCTTTACTAATCATCTTTTTTTTGTCATTTTCATCACTATTTAGATAATCTTTTTTTACTATTTGAATATGAGCATATTCACTATGAATTAGTTCATCTCCCCAAAGAGTATTAATTGCATTTATATATCCTGCAAAGATAAATAAAGCAATTGAACCAATAATAATTCCTGAGGAAACTAATAATGAACGCCTAAGATTTCGTTTTAAATTTTTAAATGAAATTAAAAGAAGTTGTTTTATAAAAATAATTTTATTCATAGTTTAAACTCCCATCAACAAGCATAATTTTATTACTTATTCTTTCAATTATTTTATTATCGTGAGTTGATACTATTATAGTTGTATTTAACTCTTCTGATAATTTTTTCATATAATCTAAAATATTTAGAGCATTTTTTGAGTCTAAATTAGCAGTTGGTTCATCTGCAACAATTAAGTCAGGATTTTTTATAAAAGCTCTAGCAATTGCAACTCTTTGTTTTTGTCCGCCTGAAATCATTGTTGGATAAGAATCTTTTATTTTATCAATATCTAGGATTTTTAGAATAAAATTTAATTTTTCTTTATGTTTATTAAAATCTTTATGTCCCCATAAAGATAGAAGAATATTCTCTTCTACATTTAATGTTTCTATTAAATTAAAATCTTGAAAAATAAATCCTATATTGTTTAACCTTATTTCGCTTAATTGGTCTTTGTTATAGTTCTTAACATTTAAACCTTTAAATAATAAGCTTCCATCATCTATGTTATCTATTAAACCAAGAAGGTTTAATAGAGTAGATTTTCCAGAGCCACTAGGTCCAAAAAGTACTAAAAATTCTCCATAGGATACTTTTAAATTAATATCTCTTAATGCAATGAAATTGTCATACTTTTTAAACACATTATTTAATTCTAATAAGTTATTCATGGTTTTTCATTATGTAATCTACAATAGTATTTACTGAATAAAGTATTTTTTGTACATTATCTCCTAGCATAATATTGTATTCTTTTTCGATACTTAATACTAATTCTAAAGCATCTACAGAATCTAAACCTAGACCTAAAGGACCAAATAATGGTACATCAGTCTCAATATTCTCAATCTTCATATTTAATCCTAAAGACTCAATTAATAACTCCTTTACTTTTTTTGTTATTTCATTTCTTTTTTCAATATAGTTCATATCCATTTTTAATCCTTTAGTTTTAATTTTATTTCTTCTGGTATTTTTAATACCAACTGTTTATTTTTAACTAATGCAATAGTTATTATTGCACTAACAAATAAGATATTGTTTTTATTTATAATATTTTGTTTCAAGATTATTTGAGAAGATAATTTATCATTATCAATACTACAAGTTACAAAATACTCATCAAAAGAATCAACCATTTTGTGATACCTTACATTGCTCTGTATTAGAACAAAAGAATAACCATCTTTAAATAATTTTTTTAAATCAATATCTTTCTGGTGAAAAAATTTATATCTTGAAAACTCAAACCAAGAAAAATAGTTCATATGGTGCATAATTCCATACATATCAAATTCATTGAATTTTGGAAATACTTGAGTTTTAAATATTTTATTTTTCATATAAATTTACTTTTCAAGCACAGTAATGGCTATATGCCCACCAATAGCAATATTAAATATAAATACGAGATTTATATCTTTTTTTAAACTTTGATTTGTTATTTTTATTCCTAAATCTGTTTTTGCATAAGGCATTGCTGGAACTAAATTTTCATTTAATGCTGTAATTGCACTAAAAATTCCAAGACCCGAAGATTATAATACCCCAAGAAAATTGAACAAATATTTTTAAATTTATATTCTCTTAGAGTAAAATTAGAAGATATAATCAAAGGGTAAAATATGAGTAGAAAAATGACACAATAT